>JBBSQL010000001.1:0-302916 GCA_038257845.1 Chitinophagales bacterium
ACATATTCCACATCGGCAGTAATAAAACCGCGCTGCAATTTGGTATCACTGTTATCACTGATCACAAATGCGCCACTGGCAATGGCACGCCAGGGTGTTTGTAAAACATAATTCACCTCGCCCGGGTTTCCATTATTCAAATGATCACTGCTTTCTGTAACTGTGCCGGCATAGCCTTCTGTATTGGTAGTCATGGCGGCACGAACCTGGTCACGGAATATCATGAAAGAAGGTGTATGAATAGCAAAGCCCCAGCGAAAAATAGGTGACATTTTGTAAATCAATCCCAATTTCGCATTGAAACCAATTCCTGTAGAAGAATAGTTTTGTGTAAAAGTAAAATGGTCAAAATCATTATTGGGGTCTCCCGAAGCATCCGTTTCTGTATAAGTCAGATCGCGGGTATAGCTTGAGAAAGGAATATTTACAGAAAGGCCAAGGTATAAACGATCATCATTATTTTTTGCAAATGCAAATGATGCTTCATTAAAACCACCACGTGAATCTTCGATGCGTTCCTGGTTAATACCAGTAGCAACTGGAACAAGGCTTTTAAAACCCGCCAATTGTCCGTTCAAATTAAAAGTATCAATCAAATAAGTGCGGTACGCAAGTGATGAACCAAAAATATAATCCTGTTCTGCAGATTGTACGCCTGCGCCATTCCCAACTAGTTCTTCCAGGTATTGTTCGGAAAAAGAAGTCACGTTATTGAAGCCTTTGTAATAAGTGTGATTATTAAAACTGGCGAGTTGTGTGATGGAAAATGAGAAAGCGCTGCTGGTATAATTGCCCATTTGTTTGCCGGCATTTGTAGTACCAAGAACAATGCCGGTTGAACCGTAAGAAACGCCGATATTTTGTTTATCACTTTCTGTACCGCGAAAATTTATTTTATTATTATTCAGTAAAAATCCGGGTGAGAGCACTACTTCCTGCGTTTTATATAAACCAATACCGGCCGGGTTAATATTATTGGAGCTTATATCACCACCAAGTGCTCCCATGGCACCACCAATTGCTAAAGATCGCGCGCTTCCCATTGGAATAAACCATGTATTTCTTAAAGCATCTTCCGGCACTTGCGCATGGATGATGGATACACATAAAACGACCGGTAGAAAAATCAATATTTTTTTCATAAATCCGAATTGTTTCTAATATTTTATAAAAACGAATTGAATTATAAGAATTAATGATTATTCCTCGGCGGCCTGCTACTTGTGTTGTTACTTCCGGTACTTTTATAACCACCACTGCGAGATCCCTGGTTGGTATTATTTACAGGAGACCTTTGTTGTTCATAAGTACGAACAGGTTGTGTACGGCTGCCATTTTGAGGAATATTATTTGGATTTTGTCCCCTGGAAGAATTTCCTTTAAAAAGGTCACCAAATGAGCGCTTATTGGATTTATTAGCGTTATTCAAATTATAATTACTATTGTTATTACTATACAAACTATTTCTGTAGCCATTCATATTTCCATTGAGGACATTGCCGGAATATACATTTCTATTCTTGTAATAAACAACAGTTGTGTAAGGTGAATAAAATCCCCATGGACTATAACCCCACGGACTGTATCCCCATGGTGAAAAACTAAATGTAGTCCAGTATGAAAAAGGTGAATTAAATCCTGAACCCCAGTAAGAATAAGAGTTATGAAAAGAGTATGGATTATTAAAAGCATAATAATGATTTCCATAATAGCGGCTGTCATACCAATAATCAAAATCATCCAAAGATCCCCACGTGCTGTTGTTTTGTACTTTCATTCGCAGGTAATTATCATCTTCAGGATTTATATAATTGTCTGTATTAACCTGGTTGTTGCCGGGAGAATAATACACATCATCAGGTGTTTGGCCGGCGCGATAGGTTGAACAGCCTGTAAATAAAAAAGCTGCAATGATGATGAGAAAAAGATTTTTATACATTATAATGAGTTTATTGTGCATGAAAAATGAAGTAACTACATTTGCCGTTTTCCGGACAATTTTTAATTGTCATAAAGATACAAAAATTACATGGTAAATATTTTTTAATCTTGTTAACTATATTACAAAACTAACGCTTGTTTGGGGTAAAAAATTATATATAAAAATTATTTATGGCAAAAGAGATTACATCCAGGAAAGAAGATTATTCGCAATGGTATAATGATATAGTTTTAAAAGCTGGCCTGGCCGATTATAGCGCTGTTCGTGGATGCATGATCATAAAACCTTATGGCTATGCAATTTGGGAAAAAATGCAGCAGCAATTAGATAAAATGTTTAAAGATACGGGCCATGTAAATGCGTATTTTCCTTTATTCATTCCTAAAAGTTTTTTAAGCCGCGAAGCCGCACATGTTGAAGGCTTTGCAAAAGAGTGTGCTGTGGTTACTCATTATCGCCTAAAAAATGATGAATCAGGTAATGGAATTATTGTAGACCCGGATGCAAAACTGGAAGAGGAATTGATCATAAGACCGACTTCTGAAACAATCATCTGGAGCACGTATAAAACCTGGATACAATCTTACCGCGATTTGCCTTTGCTCATCAATCAATGGGCAAATGTGGTTCGCTGGGAAATGCGTACACGTTTGTTTTTACGCACCACGGAATTTCTCTGGCAGGAAGGACATACGGCACATGCCACGCAACAGGAAGCAGAAAATGAAACGATTCAAATGCTGAATGTATATGCAGAGTTTGCAGAAAATTTTATGGCAATGCCTGTGATCAAGGGTGTTAAAACTGCGAATGAACGTTTTGCAGGTGCAGTAGAAACGTATTGTATAGAGGCGCTCATGCAGGATGGCAAAGCTTTACAAGCTGGCACTTCCCATTTCCTGGGGCAAAATTTTGCCAAAGCTTTTGATGTAAAATTCAGTGATAAAGAAAATAAGCTTGATTATGTTTGGGCCACGAGTTGGGGCGTAAGCACGCGGCTTATTGGCGCGCTGGTAATGGCGCATAGTGATGACGATGGATTAATTTTACCACCAAGTCTCGCACCAATACAAGTTGTTATTATTCCTATTTATAAAAATGAAGAACAAAAAAAACTGATCAGTGATAAAGTGGCCACAATTATTTCAGCATTGAAAGCTTTAAATATTTCTGTAAAATATGACGATGCAGAACACACCAGGCCAGGCTGGAAATTTGCTGAATATGAAATGAAAGGTGTGCCGGTCCGCATTGCCATTGGCGCACGTGATATTGAAAATAATACGGTGGAATTAGTACGTCGTGATACACGTGAAAAAACAAATGTGTCTTTGGATGGCATTGATCTATATATTAATAGTCTGCTCGCAGAAATTCAACAATCCATTTTCAACAAAGCAAAGAAATTCCGCAATGAAAATATTATAACTGTAAATACTTTTGAAGAATTCACAGAAGCACTTGATAACCGGGGCGGTTTTATTTCGGCGCATTGGGATGGTACTGCAGAAACCGAAGAAAAAATCAAGGAGTTGACGAAGGCTACTATACGTTGTATTCCTTTGGATAATAAACAAGAGGCGGGGAAATGTATTCTTACCGGAAACCCTTCCAGCCAAAGGGTTTTATTTGCCAGGGCATACTAAACTTTTGAATGAAATTTCGCTATGCGAAAAAAGTGTGCATTCTTTTGGGTGAAAAATGTTGCTGGAATGTTTTTTTATTTCAGCGGGAAGCAGTAGTTTTCAAAATATTTTTTCACTTTAAACCATTATTCATGGACCAAACTACTCAGGGGTATGCACCACAGCAACCACAACAACCAGGCTTATTACCGCCTAAAAATTGGCTGGTAGAATCAATTTTAGTAACACTTTTTTGTTGCCTGCCTTTTGGTATTGCAGGTATTATTTTTGCCACGCAGGTAAATACCAAATTCCAGGTGGGCGATCATGCCGGCGCATTACAGGCGTCACAAGATGCGGCCAAATGGACGAAGATCGGATTCTTTGTTGGCCTCGCAGTTATTGTGCTTTACATTTTAGCAGTATTTGCTTTTGGACTTACAGCATTCTGGTCAACACGTGGATTAATGAACCAAAATTATTAATACTAATTTTGAATGATCATTCAACGGCAAAATTATTTGCCTGTAATTTTAAAAAGTATAGCGGTATTAGCAGTAATATCGCTATACACTTTTTTTGATGCCAGGAGCCCGGGATCATTTTTCCCGCAATGTCCTTTTCATGCACTCACAGGTTTATATTGCCCCGGATGCGGCTCGCAGCGGGCTTTATCGGCTTTATTGCATGGAAATTTTATAGATGCGTTGCATGACAATCTTTTAGCAATGATTAGCCTGCCGGTTTTGATTTTTTCCGCTTCCGTGTATTCCCTGAATTTTTTCAGAAAGAAAAAATTAAAGCAATCTATATTTTATAAAAACTGGTTTGTTTGGCTGGTACTCTTTTCCGTTATTGTATTTACAATACTGAGAAATATTCCTGAATTTCCCTTTTCAATGTTAGCGCCGCTCCAATAAATTAAAGCGTGGAAGCCAGGTAATTATAGTCCTGAATAATAGCATATAAAAAATGAAAAGAGGAGTCATGTTTATTTTGAATATGCAATACATTTTCTATTTTTCGCATGGTATCAAATAAGATCATTGTATTGGAATAACGATGTGCATTCAGGAGCACTTCTTTTACAAGCTGAATATCTTTATCAGATAAATTGATCACTTCCGGATAAACAGGTACATAACTATTTTCTGCAACCGGTGCGTAAATTGTATGAGCAATTTTTGTTTTCGGTTTAGTTTTTATAACTGCAGTACCTGCAACAATATCGCCGAGCCGCTGGTGTTTTTCCGTAGCTGCCACCAAAATCACCGCCAGTAAACTTCCGGATAAAGTAAAATCTATCAGCCTGAAAAGCCAACGCATTAAATATTGCGAAAGCGCTGGCTGATTGCCGTTCAGGCTGATCACCCGAATATTTAAAACCATTTTTCCCACACTTTGGCCATTGAACATTGTTTCACAAATGAGGTGGTAAAAAACAATGGGAATGACAAGTACAATTATAAAAATCCAGGTATTATTGGACAAAAAATTATCGAAGTTTCCAAATCCAACAATAGCCATTATTAATACAGCATAACCACCAATACAGAGAAAATCCAGGAGACGGGCAAAAATTCTGTCAGATAAACCTGCCAGTTCATAATCCAATTCAATATTTTGAGTAGTTGTAACAGAAATTATTCCCATTTGCCAAAGATGAAAAAAAAAATTGTTTCTTTGACACCTTTCCGGAAATGATATGCGCGAAGCCCAGTTTTTAAAACAAAATGCAGACAAATGGAAACAATATGAAACGATATTGGTTTCCGGTTCGGCAACGGATGAATTAGCTTCAGGTTTCGTAGACCTCACAGACGACCTGGCTTATGCGCGAACTTTTTATCCGGAAAGTAATTCTGTAAAATACCTCAACGGGCTTGCATCCCGTTTTCATCAGAAAATCTATAGAAATAAAAAAGAAAAACGTGGACGGATATTTTGGTTCTGGCAATTTGAATTACCTGTTTTATTTAAAAAATATCAAAAACAATTTTTAGTTTCCTTTTTATTTTTTCTTGTCTTCGCACTGATAGGTGCGCTTTCTGCAAAGTATGATGAAAATTTTGTACGCCTTATCCTGGGGGACGATTATATAAATATGACAACGCATAATATTGAAGCGGGAGATCCTTTTGGTGTGTATAAAAGTGCCGACTCATTGAGCATGTTTTTTTTTATAGCATTTAATAATATCTCCGTGGCATTTTTGGGTTATGTGATGGGCATATTTTTTTCTGTGGGAAGTATCCTGATGCTTTTACGCAATGGTATTATGATGGGTTCTTTCCAGTATTTTTTTATTTCAAAAGGTTTGGGCTTACGATTTCTAACTGTTGTCTTTCTCCACGGTACGCTTGAATTGTGGAGCATCATCATTGCAGGTGCTGCTGGATTGATTTTAGGAAATAGTATTTTATTTCCGGGAACTTATAAAAGAAGTGTTTCTATTATGCGCGGTGCAAAAGATGGTTTGAAAATCGTCGTAGGACTCATTCCACTTTTTCTAACGGCCGCTTTTTTTGAAAGTTTTGTAACGCGACAAACTGAAATGCCCGTCATCATCAACATATTAATTTTAGCCGGTTCTCTATTTTTTATCATTTGGTATTTTATAATTTATCCAAATAAACTGCATAAAAAAATGCAGCGTTCAAAGACAGAAACAATTCCTGAAAAATCACAATCAAATTTTATTCAATGGTTCAGCAAAAAGTCCAACTTCGAAAAATAAGAGATCTCAGTGATAACCTGAGTGATACATTCCAGTTTATTCGGCAGGAATTTAAACCGCTCTTAAAATCGTTTGTATTGATCGCGGGCGTTTTTCTGCTGGCCAATGCGATCATGAGTGGTATTTATCAAAAGACCGCATTCGGTTTCCTGGATACCTTAAAGAGTGGTGGCGTGGGAAATGAAACACAAATGTTGAGCACAATATTTACTCCAGGTTATTTTATTACCATTGGATTGACCTGGTTAAGCATGCTTTCTATGAATGTTGTAGTTGCGTGTTATATGAAAATATACCAGGAAAAAAATGAATCGCCATCCATTGAAGAAGTTTGGAATTATTTTATCCGTTATTTCCCCAAAGTTATTTTATTCAGTATTCCCCAAATTATCCTGGTCATTATCGGTTTAATTTTTTGCTTATTTCCCGGCATTTACCTGGCTTTTGTCTTTGTCCCTTTCCAGTTTATCATTGTTTTGGAGAATGCAGATTTCGGAACTGCTATGAGCCGTTGTTTTGAAATAATTAAAAGAAATTTCTGGATGTCCGTTGGAATATATGTCGTGGCATATTTAATTTATACTTTTTCTGCAAGTATAATTGGCCTTGTAGTTGCCGCAATTGTTGGTGTAATTTCTTATCTCACAACAAAACAACTAAGCACAACAGTTGGTATAGTTATGAGTGTAATTAGTATAGTAGGTTATGCTTTTTACCTGGTCTTTTTGGTTTCTGCATTTCTGAATTATTGCAGTCTCACTGAAAGTCATGATGGAACGGGCCTTGCAGCAAGATTAGAAACACTTGGTGAAAAAAATGATTTACACAACAACCTGGAAGAAGAATATTAATGAAATCAATATTGTTTTTTATATTTTTTCTTTCAAGCAGTTTAACTGTTTTACCCAGGCAAATGCCTGCGGCAGATTCTTCTGAAATACATGTACGGGAAATTCCAAAAAATGTTATTCAATCTTATCAAGATAACCCGGTTTATGATTATGAAAAAGTAATACCACAAGAGCAATCTATTTTTGACAGGATTATGGCATGGGTATGGAAAAAATATGCTGAGCTCATGAGCATGAAATATGGATTGCTTACCCGTAATATTATTTTTCTACTAATTGGTATTTCCACCATTCTATTTATTATCTACAAAATCCTGAAAGGCAATAACAGCGGTATTTTTGAAGCCGACAGAAAAAAAGTCAATGGGTTTTCACTTGATGTGGAAGACCTTCACCAAATCAATTTTGATGAGGCCATTCAGTCGGCTTTGTCAGCAGGCAATTATAATGCTTGTATCAGGTTGCTTTATTTGAAAAGTTTGAAAATCTTATCAGAGAAAAACCTCATCAACTGGCAGGTCAATAAAACCAATTCAGCATATATACATGAATTGGAAAAACCTGCGATCCGCCAACCATTTGAAGCCTTGACCAGGTATTTTGAAAGAGTGTATTATGGAAATGTAAGAAGTGAGAAAAATGATTTCGATGCCATGAATGAAAAGTTTTTAAAACTCGATGAACAACTCTGATGCATGAAAGGATATAAATTTTTTATTGGCCTTTTTATTTGCTTAATTGTCTTGTATGTAGTTGCACAATATTATAAACCACATGAATTCGACTGGACAATTTCGCTGGAAAAAAATAGTAAAGAACCTTATGGTTCCTCTATTTTATTTAGTCAGCTCGATTATATATTTCCGGGAAAGGATATACAAACCCAACAAATTCCCATTTATAATACATTGCATGAAAAAGACTTTACAAATACCACGTATTTATTGCTCGAACCAGCGATTGAATTAGGAAAAACAGATATCAATGAATTATTGAATTTCATTAAAAATGGCAACACTGCATTCATTGCAGCGACTTCCTTTGGAAAAGAATTACCAGATTCATTGCACATTGAAGAGTCTTCAGATATTGATATTTTTGTGAATGATTCTTCAGGTGTAAATTTTACAAACCCGGCATTGAAAAATTCAAAGAATTTTTATTTTAATCATTCCACTTTCGCAAATTATTTTAAAAAAATACCTGGAGGAGATTCGGCAATTATTCTCGGTGTGAATATGAAAAACAAACCGGATTTTATTCAATTAAATATTGGGAAAGGAAAAATATTTTTACACATATCTCCGATTTGTTTTACCAATTATTTTATGCTGAAAGAGAATAATGCAAAATATACTTCCACCGCATTATCTTATTTAGACAAAAATGCAGGAACCATTTTCTGGGATGAATATTATAAATCCGGCAGGGAAGGGGCCAGTACTCCATTGCGATTTTTTCTTTCCAATGAATTTTTGAAATGGGCATTATGGTTGTCCATTATAGCTTTACTGGTATATGTTTTTATTGAGATCAAAAGAAAGCAACGCATTATTCCCGTGTTAGATCCATTGCGCAATACAACACTTGACTTTGTACAAACTGTTGCCAGTGTATATTTGAGCAAAAATGATCATACGGCTATAGCTAAAAAGAAAGTTGCATACTGGTTGGAATTTATCCGGAAAAAATATTTTTTGCCTACACAAAAAATAGATGAAGATTTTATGGAAAGATTAAATAAAAAAAGTGGTATTGATTCTGCCCTGATACATGTTATTTGCAATATTGCATTAAGAACTGAAAATAATGCAGTCATTTCACAGGAAGAACTGATTCTTTTATCCAATAATATTGATGATTTTTACAACTATTCCAAAAAATAAAAACGATGGAAATAAATATGGACACAAATAATTTCTCTGAAACGATTCGCAACATCAAAACAGAAATTGCGAAAGTAATTGTCGGGCAGGAAAATATGATTCACCTGCTCATGGTTGCACTATTGGCTGATGGCCATGTACTGATTGAAGGCGTGCCGGGAGTTGCAAAAACACTTACTGCGAAATTGCTGGCACGCTGCCTGGACGTGCCTTTCAGCCGGATTCAATTTACACCCGACCTGATGCCGAGTGATGTGATCGGCACTTCTGTATTTAACCCGCAAACGACCAATTTCAGTTTTAGAAAAGGGCCTGTATTTGGACAATTAATTTTAATAGATGAGATCAACAGGGCACCGGCAAAAACCCAGGCTGCATTATTTGAAGTGATGGAGGAAAGGCAAATCAGTTATGATGGCACTACGTATAAAATGGAGGAACCATTTATGGTTTGCGCTACACAAAACCCGATAGAACATGAAGGCACTTATCGTTTACCCGAAGCGCAATTAGACAGGTTTCTAATAAAAATAATTGTACCATATCCAACTGCGCAGGATGAAATGGGAATTTTGAAAATGGCTAATACTTCAAATGCACATGAGTTGTTACAAACTGTGCAAAAAGTTTTAACCGGAAGCCAGGTGATACAATACAGGAAGCAGGTGAGCGGAATTCATGTCGAGGAAAAAGTACTTCAATACATTGCGGACATTGTGCAGGAAACCAGGAATAATAATGGTTTATTTCTTGGCGCAAGTCCGCGTGCATCTATCGCCATATTGAATTGTGCCAAAGCTTCTGCAGCTTTGAATGGCCGCGATTTTATTACACCGGATGATATCATAGAAGTGCTTTCACCTGTGCTTTCACACCGCATCATCTTAACGCCGGAAAAAGAAATGGAAGGTGCAAATTCCGCAGATGTTTTAAATGAAATTGTAAAAAAGATAGAAGTGCCACGTTGATTTTTTATATAAATAATCTTTATTTTTTTGAAAAAGTTTTATCATACTTACATTAGTGCATTATATACCAGGCAACGGTTCTATGTGTTATTGATCATTTGTATAACTTTTTTTATTGTGCGTTTTTTTATAGAATGGCTAGGCGTTTTACCTTATATATTTGTAGGCACTTTTATACTCTTTGCATTACTGGATTATGTTCAATTATTTTTCACAAAAGCCTTTGTTTTTGCCATGCGTACGCATGCGAAAAGATTGAGTAACGGAGATCAAAATGAAATTAAATTAACCATTGAAAATAAATATCCATTTCCAATAAAACTGGAAGTGATTGATGAAGTGCCACACCAGTTTCAGCGGCGGGATGTGCATTATGATTTTTCTATGAAGGCCGGTGAAACACAAAATTTAATATATCATTTACGGCCTGTAAAAAGAGGTGAATATAATTTCGGTAAAACAAATTTATTTGTAAGTGGACTAATTGGAATTTTTAAGCGACGTTACCAATTTGGAGATTCGTACAATGTGCCGGTTTACCCATCATATTTGCAATTACACAAGTTCCAGCTCTTTGCAATCAGCAATCAACTCGTGGATGCGGGACTCAAACTGATCCGCAGGATCGGCCACAGCATGGAGTTTGAGCAAATTAAAGAATATGTAGCCGGTGATGATTTTCGAAAGATGAACTGGAAAGCGACGGCACGCAAAGGCCAGTTTATGATGAACAATTATACAGAAGAGAAAAGCCAGCAGGTATATAATGTCATTGATAAAAGCCGCGTGATGAAAATGCCTTTTGAAGGATTGAGTTTATTGGATTATGCCATTAATGCTTCACTTGTTTTAAGCAATATTGCTTTATTGAAAGAGGATCGCGCAGGGCTCATCACTTTTGCAGAAAGCATCAGCGCATTTATTCCTGCTGATAAAAAAGGCATTCAAATGCAACGCATTCTCGAAACTTTATACAGGCAAAAAACCAGGTATTTAGAAAGTGATTTTGAAAAGTTATATATTTTGCTGAGGCGAAGGGTGAATCAAAGAAGTCTCATTATTTTATATACAAATTTTGAATCGGTCAACAGCATGCGCAGGCAATTGCCTTTTTTGAAAAAGATTTCTTCCTATCATTTGCTGGTCATTGTTTTTTTTGAAAATACAGAGTTGGAAAAACTGGCCAATCAAAAAAATTTGGATATTGAAGATGTATATAATAAAACATTGGCAGAAAATTTTATTGCGGGGAAAAGACAAATCGTAAAAGAATTGTCACAGGCAGGAATTATTTCTATATTGACTGCACCGGAAAAATTAACTGTAAATGTGATCAATAAATATTTAGAAATAAAAGCGCGTCAACTCATTTAATTTTTTTACATTTAAAGAAAAAATATGGCTTACTGGCTCGTGAAATCTGAACCCGCTGTATATAGTTGGGAGCAGTTACAAAAAGATAAGGAAACAACCTGGGACGGTGTGCGCAATTATGCAGCAAGGCTTAATTTAATGGGGATGAAAAAAGGCGACCAGGCTTTTTATTACCATAGCAATGAAGGCATGGAAATAGTAGGAATTGCAAAAGTTTCTAAGCCATTTTTCCCGGATCCAACCACGGAAGATGACCGCTGGGTAAGCGTTTGCGTTAAGCCTTTTAAGAAATTAAAAAACCCGGTATCATTAGCTGATATTAAAAATGAAAAGGATTTGGCACAAATGGATCTTGTGAGATTAGGAAGATTATCGGTACAAAAAGTGCGTGATGAAGAATGGGAAAAAGTACTGGAAATGAGTAATCATAAAAAATAAAGTTGAAAAAAAAATTAGTTGTTTTTACCGGTGCTGGCATCAGTGCGGAAAGTGGTATAAGAACTTTTCGGGATGCAGATGGTTTATGGATGGGCTATAAAATTGAAGATGTGGCATCACCCGAAGGATGGAAAAAAGATCCGGAAAATGTACTTGAATTTTATAATCAAAGAAGGAGAGATGTGGCTTTAGCAAAACCTAATGCGGCGCATCTTGCATTGGCTGAATGGCAGGAAGATTTTAATGTTACGATCATCACACAAAATATTGACGACTTGCATGAACGTGCCGGAAGTAAAAATGTTCTTCATTTACATGGAGAGATTTTTAAAATGCGCAGTGAAAATAATTTGTATCAATTTTTTGATATAGAAAATGATATTAAAATAGGAGACAGGGCAGGAGATGGCGGGCAATTACGCCCGCATATTGTGTGGTTTGGCGAAGCTGTTCCGATGATTGAAGAGGCAATGCGAATTACGGCCGAAGCAGAAATTTTTGTGGTAATGGGTACTTCCCTGGTAGTATATCCTGCTGCAGGATTATTGCAATGTGCACCTTATGGAATTCCAAAGTTTGTGGTTGATAAAAAAATCCCTTTTACCGGAAATGTCAATAATCTTATAGCCATTGAAAAGCCCGCCACAAAAGGAATTGAAGAGTTAAAAAAATATTTAAACCGACTGAAGTAATTATTCAGAGACAGGTAAAAATCAGGAAATTGTTTCATTAAATTTGATACCTTCTTCTTCGAGTCTTTCTAAAACCGGGATATAAATTTCAGGCAATACAGGTATATGCAAACCGGTTAAATTTAATTTTCCTTCAAGTATCAATGTGGCTGCAATGCCGAGTGGTAAACCCACTGTTTTTGCCATAGCGGTCAATGTGCTGTTCTCACCTTTTACAACAAGGCAGCTATGGATTTTTTTAGGTGCATTATTGATCACACATTCAATTTCATGCAGCATCACGATCATGTCTTTATCTGTGGGATGCAACTTCATTTTCGTTTCCAGGATGGATTGAAAAATGTCTGCTGCACTGCAATGACCACGTTCAATAATTTGTTGTTCATTTAATCCCAAAAATTCCATTTGCTGAATGAATAATTTTTCTTTTGAAGGCGCATTATTTTCAAAACCAAAATCTTCTTTGGTAAAAGGAAAATCAGGGTTTGAAAATCCAAACTGCTCTAAATGCGCTTTAAAAAAATCTGCAGTGGTCATTTTAGCTGTATCATGCATGAGTGTCTCATCTGTGAAACGCAGTGATACAATGTATTTCCAGCCTTCAATAAATTCGGGGTAACGTAAAGTAGTACGAACGAATGTTTGCGCTTTTTCCAAATAATACAAAGAAATATAACTTAATGAATCGCGGTTGGGATAATAGGCCAATACCATTTCATCATTAATTTTCACTTGCGAATGGCCTGAAAAAACTTCATTATATGTGCATTTTATTTTTTCACCATTTTCTATGAACTCAGCACCGGCTTTACCCGCAAGCACGATATTCCTGGGATTCCAACTTATTTTGTAACGCCATGGATTATCATCACTTTCTGGTGCAACAAGACCACCGCAATGCGATTTAAAAGAAGTGACAATTCCATTTTCTTTTTTAATAGAATCCAGGATTTTCATAGCACTCATGTGATCAATGCCCGGGTCGAGGCCCATTTCACAAAGAAAAATTAAACCTTTTGATTTGATCTCGTTTTCAAGCTCCCTGATCTTTTCGTCTATATAAGAAGCGGTCAATAAATGTTTGGAAAATAAAATACAATCCTGCGCTATCAAATAATGCAAAGCGTGCGGCAACATAGAAATAACTACAGTGGCAGATTGTACTAATGATTGCCTGGCATCCACATCATTGATATTGATTTGTGTGGCTTTGACAAATTCGTGTTCACCAACTTTTTGTTGAACGACTTGTAAATCATAATCCGCAACAACAATATTCCATTTATTTTTTGCGCTAATATTTTTTAAATATTCAATTAAAACCCCGGCGGATTTTCCAGCACCAAATAAAACGATTTGATTTGAAGATGGCATACTTTTTCTTTTGCTTATGTAAAGCAACGAAGGTAATGCCGGAATTTTAAAAAACTTAATCGGCGATCAGGTAAAGGTTTTTTTGCGGCGCACTTACCATAGAAACTTTACAGGTAATTTTTGCAGCTTGCTTAGCATCTGGCGGTGTAACCATTACGGCCTGGTCAGGAGAAAGGTTCTTTACATATACAGTTTGCCCTTTCTGGAATTTCCCGGATGCATCGAAATATTGAAGATCTATCATCACCAGGTCAAGTTTTGTCTGGCTAATATTACTTACTTTATAATTATAACTTACAGCACCATTTATATTTTCACCGGAAGGTTGAATAGTAATATAATTTTTAATTACGTTATCATCTGTTGATTTGCTGGATGCTATTACTACATCAGATTTTTTGGGTGGCGCAACAGTTTCAATATCTTTCGTGATCACTTTTTTTGGAGTTGATGCCACAGTATTTGTAACAGGAATATTTGTTGAGTTTACTTGCTTTGTTACAACTTTATTTTGATCAGGCTGGCCTTTAAATCCTGTTTGTTTTACGGGTTGATCTTTTACTGTATTTTTTACGGCAAGTGCCTGGTTTGCATTGTTGCCGGCGGTTTTGCTTTGAACCGGAATTGTTATTACAGCAGTTTTTACAGCCGGTTTATTTTGCTCATCGGAAATATTATTAATTGTTTGTTGTGCGTTCTCGTTTTGAGCAACAACAGGAATCGTGTTTTTAGGCACAACAGCCTGGCTGATTTTAGCGGGTAAATCTTTTTGACTTTGTAAATAACCAGATACAAAATAACCGCCGCCGAGTAAAAGTATAAATGAAGCAGCAATGCTTACCGCAGCTTTATTTTTTATATAAAAACCAGTTTTTCCGATAGTTGCCAGCATTCCACCTTCTTCCTGTTCATTGGTGGCATAGAAGCTGGTTGCTGTTGTTTGTAATTCTTTTGATGCTTCTGTACTTTGAGGTTTATTTTTTTCCCAATTGTTTAGAGCAGATTGCCAGGCGGGTGCATTTGTTGAAGCTCTTTCATTTTCTAAAACCGGAATATTTTTTTCGGGAACTATATTTTTTTCAGGTTCAATTTGTTCTGTTGGTTTTGCATCTATTCTTTTCCAGTCTGCACGAATACGGATACGTGGTTTTGCAACAGGCATTTTAGTCTGCTCAACTGCTGCAACTTTAGTTTCTACAGGTGATTCATTGAATACCGGGGTTTCAGATACTACTTTAATTTGAGGTTTTTTATAAAACCGGTCAAATGGTTGTTCCTCAATAATTGGCGCGAACGCTTTTAATTCATTCACTTCACTGGGATATTGCCAGGCAGCGGTTTTACCTTTTGCCCAAATCAAATCATAAGGCTTTAAACCTTTTTCGATGAGTGCTGATGCAGTATAAGGTCCTGATTCCTTATTGTCTCTTAGAAGCTGATATTGTTGCATAATGCGAAGTTGAGTTGAAAAGTATTACCGGTTATTTTTCATCCCTTTACCTAAATGCTTTTTTAAGCGATTTATTGTAAAAAAATGGTTATTTCTATAAGCATTATTCAATAAACGTACCAAATGTGATATTTGCTTTTTCATAAATAAGGCTTAAAGAGATACCAGTATAACCGTTGATATTTGTATCGTCATTCAATTTGTGGAAAATCATTTAATAAATGAATATTTTGTATGCGGAATTTCAGCTTCAAATTCATAGATTTGCAAGCCTTCAAAAAGGCGTCCTATTTTTTCTAAAATTAAATAATGGAAGAACAAAACCTCCCGCCGGAAACGACCGATACAGACAGAGTTATACAAATCAATATTGAAGATCAGATGAAAACGGCTTACATAGATTATTCTATGTCCGTGATCGTTGGCCGTGCATTGCCCGATGTGCGTGATGGCTTCAAACCCGTACACCGCCGTGTTTTATTTGGTATGCGCGAACTCGCCAATTACAGTAATCGTCCATATAAAAAATCTGCCCGTATCGTGGGTGAAGTGATGGGAAAATATCACCCGCATGGTGATGCTTCTATTTACGATACGTTAGTAAGAATGGCGCAGGACTGGACTGTACGCTATACTATGGTGGATGGCCAGGGTAACTTTGGCAACCAGGATGGTGACATGCCTGCCGCCATGCGTTATACGGAAGTAAGGCTGCAAAAGCTGGCCGAAGCCATGTTGGAGGATATTGAAAAAGACACCGTGGATATGCAATTAAATTTTGATGATTCACTGGAAGAGCCAACGGTTTTACCTTCCCGGATTCCTCAATTATTGATCAATGGAAGCAGTGGAATTGCTGTGGGAATGGCCACGAATATGATGCCGCACAACCTCGGTGAAGTGGTAGATGGTTGTATCGCTTATATTGAAGACAAGGAAATAACAGTTGAGGAACTGATGAAATTTGTAAAAGCGCCGGACTTCCCAACAGGTGGAATTATTTATGGGATGGAAGGTGTGCGTGCCGGCCTGATGACAGGAAGAGGCAGGGTAGTACTTCGTGGCAAAACAACGATTGAAACAAAAGCAAGTGGCCGGGAGCAAATTATTATTACAGAAGTTCCTTACCAGGTCAACAGGGATACGCTGACCGATAAAATCGGCCAACTCGTAAATGGAAAAATTATTGATGGCATTGCGCATATTAACAATGAAAGCAATAACCGGGAAGGCACAAGGATTGTTATTGATCTCAAAAGAGATGGAGTTGCGAATGTAGTTGTAAATAAATTATATAAATATACTGAGCTACAAACCAGTTATGGTATCAATAATGTAGCCCTGACGAAAGGCCGGCCAAAGATTTTAAATCTCCGGGACCTGATCTCAGAATTCGTAGAATTCAGGATGGAAGTGGTGATTCGCCGGGCAAAATTTGAATTGAGGAAAGCCAGGGAAAGAGCTCATATTCTATTGGGCTATTTATTGGCGCTCGATCATCTGGATGAAGTCATCCGCCTTATTCGTGCATCAGCCACGCCAGATATAGCGAAAGCAAATTTGGTGGATGCTGGTTGGGGTATAGATGAAATACAGGCAAAAGCCATTCTTGAATTAAGGCTTCAGCGCCTTACCGGAATGGAGCGGGATAAAATCAAGGATGAATACGAACAACTCATGTTACTAATACAAGCGCTTGAAACATTACTTGGAGATGAAGTGCTTCGTTATGATCTTATAAAAAAAGAACTTTTAGAAGTAAAAGAAAAATTTGGAGATGCGAGAAGAACGGAAATTCAATACCTCGCTGACGAAATGAGAATGGAGGATTTGATTGAAGAGGAGGACGTTGTGATTACTATCTCCAATTTAGGTTATATTAAAAGGACCCCGGCTACAGAATACCGGCAGCAGCGCAGGGGAGGACGAGGCGCCATTGGAAGTAAAACGCGGAATGAAGATTATGTAGAGCATTTGTTTGTTGCATCTACACATCATACACTTTTATTTTTCACGGAAAAAGGAAGGTGTTTCTGGATGAAAGTATATGAGATACCTGACGGTGAAAAACAAGGCAAGGGTCGCGCCATTCAAAATCTCATACAAATTCCACAGGATGATAATGTGAAAGCGATTATTGCAGTAAAATCCCTGGAAGATAAAGAGTTCATTGAAAATAATTATATCATTCTTTGTACGCGCAAAGGAATTATTAAGAAAACAAAACTGGAAGGTTTTAGCCGGCCCCGGCAAAATGGTATCAATGCCATCAATATTATGGATGGAGATGAATTGTTGGAAGCGCGCATGACAGACGGTTCACAACAGGTGATGATGGCACTGAAAAGTGGTCGTGCTATACGTTTCCCTGAAGAAAAAGTAAGGCCAACAGGCCGTGGTGCAATAGGCGTAAACGGTATCACTGTCAATGGAAAAACGGATGAAGTGATTGGCATGATATGTGTCAATAAAGAGGAAAGTGGAAAAACGGTTTTGGTTGTGAGCGAAAAAGGCTATGGAAAAAGAACTTCAGCCGATGAATACCGGGTTACTAACAGGGGAGGGAAAGGTGTGAAGACCATTAATATCACAGAAAAAACCGGTAATTTAGTAGGTATTTTGGATGTGGCAGAAAATGAAGATTTGATCATTACATGCAAATCCGGCATCACACTAAGAACAAGTGTTGCAAATATCAAGGAATCCGGCAGAGCCACACAGGGCGTGATTTTAATCCGCCTCGATGCAGGAGATGAAATAGCTGCTATTTCAAAAGTGAATGAACCGGAAGAAGTAGAAGTGCAGGAAATTTCTACCGATGAAAATAGTGAGAACACTGAAAACAACGATGAAAATAACGAATCCAATGATTCCGAGACCAATGAAATTGATTCACCATCAATTTAATATTTATTAAACAAAAAAGTATAAAAAATGAAAAAACTTATCCTGGCAATTTTATGTATTTCATTATCCGCAGGTGCATTTTCCCAAAATTACAATGCGATAACATTATATATCGCGCAACAAAAATTTGATAAGGCAAAGGCTGAACTGGACAAATTAATGGTGGATGAAAAAGCGAAAGACAATGCCAAAACATATATGTACAAACTGATTGTGTACAGTGAATTATATGCTGACTCATCCCTGCATCTGCAATACCCGGATGCCGGTGAAAAAGCATTGGAAGCATTACATGAATATGTGGCTAAAGATCCTACATTAAAAGACCTGAAAGAAGAAGGCCCAAGGCCAATCGGGATCATGTATTCAGCGGCTTTCAATAATGGGCGGGAAGAATTTATGAACAGTAAATGGGATGAATCATTTAATAATTTTAAGATAGCCGAAGAGATGAGCGCATTTGCCAATGAAAATGGCTTTAGTGAAAATAAAATCAAAATTGATACCACCACAATTCTTTATACAGGTTACGCGGCACAAAATGCAGGTAAGGCAGATGAAGCTGTCATTCGGTATAAAAAGTTAGCTGATGAAAAAATCGGTGGAAAAGATTTTGAAGAAATGTATAAGTTCATATTGAACTACGATACACAGAAAAAAAATGAAGCGGACTTTAAAAAATATTTGGCGATTGCTAAAGAATTATACCCGAATGATGCAGCTACCTGGAGCCAGTTTGATGTAAATTTTTTAGGTGAAACATCCGATTTGAAAGAGATGATGGCCAAATACCAGCAGGATGATGCAGCGGGAACTTTAAAAGCCAAAGATTACATCGCTTATGCGGAGATGTTTGCACAGCCTGACAAAGACAAGGTAAAAGATATGGATAGTCTTCAACAGGTAAATCTTAGTTTAATGTCTGCCGATGCCTATGCCAAAGCTTTTGCTCAGGAACAAAATGGTATTTACATGTTCAATGCCGGCGTGCTGACTTACAATCTTTTTGGTGTTTTGGATCAGCGTTTTTACGATTTGAGAGGCGAATCACCTGTGTTGAAAAAACGAAGAGATTCCGTTGTGGTACAACAAATGATTTATGCAGATAAATCTATAGATTACCTGGAGCAGGCTTATAATATTCTGAAAGTGAAAACAGACAGAACTAAAAATGAGTCAAACAGCCTTAACCGCACAGTTGATTACCTGGCTAATTTATATATCTGGAAAAGGGATAAAAGCAAAGGCACGAACCCGAAAGATTACGATAAATATGATGCAAAGTTTCATCTGTACGATGCTGAACACGATAAGTATAAAGATTAAAAATAAAAATACTTCTTCCCAAAAAAACTGCCGGCCCTGAGCTGGCAGTTTTGATTTAAGCTTTTAAAAAGGATGGATTAAGGAAATGCTACTTAACATAATATTAATTATAGGAAAATAATTAGTATTAAATCTTTATGACCTGTGAAATTTATTTTTGATTAACGTGCTATTCAGATCATATTCATTCAAAAAATCAAATCACTAAGAAAAAATAATTAGCTGATTTTTTTACAAACAAAAAAAAGCTGCCTTATAGACAACTTTTCAAAGTCGGGTAGACAAGATTCGAACTTGCGACCCCACGCCCCCCAGACGTGTGCGCTACCGGGCTGCGCCACTACCCGTTTTTACTCCTGTTATTTAAGAGCGCTGCAAATGTAACCGCTTTTAATAAATTTCATCTTATCTTGCATCAAATTTTCTGACCCAACGCATGCTTATTTTACTGAAAAATGTAAAAATCACTGACCCGCAATCCTCATTGAACGGTCTCGTTAAAGACATCCTGGTTGAGAATGGTATCATCAAAAAGATCAGCAGAAACATTGCTCCACCAAAAGAAAAAACAGAGATCATTGATTTAAAATCGTATTCAGTTTCGCCCGGCTGGGTGGATATTTTTTCCAATTTCTGTGATCCAGGATATGAGCAAAATGAAACCCTCGAATCTGGCAGCAACGCTGCGGCACATGGTGGTTATACGCGCGTTTTTATTTTACCCGAAACAAATCCTGTTACGGATAAAAAAACCTCTGTCGAATATATTGTAGAAAAATCTAAAAACCTTTCCGTAAATATCCAACCGCTGGGTGCTGTTTCTAAAAACATAGAAGGCAAAGACCTGGCGGAAATGTATGATATGTATAAAAGTGGCGCCATTGCATTTACGGATGGCACTTCACCTGTGCAATCAGGCGGCTTACTCGTAAAAGGCCTGGAATATATTAAAGCCATTGATGCTACAATCATTCAAGTGCCGGTGGATAAAAGTATTGCAAAATCCGGACTGATGCATGAAGGCATTATTTCCACGAGGCTCGGGCTTCCGGGAATTCCGGCTATGGCAGAAAAACTAATCATAGAAAGGGATTTGGAATTACTGGCATATACGGGTTCGAAATTGCATATCACCGGCGTCAGCACAGCGTCTTCAGTTGCCCTTATAAAAAAAGCTAAAAAAGCCGGGTTGCAAGTCTCTTGTTCGGTAACGCCCTATCATTTGTTTTTTTGTGACGAAGACCTCGAAGATTATGACACCAACCTGAAACTGTCTCCTCCCCTGCGCAGCCGGGCTGATATGATGGCTTTGCGAAAAGCAGTTTTAAATGGAGATGTAGATTGCATTGCAACGCATCATCAGCCACATAACTGGGATGAAAAAACGATGGAATTTGAATACGCGAAATTTGGAATGATCGGTTTGCAAACCTGTTTTGCCGTGATCAATACTATTTTACCAACACTGACTGATGAACAACTTATAGAACTGTTTTCCACCAATGCACGAAAAATATTTAACTTACCTTCGACCAGCCTGGAAGAAGGTATGCATGCAGAACTTTCGATCTATAAAAGAAATGGAAATTTTGTTTTTGATGAAAAAAATAATTACAGCCGTTCCAAAAATTCAGCTTTTTTTGGTATAAAATTGAATGGCTCAGTCAAAGGCATTTTTGCTAAAAATAAACACACTTTTTTTAATTAAATTATAAAACATGGAAGAGAAAATTACCACCCCAATTGTAAAAGGCATTGTGATAACACTAATTATGATTGTTTTTGGATTAGTTGTTTATTTTATGGGTCAAGAAATGAACCAGTCATTAGGTTCTGTTCAATATGCAATACTTTTTGTCGCTGTTATTTGGAGTTGTATTAGTTATGCTAAGCAAATGAATGCGAATGTAACTTTTGGAAATGTTTTCTCACATGGTTTTAAAACTGCCATGGTTGTCACTGCATTATTTTCTGTTTACACACTTTTATCGGTGCTTTTTATTTTTCCTGATATAGTGGATAAAGGGATGATCATTGCAAAACAGCGAATGCAGGAACAGGGAAAATTATCTGATGAACAAATACAAAGTGGAATTGATATTGCGCGCCGGTTTTTTGTGCCTTTAGCTGTTGGAGGTATTCTTATAATATTCGCAATTGTTGGCGCCATTGCATCACTTTTAGGCGCAGCATTTGCAAAAAAGCAACCACAGGATCCCTTTGGCCAACAAATTCAAATGTAATTTTTAAGGATGGACATTTCATTGATTATCCCTTTATTGAATGAAGAAGAATCACTGCCGGAACTTTGCGACTGGATAATCCGCGTAATGGAAGAAAATCATTTTTCTTATGAAATTATTTTTATAGATGATGGCAGTACGGACGATAGTTGGGATGTTATTAATACACTGTCTGCAAATAATGAACATATCAAAGCGATACGTTTTCAACGCAATTACGGGAAATCTGCCGCACTCAATGAAGGCTTCAAAGCCGCACAGGGAGACGTTGTTATCACAATGGATGCAGACATGCAGGATTCTCCGGATGAAATTCCCGGCCTTCGCAAAATGATCATTGAAGAAAATTTTGACCTTGTTAGCGGATGGAAAAAAAAGCGCTATGATAATAAACTGACTAAAAATTTACCATCCAAATTATTCAACGCGACGGCTCGCAGAAGTTCCGGAATAAAACTGCATGATTTTAATTGCGGCCTTAAAGCATATAAGAAAAAAGTGGTGAAAAGTATTGAGGTCTATGGTGAAATGCACCGCTATATTCCTGTATTGGCGAAATGGGCAGGCTTTCGGAAAATTGGTGAAAAAGTGGTGGAACACAGGCCACGAAAATATGGCGTTACAAAGTTTGGCTGGGAACGATTTGTAAATGGTTTCCTCGATTTATCAACTATAACTTTCGTCAGCAAATTTGGAAAAAGGCCCATGCATTTTTTTGGACTTTATGGTATGCTCTGTTTTATTGTGGGCTTTATCAGCAGCATTTATTTGATTGTTGGCAAATTTGTAAATCCAAATTTTGCATTAACAAACAGGCCAGCTTTTTATATCGGCCTTACTGCCATGATACTTGGCCTTCAATTATTCCTTGCAGGATTTTTAGCAGAATTAATTTCCCGAAGTTCTGCTGACAGGAATACATACCTTATTGAAAAAAAGATTGGCCTGGATTAACCGTTTCTTTTATTTTTATAATGAATGCCATCTCCTTCCATGCTTAAAATAATTATTATAGGACCTGCACACCCGCTTCGTGGTGGCCTTGCGTCTTTTGATGAACGGCTTGCAAGAGCATTTCAACAAACAGGTCATGATGCTTCTATTTATACTTTTTCATTGCAATATCCAGGCTTTCTTTTTCCGGGTACTACACAATTTTCAAGTGAGCCTGCTCCTAAGGACATTGATATTAAAGTTCGAATTAATTCTATTAATCCGCTTAACTGGCTCAGTGTTGGAAATGAATTGAAAAAAATGAAGCCTGATATCGTCGTGGTGCGTTACTGGCTTCCTTTCATGGGGCCTGCGCTGGGCACAATTCTCCGGCGAATCAAAAAAAATAATCATACAAAGATCATTGCTATTACGGACAACGTGCTCCCGCATGAAAAAAGGCCGGGCGATACTTCCTTTACAAAATATTTTTTAAAAACTGTTGATGCTTTCGTTACTATGAGTGAAAAGGTTTTAAAAGATTTACGCACTTTTACGAATAAACCGGCGCGCTGCGTGGTGCATCCTTTGTATGATAATTTTGGCGATATTATTTCGAAAGAAAAAGCAAGGAATTTTTTAAAAATCACTTCAGATGAAAAAATTATTTTATTTTTTGGCTTTATCCGGAAATATAAAGGGCTGGATATATTACTCGAAGCGATGAAAATTTTGCAAGAGAAAGAAAATAATCAACACATTAAATTATTGATCGCTGGTGAATTTTATGAAGATGAAAAACCATACAATGAATTGATTGATTCACTGAAAATAGCACCGCAACTCATTTTGAAAACTTCTTTTATCCCTGACAGTGAAGTGAAATATTATTTATGCGCGGCAGACTTCGTGGTGCAACCTTATCGTAATGCCACACAAAGTGGAGTAACACCCCTCGCCTATCATTTTGAAAAACCCATGCTCGTAACAAACGTTGGAGGTTTGCCGGATATGGTGCCTGACTATAAAAGCGGGTTAGTTGCTGAGCCTAATGCATTATCTATTGCAGAAAAAATAGAAGAACTATTTTCATTAGGCGAAAACTTTTTTTTGCCGCACCTTCGTGAAGAAAAAAAGAAATATAGCTGGGAAATATTGGTGAACACAATAGTTGATTTAGCGCAGTAATTTTTTTATATTTCTTTAAATAATCCAGGTAAAGTTTTAATGTATGATCTACAGAAGCAGGGCTCCTTTACGCATTGGTTTGGCAGGTGGCGGCACAGACGTGAGCCCCTACAGTGAAGAATTTGGTGGTGCTATTTTAAATGCCAGCATATCTTTATATGCGAATGCGAGCATTGAAGAAATTACTGGAAATAATATCATCATTGAAGCAAATGACCGTAACGAAACGCAGTCATATCCTGTATCTCAGCAAATGCCTTACACAGGCGAACTGGATTTATTGAAAAGTGTTTATAACCGTATTTTAAAAGATTATAAATTGCCGCCTGTTGCATTTCGTTTGAGTACTTTTGTAGATGCACCTGCGGGAAGCGGTCTGGGTACATCTTCTACTTTAGTGGTTGCAATCATTGGCGCTTTTGCTGAAATGCTGAAACTACCTTTGGGTGAATATGACATTGCTAAATATGCGTATGAAATAGAGCGCAAAGATTTGGGCCTTGCCGGTGGAAAGCAGGATCAGTATGCAGCAACTTTTGGTGGCATCAATTTCATGGAGTTTTTTACGGATGAAAAAGTAATTGTAAATCCGTTGCGCATCAAACAGGAATATTTAAATGAATTAGAAAATAATTTAGTCTTGTTCTATACTTCCACAAGCCGTGAATCTGCGGCGATCATTAAAGAACAGCAAAAGAATGTGTTGCAAAAAAATCAATCTTCCATTGATGCCATGCATTCTTTGAAAGAACAGGCTTTCCGAATGAAAGAAGCTTTGTTGCAGGGCCGTTTACACGAGATCGGTGAAATTTTAAATTTTGGATTTATCCAAAAAAGAAAAATGGCTGAAAATATTTCGAATGAAAAAATTGAAAAAATCTATACAGCCGCTATTAATGCCGGTGCAAACGGTGGTAAGATTAGCGGCGCCGGTGGAGGTGGTTTTATGATTTTTTACTGCCCCGGAAATACACGTTATGAGGTTATTAAATCATTGACACAATTTGGTGGTGATGTCAAACAATTTCATTTCACTAAACAAGGATTGAATAGCTGGACCGCTCAATAAAATAAAGATGAAAGAAAAAATTAAACATATCATTTCCGAATCTGCAAAATTGAAACAAGAAATGTTTGCAGATGAACAACTCCATGAAAAAATTATTGAAGCTGTCAATTTAATTTCAGGCGCTTTTGCAAAAGGTTGTAAAGTACTTTTTTGTGGAAATGGTGGCAGCGCTGCGGATGCGCAACATTTGGCAGCAGAATTTTCAGGCAGGTTTTATAAAGACCGGAAAGCCTTACCTGCTGAGGCTTTGCACTGTAATACTTCTTATCTCACTGCCGTAGCAAATGATTATGGTTTTGAATCTGTTTATGCAAGACTAGTAGAAGGAATAGGGAATGAAGGTGATGTGTTGGTTGCATTCAGCACTTCCGGAAATTCTGAAAATATTGTACAGGCATTAAAAGTCGCGCGTGAAAATAAAATGATCACCATCGGATTTACTGGTTTGCATGGTGGTGTTATGAATGACTATTGCAAATTGATCTTTTTAGCGCCATCAAAAATTACGCCGCGCATACAGGAATGTCATATTTTATTAGGCCATATTATTTGCGAACTCGTGGAAGAAAAACTATTTTCATAAAGCTGCATAATTCTATTAATGAGCGAAGCCATTATTTTAGCGGGCGGTTTGGGTACACGGCTAAGAAATACTGTTCCCGGTTTACCAAAATGTATGGCACCTGTAAATGGAAAACCTTTTATTAATTACATCATTGAATATTTACGCAGTCAAAATATTCAGCGATTTATTTTTTCTGTAGGTTTCCTGCACGAGATGATTTCAAATCATATACAAAATGAGTTTCCTGAATTAGATTCTTCATTTGTAATAGAAGATAAATCTTTAGGCACAGGAGGTGCAATTCATTTATCAATAAAAAAAGCACACGCGGAAAATGTATTGATATTAAATGGCGACACTTTATTCAAAGTGAATGTAACTGCACTTTTCAGCCTGCATGAAGAAAAAAATGCAGATTGTACGATTGCTTTAAAACCCATGCAAAATTTTGAGCGTTATGGCGTGGTGGAAATTGATGAAGAAAAAAAAGTGTTGCGTTTTAATGAAAAGAAAAAATATACAGAAGGCCTGATCAATGGCGGAATATATGTATTGAATGTACCTTCATTTTTAAAACAATCATGGCCTGAAACATTTTCATTTGAAAAAGATTATTTGGAAAATGCCCCGGAAAAAAAGAACTTATATGGCGATGTGCAGGATGCCTATTTCATAGATATCGGCATCCCGGAAGATTATGAAAGAGCACAGGAAGAATTGAAATAAATTGTACAAACATGTTGAACCTCGCTAAAATTAATAAAACATGGACGCTTTTTCTCGATCGCGATGGCGTGATCAACGAGGAGAAAAAAGATAATTATATTTTACATAAAGACGAATTTATTTTTTTGCCGGGAGTACTGAAAGCAATTGCCTTATTGAAAAAATATTTTGGAAGGATCATCATCGTGACCAATCAACGAGGTATTGGAAGAAAAATAATGACGGAAGAAGACTTGTATTCTATTCATCATTTTATGCTGGATGAAATTCAAAAATCCGGAGGACGTATTGATAAAATTTATTTTGCACCTGATTTAGATAATCTTTCTCATAACCGGAAACCCAATCCGGGTATGGCTTTACAAGCCATGAAAGATTTTCCGGAAATAGATCTTCAAAAAAGTATTATTGCTGGTAATAAGATGAGCGATATGCGCTTTGGCCGCAATGCCGGCATGCATACAATTTTTATGGCCACTACACACCCAGAGACACTTTTTCCGCAAGCAGATATAGATGCAAGGTTTGAAAGCTTGTATGATTTTGCAACGATTCTCAAATAATTACATTCTATAAAAGGATTTATTGCTTTTGCATTGTTGATGTTTTCCAAAAAAAAATGTTGAAATTTCATTTATATTTTAAAATAAAATGCGTATTTTACTTGCATGTAAATTTCAAATAACTCATAATGCATCCATATACTCCTTACTTGCTATCCGATATAAAAGCCGCTTGTCGTAGGGAGAAAATATTAAATGAATATGAAAGTCTGGAAGAGCAAACGCTTGAAGAGCATTTTGAGGAAATTGAAAGATGGGTAAGTGGAGAATTGCCAGAGCATGCATTTGGTTATTTCTGCGGATTGAAATCATCAGATTTCCCGCCAACCAAACAATTATCTCTTCGGGATATGAAATTAATTTGCAAGGCTTTTGAAAAATTGCTTTATTCCTGGAATTCAGGTATAGATTTACCAGAAAAATTACCCTGGCCTTTGCGGTATAAATTTATGGTAGATACACTCAACCAGGGAATTACAATTGTAAATAGTGGTTTTATGACTTTCGGTTATTGTTCTGGAGATGCGCCTAATTGCATTTTCAAAGAATATTGTTCCTGCCTTCAATACTGGGATGATTAAAATGATATTGGTTTAGAAGAAAATGATTCATCAGACAAGACGTTTTGAATGTGTTTTCATAAAAAATATTTATGCATAAAAATTGGTATTGACGCTCGATAAAAAAATAATTGAAAAAGCAAAAAAAATTGTTTCTGCCAAAAATATCAGCATTTCGCAAATGGTCGAAAAGTATCTTGAAAACCTGGAAGCTGAAACTTATAAAAAAGGAATTGAAATTTCACCATTTGTAAAAAGTATAACATTTGGTAGCAATATTCCTCATGATTTAGATAAAGAGGAATATTCCAGGTACTTGTTAGAGAAGTATTCCTGAAATGTATTTTCCAATCAATTCTATATCTTTATGAAATATATTACTAAGTTATGAACAATTACATTGAAACCCATGATACTGAAAATGTCATTGAACTGCAATTAAATGTGTTGGTTTTCCAGGAAGGATTATACTTTGTAGCTTTTTGTCCTTCACTAAATCTTTCTTCTTATGGTGACAGTATTGAGGAAGCTAAAATTGGATTTGATGAGGTAATGAATGCATATTTAGAAGACTGTAAAGAAAATAATTCTTTACATGAAGATTTATTAAAAAATGGATGGACATTTATTCAAAATGCAAAAAAACCTGAACCTCCGGTAAAAGTTGAACTGAATATTCCAGGCGGGTTTCTGCGAACTCAGTTTAATGAAAACTGGATAGTTCCGGTATGTTGAGCGTATGGGTATTAAACAAATTTCAACAAAAAGATTTATTGCCTGGTTAGAAAGCATTGGCCTGGTATATGAAAGAACAAAAGCTTCTCATGATCATTATAATTATCCCAAAGGTCACCCAAAAAGATTAACAAGAACGATCACATTAAGATCTAAATATAAAGAGATTCCTATACTTCATATTCACACAAACCTCAAAACACTTAATATTTCGAAAGATATTTTTGAAGAAGAAATTAAAAATTTCTAAACCATTTTAAAAATAAATTTTAAAAGTTCGTTTAATAAAAGCCTAAATTTCCTTTCATTCATAATAATCAGTTCAGCTTAGCGTACACAATGCAGGCTAAGTCATAGTTTTGTATATGTATAAAATCATTCTTGTTTTTTTACTCTTCACTATATCTAATTTACAAGCGCAAAAAATTTCTCCTGCTGACCTGGTAGAATTGAAATCCCTGGAAAGCGAAATGTCCCCGCCTGCAAAGAATATGGTGTTTGCAGAAGAAGCAAGTACGCGTTTTGAAGCAGATAGTTTATTTACCCGGAAATTTGTACAGGCTTTAAAAATCAATAATTCATTTTACTTTCCTTTTGATTCTATAATAACAGTCTCTCAATTAATGGCGCCTGATAGTTCCTTCCGGATTTTTACCTGGGAATTAAAAAGGGATGAAAGTTATTTCAGGCAGAAAGGTGCTATTCAAATGCGCACAAAAGATGGCTCTTTAAAATTATTTCCTTTATTGGATATGAGCGATTACGCAGAAAACCCTGTGGACTCAGTGCGTACCAATTTAAACTGGATCGGCGCGATTTATTACAACCTGATCATGAACGAATACAAGGAGAAAAAATATTACACACTATTCGGATTTGATGATAATGATTTTATGTCCACCCGGAAATGGCTGGAAGTTTTAACTTTCGATGACGCAGGCAAACCTGTTTTTGGCGGCCGGTTTTTTGATTATAAAAATGATAGTTTAAAAGCGCCACAACCTGTGTATCGTTTTTTAATGGAGTTTAAAAAAGATGCGGGTACGCGTTTAAATTATGATCCCGAAACCAAACTCATTCTCTTTGATCATCTCGTAAGTGAAACGAATGAATCACAGAAAAAGTTTACACTTGTACCTGATGGAGATTTTGAAGCATTCAAATGGACAGATGGACGTTGGTTGCATATTGACACAGCCTTTCATGATAAAATACAATTAGGCCAAGAACCAGTGCCCAAGCCACTCTTCGATGAATCCGGGAATCCAAATGAAGATGAGTTGTTACAACAATCAGAAAAAAATCAAAAAAAAGAAACAGTTCCAAAAAAGAAAGTGCCACCAAATTCGTTGGATGGTTTGAAAGAATATTAAATTAGAGTGAATTAGTAAACTTTCAATAGTAATTCTTACATGGTATAAAAGGGAATAAAAAAATATTTTAATCTTAAAATCTATAATCCTAATCCAATTTTAAAACGGCCAAAAAAGCTTCCTGCGGAATTTCTACATTACCAATTTGACGCATTCTTTTTTTACCTTCTTTTTGTTTTTCCAGCAACTTGCGTTTCCGGCTGATATCGCCACCATAACATTTTGCAGTCACATCTTTTCGCATTGCACTGATACTTTCCCGCGCAATTACTTTGGCGCCAATAGCAGCCTGGATGGCTATTTGAAATTGTTGCCTTGGTAATAATTCTTTTAATTTTTCGCACAATTTTCTACCAAAATCCTGTGACCGACCACGATGTATAAGGGCGCTAAGTGCATCCACTTTTTCATTGTTCAATAGTATATCCATCTTCACAATATCTGCTGGCCTGTAACCAATTGGATGATAATCAAAAGAAGCATAGCCGCGTGTAGAACTTTTTAATTTATCATAAAAATCAAAAACGATTTCTGTCAATGGCATTTCAAAAATCAATTCAACACGTGTTGCGGTAAGGTAACTTTGATTAATAAGGTTGCCTCTTTTACCCAAACATAAAGTCATGATATTACCGATATAATCCGGCAGTGTAATGATTTGTGCTTTAATAAAAGGTTCATCTATATGATCAATCTTCGTAGTATCCGGCATTTGCGCGGGATTATTTACAATGATTTTTTCCTGCCGCGTCGTATAAGTATGAAAGCTTACGTTCGGAACAGTTGTAATAACTGTCTGGTTAAATTCACGCTCCAATCTTTCCTGGATTATTTCCATGTGAAGCAATCCCAAAAACCCGCAACGAAAGCCAAAACCCAGTGCCTGCGAGGTTTCCAGCTCAAAGGTGAGCGACGCATCATTGAGTTGTAATTTATCCATACAATCCCGCAACTCTTCAAAATCTTCTGTAACCACGGGAAAAATTCCTGCAAAAACCATGGGCTTCACTTCTTCAAAACCCTGGATCATGGGAGCAGGATTTGCAGCAAGCGTAATCGTATCACCAACTTTTACTTCTTTGGCATTTTTTATCCCGGTAATAATGTAGCCCACATTTCCTGCGGAAATATCTTTTGTGGGAATCAGGCCCATTTTTAAAACACCAACTTCATCAGCAAAATATTCTTCACCTGTTGCTACAAATTCTATCTTATCCCCTTTTTTCAAAGTGCCATTGAAGATGCGGAAGTATGCAATGATTCCCCTGAAACTATTAAATACACTGTCAAAAATCAAAGCTTGTAAAGGTGCAGCAGGATCTCCTTTAGGCGCAGGGATTCTTTCAATCACGGCAGCTAATACTTCTTCAATACCAATACCTGCTTTACCACTCGCCAATAAAATATCAGATTCTTTGCAGCCAATGAGTTCGATGATCTGGTCCCTTACTTCCGGGATCATCGCACCATCCATATCAATTTTATTAATGACTGGAATGATTTCCAAATCATTTTCAATTGCCAGGTAAAGATTGCTGATTGTTTGTGCCTGAATGCCCTGCGTCGCATCTACGAGTAAAAGAACACCTTCGCAAGCTGCGAGTGCGCGGCTCACTTCATAACTAAAATCAACGTGGCCGGGCGTATCAATGAGGTTAAAAACATAAGGTTTGTCCTTATAAATATATTGCATCTGAATGGCATGACTTTTTATCGTAATGCCTTTTTCTCTTTCGAGGTCCATATCATCCAAAACCTGGTTCATCATTTGACGTTCGCCAATCGTATGCGTATGTTCCAGCAGCCTGTCCGCCAGCGTACTTTTGCCGTGATCAATGTGAGCAATAATGCAGAAATTGCGGATATTTTCCATAGTTGTCAAAGATAATTAAACGAAAACTGAATCCCGGAATTGATTATTCATTTTGGCAACTCCATGATTTAAAAATACTTTTTCAATTTTTTTTGAAAAAGTATTACGAATTTTTAAAATAAAAATATGCAGAAGAAATTATTTCTCCGTAACGCGGATATCTATGCGGCGATTTTTTGCTCTTCCTTCCGGCGTTAAATTATCTGCTACTGGAAATTGTGGACCATACCCTTCCGCTTTTAATCTTGAAGCGTCAACACCCATTTTCACTAAAGCATTCATCGCTGTTTCTGCACGCTGTCCACTCAAAGCAACATTTGGTACACTATCTCCGGTGTTATCCGTATAGCCACCCATTTTTAATTTTACTGCAGGATATGCTTTTAAAATAGTTGCTACATTTTGTAAAACATTTTCTGAGCCCGGTTTTAAATCCATTTTCCCGGATTCAAAATAAACACCTTGCAGTGAAAACCATTTTGAAGAATTCAATAATTCCTGGTCATTATTTTTCAGCATTTCTACCAAAGAATATAATGAAGTATTTTTCCCAAGCGTAACTGTTGTGCCACCTGGTAAATCTACATTTACCATATCACCTTCATTATAAACAAAATCGCCGGCTGCATTCAGAGAACCTTCTGCACTTGAATTATCCGTAATTATATTTGAACCAGGAACTGCCGAAATTGTTGATTGCACATGGCTTACAGGTTGTTTGTCTATAAAGACCTGCGCCAATGTTGGTGCAAGTACCAAAGAAACAATAGACATTAATTTGATCAAAATATTCATAGAAGGACCGGAAGTATCTTTAAATGGATCGCCCACTGTATCACCAGTAACAGACGCTTTGTGCGGCTCCGATTTTTTATAATACATCTGGCCATTTATATCAACGCCTTTCTCAAAAGATTTTTTTGCATTATCCCAGGCACCACCCGCATTATTTTGAAACATACCCATCAACACACCGCTCACGGTTGCACCTGCGAGAAAACCACCCAATGCTTCAGGGCCTAAAAGAAATCCAATAATAATCGGTGAAACAATTGCAATAGCGCCCGGCCACATCATTTTTTTAAGTGATGCATCTGTTGAAATAGCTACACATTTTTCATACTCAGGTTTTCCTGTGCCTTCCATAATTCCAGGTATTGTCCTGAACTGGCGACGCACTTCTTCCACCATTGCCATAGCAGCTTCGCCTACGGCGCGGATCGCTAATGAGGAGAAAATAAAAGGAATCATTGCACCTACAAATAAACTGGCCAATACATCTGCTTTATAAATATCAATACCCGTCATGGCATAACCGTTGTGCTGAATCACACCAACATAAGCAGCAAACAATGCAAGTGCAGTCAATGCGGCAGATGCAATAGCAAATCCTTTTCCGCTTGCTGCCGTTGTATTTCCTACAGCATCGAGCACGTCTGTTTTTTCACGCACTTCTTTAGGTAATTCACTCATTTCTGCAATACCTCCTGCGTTGTCCGCTATCGGGCCAAATGCATCAATGGCAAGCTGCATGGCAGTTGTGGCCATCATACCTGCGGCGGCAATAGCAACGCCATAAAGGCCTGCGCAATAATATGAACCCCATATACCGGCCGCTAAAACCAGGATAGGCAATAAAGTAGATTCCATACCCACTGCAAGACCAGAAATAATATTCGTTGCATGCCCGGTTGCAGATTGCCTGATAATACTCATCACCGGGCGTTTGCCCATGGCAGTGTAATATTCAGTGATAAGACTCATTAAAGTACCTACTGCAAGTCCTACTCCAATAGCCCCGAGTACACCCCATTTGGTAAACTCTGAATTTCTTAAACTCATGGTGTCCGGAAGAATGTAATAGACCAGGCCTATACAGGCAATTGCGGTTAAAACAATTGAACCCCAGTTACCCATATTCAATGCTTTTTGAACATTGGATGTATTGATCCCTGCTGTATCACTCACGCGCACAAAGAATGTTCCCACAATGGAAAATAAAATGCCGACACCGGCGATCATCATGGGCAATAATATTGGTGCAAAGCCACCAAATTTATCCACGGATATAGTTTCTTGTCCGAGCACCATTGTTGCTAAAACTGTAGCCACATAAGAACCAAACAAGTCAGCACCCATACCAGCCACGTCACCCACATTATCACCCACATTATCCGCAATGGTTGCGGGGTTACGGGGATCATCTTCGGGAATGCCGGCTTCTACTTTTCCCACAAGGTCAGCGCCCACATCAGCCGCTTTAGTATATATACCACCTCCAACGCGTGCAAAAAGCGCGATGGATTCAGCACCCAGTGAAAATCCTGTGAGTATTTCAATGGTACGAACCATATCTTCAGAATTTGCGCCGGATGCCGGGGCAAAAATTTCTTTTAAAATAATAAATAAACCACCCAGGCCAAGTACGGCCAGGCCGGCTACGCCAAGTCCCATAACAGATCCACCGGTAAATGAAACATTTAATGCTTTTGATAAACTTGTTCTTGCAGCATGTGCTGTACGTGTATTTGCTTTAGTGGCTACACGCATTCCGATATAACCTGCGGTAGCGCTGCAAACAGCGCCCATAATAAACGCGATGGAAATGCTCCAGTGTGAATTTGGGTTTGTAGTGGACATAAATGCCAGTAAAACCGCGACGATTATTACAAAATAAGTGAGTACTTTCCATTCTGCTTTCAAAAAGGCCATTGCGCCTTCAGCAATGTACTTACTGATCTCTTTCATTCTTTCATTTCCCGGGTCCTGCTTTTCTACCCATTTGAATTTCAGGAAAGTATAAAGAAGGCCAATAAGGCCCATTGCCGGTACCAAAAGTACAATTGTATTAAACGACATAATAAAAAGGGTTATTTATTTAGGTCGGCAAAAATAGGGGAATTGAGGAAAAAAGGCGCGTTTAAATTGGATTTCATGCAATTATATTTCCACACTATGTATATGGGAAATGCAATTGCTTAAATGCCTGCCCTAAATAATCAATTAAATCGGAAGGTAATAAGCTTTCAACAGATTGTTCCTGAAGTGAAAGATCGCCTGCAAGTCCATGCAGGTAAACGCCCAGGATTGCCGCATCCAGTGAATTGTAGCCTTGTGCTAATAAAGAAGTAATGATTCCGGTTAATGCATCTCCCATGCCACCAGTAGCCATTCCGGAATTCCCGGTTAGATTAAAAAAAGCTTTTCCATTTTTTGCTACGCATGTATGATGACCTTTTAAAACAATGGTGAATGCATATTTTTGGGAAAGTGAAATAGCTTTTTCAAAGCGCTCAAAATCATTTTGCATTTCACCGAAAAGCCTGTCAAATTCTTTGGGATGTGGCGTGATCACTGCGTTTTCAGAAATTAGTTCAATAAATTCCGGATTTTCTGCAATTAAATTTAATGCATCTGCATCAATAACATATTTTGATAAGGAAGAATGAAGTAATGATTTTAATAAATCAAATGCTGGCTTTTCTTTTCCCAACCCTGGGCCTATGCCGGCAGACTGGTATTTTTCAAAATCAATTTTATCCTCAATAAGGCACATAGCTTCCGGTGTACTTATTTGTAAAATGGATATTTCATTGTGTGGTATTTTTACGGTTACCAATCCGGCTCCTGCATGCAGGCAAGCTTTGCTACAAAGTACGGCGGCGCCCATTTTTCCTTTACTTCCGGCAATAAGCAATGCATGGCCACATGTTCCCTTATGTGCAAAATCCGGCCTGGGTTTATAAATGTTTTTCGCTAGGCTTTCAGAAATTAAAAATATATCCGTGTTGATTGTATCTAAAAATTCCGGTGACAAACCAATATTCATAATAGAAACATGCCCGGCAAAAGATGCATTTTCAGCCATTAGAAAACATAATTTCAATGATTGAAAAGTGAGCGTATAGTTGGCTTTGATGATTTGATTTTTAATGGAACTCTTATCACAAAACATACCCGTTGGTAAATCAATTGAAACAACAGTTGCATTGAATTGATTGATATGATTCACCAGTTCCGCATACAAACCATGCAATGGCCTGTCAAGACCCAAACCAAGTAATGAATCAATTATGAGATCATTTTTTTCTATAGAAGGAAAAAATTCAGTTGATTGTATAAAATGAATATTCGTTGAAACGCTATGCAACTTTTGCAAATTAGTCTGGAAATCAACGCTGCCAAGACTTCCCATTTCAACAATGAAAATCGCAGGATCATATCCTTTTAAAATTAAAAGCCGTGCAATGGCAAGGCCATCTCCCCCATTATTGCCTTTTCCGCAAAAGATTTTTATAGGGTTATTTAATAAATTATTTTCTTCTAAAAACTCAACACATGCCATGGCTGCTCTTTCCATGAGTTGCAGTGATTCTAAGGGTTCATGCGCGATCGTCCATGCATCCCATTGCTGCATTTGTTGTGCGGATAATAATTGCATGGAATAAAATTACGCATTTTAAAAGTTGTATAAAAAATAAAAGATGCAGGCATATATATTTTACCTGCATCTTATAAAAAATTATTCAACTACTAATTTTATACCATTGCTATGGGCAGAAAACTCAGGTGCATACATACATTGAATGGTAGCTATGCCAACTGAAAATGTGCCTTTTTGTGTAATATAAACGGGGTACTCAAAAACATACGTTCCTTTATTGAGGTGACTGATAAAAAAGTTTGTACTCGCATCTTTCGTGGCTTCATAATATCCAAGTCCGTCCTGCCATTTATAACCACTCAATACATTTAACGGTTCCATCGAAGATGCTCTTCCATCTTTTAAATGAATGTATTCCATGTCGCGGTCTGATTTTAAAACCATTCTTAAAACAACTTTGTCACCAACATGAACCACATCATTTTCATTTATCGGCACCAACACTTTTCCCGCATCACTTGTCTTTTCAACAAACAAATTTTTGATAAGTGATAAAGGAGTTTCTGCGCTGGTAATTTTATCCATGTCTTCAAAATACTGCCAGTAAACTGCGCCGTAAGAAACGCCTTTTGATTTATTTAAAATATTATCTGATGTAGTTGTAACTGTAATATTGCCCAATGAATTATCTGCATTTTTCCCATTAATTATTTCCTGCCAGTAACCACTGCCTGCTTCTGTTTTCGTATCCGCATTTGGCAAAATAATATTGCCCATTTTGATAGAAACAGAACGTTCCGGTAATGGTGCGCCATTATTCCAGAGCAGCGCGAAACATGCATCAGCCGTGGCTTTGGTGGTTTTCCAGTTATTGGTTTGTTTTTGCAAAATCAGCCAGGTTTTCATTTCATTGATCGCTGCATCATAAGACGCATCATTTTTATATTTAGCCAATTCATTTCCTAATTCTATAAATAATGATTGTCTTTCAATAGGCGCATCATACCAGTAATACGCATACGCATTTGTTTTCCAATACATGCCTCGGTCTTTTGTTTCAATACCATTTTCCAGTATGGATTTAAAAATATTTTCAGCTACAAATTTTTCCTGGTTTGTCTGCATCAGCATCATGCCGATCATGGCTTTCATATAATTGGATTGTTTATTCCAGGTGCGCATACATTGCTGAAAATAAAAGTTATACGCCGTTTTATTTGCAACAGGAATATCTGTAAAATAACTGCGCATGTACATATATTGAATTTGGAACTGGCTTATATAATCTGTTGTGGATTTATTCTTTTTATTCTCATTATATTCTTCCACCATTTGATTATCCAGCCAGGTTAAAGCCTTTCTTGTGATCTCATCGAGTTTTGACTCATCTTCATTGCGCAAAGCGTGCAATTTTTTTAATCGCCCGATGCCTGTAAGAATGTATTGCGTGATGTACCGATCTTCTCTCCCGCCTTTGAACCAGGCGAAACCACCACTTGCCATTTGACTTTGCTGAAGCTTTGCCATGGCGGATTCCAGGCCATTCTGCATCGAATTCATATCAAATAGTAAAGCAATATTTTTCTTTTGGGTATTTTCATTTTCTGCATTCAATACCCAGGGAGTTTCTTCTAAAAGAATTTGTTTCAGTGCTTCATTTTTTTGAAGATTGCTAAGCAAACTATTTTTTGAGTTCGCAGAATCTGCCTGCCATTTTTCAATCACTTCTTTTATACGTGGATGTTGTGCTAAGAGAAAACCTGCTAATGAATTTGCATAATAACGATTGAACAATTGCTCCGCACATTCATAAGGAAATTCTGCGAGGTAAGGAAGTGCTTGTACTGCATACCACACCGGATTCGCGGTATATTCTACAGTGATTGATTGTGTTTGTAAAGTGGCGCTGGTATTGTTGGCCAATTTTTCAAAAACAAAATGTTGTGTGGTATCACCTTTTATAAATAATGGCAATGATTCTGTCACCAGCATCCTGTTACTTAAAACAGGTAATGTATTTTCTTCTCCGTCACTTAATGTACTTGTCTTTGCCACAAAACGCCAGGTCAAAGGTTTCAAATAGGAGAAAGGAATTTGTACAGGAAAAGAAATTGAAATGCTTTTTCCTGCATCCGCTGAAAAATACTGATCGGGAAAAACGTTATTGAAAAGTCCATCAACAGGTTGCATTGTTTCTGCATCAAATAATTGCATAGACACAACGCCTTTCACTGCGCTGTCACTCATGTTGCTAATCTTTGTTGAAAATTCCATGCGATCACCTTCGCGTAAAAAACGTGGCATATTTGGCTGAACCATTAATTTTTTCTGTGTAACAATATTGTCTTCCATCCTGTAACCAAATGCCAGGTCTTTTGTATGCGCCAGTGACAACCATTTCCATTGCGTGAGAGATTCGGGCATGGTGAAACTAAAGGAATAATTACCGGCACTATCCGCGTGTAATTGTGGAAAAAAGAAAGCTGTTTCATTAAAGTCACGACGAATTTGAACGGGCTCAATGGGTGTTTTAATATTGCTTTTATCCTTTATTGTATCTTCAGATTTATTCTCCTTCCTTACAATAATCACTTCATTTAATGAAGCATCACTATTTACTAAAACTCCCGCCGCTTTTCCCTCTAAAGCCGGGGATAACTGATTAAATGCTTTATTAAAATAACCATTTCGATACCAATACATATCCGCACTTGTAACTAATTGATCATAACTTTTTGAAAAATAGTTATCAGAAGAAGCATGATAGTTTTGAGTTTCATTCGAAGTAGTAAACGTGTTCAAATTATTCCAGCGATTATACACATATCCAGTAGGCCACAGGTTTGGAAGATCCCAGGAATGTGGCACAAACTGATCGAGCGATGCATCATACATGGCGGTACATAATTCCGCAGAAACCTTTGTAGCATTGCTTCCTGCAACTTTTACAGTCCATGTTTCTTTACTGCCGGGATCCATTTTATTCCGGAAAGTTTCATAACTTATTTGCAAATTCTTATCTATATATGGCATGTAAATATTCATGCCGCCGGTGAAGAAACGATTGTGTTTTATAAATGCATAAAACAAACCAACTCCTGCCCTGTCTGTTTCTTTGGCTGTATAATTTAAGGTTGTTTTGCCTGCATTTATTTCAACAAAATTGTAATCAGCAGAAACTCCTTTATCCGTATTATGATTAACAGCCTGAATTAGAAAAACATCTTTTTCTGAACTACCGACTTTAATGCCTGCTGTTTCTCCCGGTTGCACACCTGCTTTCAAAACAGAAGACCATTTATATTGAGGTACAGGTATCTCATTTTTATTTTTATCATTCAGCAACACATATTTTTTATCAATAATGCTGTCGCCGTTTTTATCAATAGTGATTGCTTCCATCAAATACCAACCTTGTTTTAAAGCAGTATTATTGATTGAAATACCTGAACTGTCTTGCGTAATAATCGTTGTATCAACAATGGGTGAAAGGACTGTCCATGTGTGATAATCATTTTCATTTTTATATTCATCGTACGGAAAATAATTTTCGTAATCTGTTTGAGAATAAATAAACAGATCAGGCATTTCCCATAATCTTTCCCGCTTTGCTTCTGCAGGTGCCTGCAAAGGTGACATTGTGAAATGAGTTTGCACATGCTGTTCCTTCCCGGAGAAATTTTCTGCAGAAATTTGGATGTTTTTGAATGATGAAATTTCCGTATTGGCAGGCGTATTTATATTTAAAAATATAGATTGGTAACCAATCGAAACTGTTGTATTCAGATCATGCGTTTCACCATTGATGTCTGTAACAGTGGCTTCAATTTCGTAATCAAAAACAGGCTTGGTACTTTTTGATAAAGTTGAATCCGGAATTGCTGGGAAATAAATTTCAAAATTTCCATTCATATCTGATTGTGCAATTCCTGTAGTTATTTGTAAGTCAGGGGAAGTTGGGTACAGATATCTCCAAAACATCCAGGGATAAATAAATCTTGTTTTGCGTGTAACTGTATATTCCACTTTGGCGCCGTCAATTGCATTTCCCGCAAATGCAGTAGCATGGCCGGTTATGTGAATTGTGTCATTGAGTTGCATGGCTGTTTTCACCGTATCAAATGCTATAAAAAATTTCGGGCGTTTATATTCTTCCACTTTAAAATCAAGGTCATTTTTTGCATCAAATGCATCGGTATAAATACTAAAATCACCTGTCAAAACATTTTGTGGTAAGATGAATTTCCCGGCAATCGAACCGAATTCATTGAAACTGCATTTAATAGAATCAATTGTTTTACTATTGGCATCATCCAGGAAAACTGTTATGGAATCTTTATAAGAAAGTATTTGCGTTTTTAAAGTTTTGACATTTTTTGTGACACCAATTCCTTTAAAATAAACTGTTTGTCCTGGACGGTAAATGGCACGATCTGCAAAGAAATAGACTGTTGCATTGTCTTCATTATATTTCTGCTGATCGTCATATTTATCTACATCTTTATTGTTATCAAAAGAGTTATAATAATTATTTTGCCCTTCATTTATCGCTAAATGATCATTTTTATAAGAAAGAGAAATGTCTAAATTATAAACTGGCCTTTCATTTTTAAAATCCGGCTTTTTGAACTGTCCATTTTTATCAGATTGAGTATAATATGTTTGGGGTAAATATTTATTTCCGGATGTAGTCCATTCATTCCAGGAAAATTTTGCAGATACGTTTTTAAGTGGTTCACCTGAATCACGATTCATAACAAAATAATCATCCACATTATTGATACATGCAAGGTTAGAAACGGTAAATTTTACCAGGAAAAGTTTATGTGAAGCATTAAAATCACTGGTGTCTGAGCCAAGCAAATAGTAATCACCAGGTTGCATGCCATCCACTTTTACTTCGACAGAATGATTTTTATAATCGCCTTCCTGTGGCAATGCCTGTGTAAAATTATTGAGAAATGAAAGTTTTGAAATAAATGACCAGGCTTCATCATTGTTGTATTTTTTCCATAATTTTTCTACATCATTCTCTGTAAGAATTCTTGCATATAAAGTGTTGAAATTTTTATATTGCAAAAACATGCGAAATGGTTGATCCGGTACATTCACTGCTTCAATTTTTGCATTTACCTGTACTGAAATAATACTGTTGAGCAGCGCCTGCATATCACTATTCCCTTTGCCGAGTGCAGGCTGTATTTTCAACCGCTGTTCAATTAATTCTTTGGCTTTTACCAACCCATATTTATTCAAAGAATCATTATTACTTTTATCATCATTTGCTTTATTTGCCAGCATTTGAGCAAGGATATACCAGGCTTCTTCTGAAGCAATTTCATTGGGGAATTTATCCGTAATATTTTCAATGGCATTTTTATATAAATCTTCTTTTGCCGGAAGAATTGTTTTTTGCTTCTCCCATTCTAATCTTTCTAAATCCACATCAATAAAGGCGTTGAGGTCTTTATCATTTTGATGGAATGCGATTAATTGCTGAAACAATTTCAATGCTTTCAACATGGAAGAAGTGGAATCTTCAGAATTAAAATCATGGGCAGTAAATGCTGCTGCCGTTGCAAAAATGTCCGGATTATTTAATGTAAATGCAAATGCAGAATTTGTATTGGGTTCTATAGGATTTTTATAATAATCCAAAGCTTCATGCGCCAGTAAATCATATAAGGTTGGACGCAGGTTTCTTGTATTGCCTGCAATGATGATGGCATTAAATTCATTGAGTGAAATCTTTTGTAAAAGAGTTGCATCTTCTAAAGAAGCTTTGAAATTTTCATTAATGGCTTTTAAAAAGTCATCGTTACTCCAGGTATTTACATCTTCCTTTTTAAATAAAATTGTTTCTGAACGCTGACTGATTCGCCACCTGTCCCTATTATAAATCTCTACATATTTTTGAGCCAGGATCGAATGCAGGATGGCTTTTGCGGCAGTATTATCATTCTTATTAATTTCGCTGGATAATTCAATAATTTCATTGTTGGCATCTGTTTCCTGTACCGTATTTTGTAAACTTATCCTGTAAATAAGTGCTTTGATCACTTCTGCCGGCAAGTGCTGGTCCTGGGCTTTTTTATAAACAGCATTAATTTTTTCCAGTGCTGTTTTTGGTAAATTGTTTTTGAGTATCAAAGTATCAATTTCCTGCCATTCCTTTGCAAATGCGCTGTCTTTATTTTGGGCAAAACTCAATGTGGAAATAAATATGGTCAATAAAAAAATACTTTTACAAAACTTCATGTGATCAGTTTAGAATGACAAATTAAGGAATTTAAAGGTAAGATGCAGGGAAAATAATTTTTACATAAACGATTCCAATGGCATAAAAAAACCCTGCATTACAGGGTGTGTATTTCTTTAAAATAAATTTATTTTTTCAAAGCTTCCAGCATCGTTTTTCCAATATCAGCCGGACTTTCCGCAACGGCCACACCACAGGCTTTCAAAATACGCATTTTTGCAGCGGCAGTATCATCCTCGCCACCAACGATTGCGCCTGCATGTCCCATCCTTCTGCCGGGAGGTGCTGTTTGACCAGCAATAAATCCGACAACAGGTTTTCTGTTATTTTCTTTAATCCAGTTGGCAGCATTTGCTTCCATATTTCCGCCGATTTCACCAATCATCACAATGCCATCCGTTTCGGGATCATTCATTAATAATTCAACTGCTTCTCTCGTAGTTGTTCCAATGATCGGGTCACCACCAATTCCAATCGCTGTACTAATTCCAAGGCCGGCTTTCACTACCTGGTCAGCGGCTTCATAGGTAAGTGTCCCGGATTTTGAAACAATACCAATACGCCCCGGTTTAAAAATAAAACCCGGCATAATACCAATTTTAGCTTCGCCGGCAGTAATAATGCCTGGGCAGTTTGGCCCGATCAAACGAGTCTTTGTTTCCAGTAAATAATTTTTCACTTTCACCATATCCTGAACGGGGATGCCTTCTGTAATACAGACTACCAGAGAAATTCCGGCATCTGCTGCTTCCATGATCGCATCGGCTGCAAATGCAGGTGGTACGAAAATGATACTCACATCAGCGCCTGTTTGTTTTACAGCATCAGTCACTGTGTTGAATACAGGTCTTTCCAAATGCGTGGTTCCACCTTTTCCGGGCGTTACGCCTCCAACTACCTGGGTTCCATATTCAATCATCTGACTTGCATGAAAACTTCCTTCCGTTCCTGTAAATCCCTGAACAATTACTTTTGAATTTTTATTGACTAATACTGACATATAAATTTTTAATAATGGCGCAAAAATAAGACAAAACAATTAAGCGATACAGTGAAATTCTGCTTTCAGCTATTTTTAAATTCATTTTTATCAAATATTCCATGTCATTCCCAACCTGAGTTTGGTTATATTTGCAGCCCTGAAAAAAATCATTGAATAAAAATAATCCGGTGATTTACATTCAATAAATACGAATCATTTTATGTATAGAACGCATACCTGTGGCCACTTGCGCATTACGGATGTAAACCGTACAGTTACCCTTTGTGGTTGGGTTCAAACTATCCGCAAATTCGGTGCGATCAGTTTTGTGGATTTGAGAGACCGTTATGGAATTACTCAATTATTATTTGGTGAAGAATTGCAGACATTGCTTGATGCAAATCCTTTGGGTCGTGAATTTGTCATACAGGCTAAAGGTTTTGTACAGGAAAGAGAAAATAAAAATCTACATATTCCCACCGGAAAAATTGAAGTGCTGGTTAGTGAATTTTCAATTTTGAATATTTCAAATGTTCCACCTTTTACAATTCAGGATGATACTGATGGCGGAGATGATTTGAGAATGAAATACAGGTATCTTGATCTGAGGAGAAATGCAGTGAAAAAGAATTTAGAATTGCGTTATGCGGTTACGCGTTCTGTGCGAAATTATCTACATGAAGAATCTTTTATAGAAGTGGAAACACCTTTTCTTATTAAATCTACCCCTGAAGGTGCACGGGATTTCGTTGTTCCATCACGCATGAATGAAGGTCAGTTCTATGCTTTACCACAATCGCCGCAAACTTTTAAGCAATTATTAATGGTAAGTGGTTACGATCGTTATTTTCAAATTGTAAAATGTTTTCGTGATGAAGACCTGCGTGCAGACAGGCAGCCGGAATTTACACAGATAGATTGTGAAATGTCTTTTGTGGAACAGGAAGATATTTTAAACACATTTGAAAAGATGGTAAAACGTGTTTTTAAAGATGTGAAAGATTTGGATTATGAAGAACCGGTAGAAAGAATGACCTGGGAAGATGCCATGTGGCAGTATGGAATTGATAAACCTGATACGCGTTTTGATATGGAATTGACAAATATCAAAACTGTTTTTAAAAAAAATAATGGTGAAACTTTCCCGGAACTTATTGCCGGTGCAGGTTTCCCGGTTTTTGATAATGCAGAAACGGTGATCGCTATTGTTGTTCCACAGTGTGGTTTTTATACACGCAAACAATCAGATGAACTCACGGAATGGGTGAAACGGCCACAAATTGGAATGCAGGGTTTAGTGTATATAAAATGTAACACAGATGGAAGTTTTAAAAGTAGCGTGGATAAATTTTTTGATGAAGATAAATTGGAAGCAATTGCCAATGCATGTGCTGCGCGGGCCGGTGATTTGATTTTAATGCTTGCAGGTAAAGAAGAAAAGACACGCAAAGCCGCGGGTGAATTGCGTATTGAAATGGCAAAACGTTTGAATCTCAGAAATAAGGAAACGTTCAAATTATTATGGGTCATGGATTTTCCATTATTTGAATATGATGAAAATGCCAATCGCTGGGTTGCCCGCCACCACCCGTTTACAGCGCCTAAGAAAGAACAAATTGACCTGATGCTGAATAATGATCCTTCTATAAAAGATGCGAATAATTATTTAGAACATCCATATTCGGATATAAAAGCGAATGCTTATGATTTGGTTTTAAATGGTAATGAAATCGGCGGCGGTTCTATTCGTATTTTTCAAAAAGATTTGCAGGAGAAAATGTTCGCGGCTTTAGGAATGAGTAAAGATGAAGCCATGCAAAAATTTGGTTTTTTACTAAATGCATTTGAATATGGCGCACCGCCACATGGTGGAATTGCATTTGGCCTGGACAGACTTTGTTCTATTATTGGTGGTAGCGAAGGCATTCGCGATTTTATTGCATTCCCTAAAAATAATAGTGGCCGTGATGTAATGCTGGATGCACCTTCAGCAATTGATGAAGAACAATTGAAAGAATTGAATTTAAAGATGCGCGAAAAATAAATTCATCCTCAATCGAATCCATTTAAAAATTTGTTGTAGAAATTAACCAATGAAAAATCTTATTCTTTATCGTATTCTTGGCTTCATCATCAATTTTGTTTGTATCATCATTGCGATCAACCTCTTACTTTCAATTCCATTATTATTATCCCAGCCATTTTTCCTTTTATTCTTTTTTATTTTATTATGCGTGGTTTTATATGCCTGGTTTGCCAATTCATTTTTTAAAAAAATAATTCTTTTAAAACAACCTGTAAAAAAGAAAATGAAAGAATGGTTGTTGGTAAATGCATTGGTGTCTTTTATTTTTTCCATCATCATTTTAATACCTGGAATTGCATTGCTGTTTAACCCTGAATCTTTTATTAAAAATCTGGAAGTTTTTATGAATCAATCAGGCGCAAGTGCTATCGGACTCAGCAATGATGAAATGAAAAAAGTGGCCATGGCAGAATTGTGGTTCCTGATAATATTTTGTTTCCTACTTTCTATTCACATCATTTGGACCTACAGATTAGTAAAACAAAATGCAGGTTATTTCAGTGATGAAGCCTGAATCTTTTCTTCTTAACACGCACTAAAATTTCATCATATTGGATTAATTGTCTATCTTAATTTTTTTAAAATTAAAATTGAATGGCCGGACAAATAAAAGATAATGCGCCATTGGCAGAACGGTTAAGACCAGCAAGCCTGGATGAGCTGATCGGGCAGGAACATCTTACCGGAAAAGGCGGAATTTTGCGTGCTGCTATTGAACAAAATAAAATTCCTTCAATCATTTTATGGGGGCCGCCGGGTGTGGGTAAAACAACCATCGCACATATTATTGCACAAACTTTGGATGCGCCGTTTTATCAATTGAGCGCCATCAGCAGTGGCGTAAAAGATGTTCGCGAAGTAATTGAACTTGCTAAAAAACAAAGCGGCGCAATTTTATTTATTGATGAAATTCACCGTTTCAATAAAGGCCAGCAGGATGCCTTATTGGGCGCTGTGGAAAAAGGTACGATTACATTGATTGGCGCAACCACCGAAAATCCTTCTTTTGAAGTAAACTCGGCTCTGCTTAGTCGTTGCCAGGTGTATATTTTAAAACCTTTGGACGAGAAAGCGTTGACAAAGCTTCTTGAAAATGCTATTGAAAAAGATAAAACGCTGAAAGAAATTTCCCCTGAATTAAATGAAACTACAGCGCTGATCAATATATCCGGCGGCGATGCAAGAAAATTATTAAACCTGCTGGAACTCGTGATAGATTTTAGTGCTGACGAAACCGGTCAAAAAAATAAACCAGTTATAACAGATGAATTGGTGATGCGTGCAGCACAAACGAAAGTGGCACTTTATGATAAAAAAGGAGAACAGCATTATGATATTATTTCTGCATTTATAAAAAGCATGCGGGGCACTGACCCGAATGGCGCTGTCTATTGGCTGGCGAGAATGATTGAAGGCGGTGAGGATGTAAAATTTATTGCCCGGCGCATGTTGATCTTTGCGAGTGAAGATATTGGAAACGCCAATCCCAATGCGCTTTTACTGGCCAATGCCTGTTTTGATGCAGTGAATAAAATTGGTTACCCGGAATCGCGAATCATCTTATCTCAATGCGCCACATACCTCGCGGCTTCCGTGAAGAGCAATGCAGCTTATGCTGCTATCGGTGCGGCGCTTTCCGCAGTAAAATCTACTGGTGATTTGCCTGTGCCACTGCATATCCGTAATGCACCGACCGGACTTATGAAGGAAATGGGATATGGGAAAAACTATCAATATGCACATTCATTTGAAAGCAATTTTACGCCCCAGGAATATTTGCCCGAAAAACTGAAGGGAACGGTTTTTTATGCCCCTCAAAATAATCCCCGAGAGAAGGAGATCAGGAATTTTTTAAGGGCTTTATGGAAAGATAAATATGGATATTGATAAAATTTTTCCGCGTATTTCAGGAATTCAGAATTTACCTTATCTTCACGCCCAAAATTCTATTACATGAATACAGTTATTGTACCCGTTGACTTTTCCGAAACTTCCATGAATGCGGCACGGTATGCCGCCAAATTATTAGTTGGCCATTATGATGTTGAAATGATTTTATATCATTCTTTTGAAAAAGAACCTGATGCTGAAAAATGTGATGCTGACCTGGTGAAATTCCGTGAGGAATTAATGCAAAACTGCCCGGTAAAAATTACTATTTATTCAGAACATGCAAAAGATTTTGTGGAAGAACTGGAGAAATTTGTCCGCCACCGACGGGCTGATCTTGTCATTATGGGTATCACCGGAAAATCCGCCATTGCGCAGGTATTCATGGGTAGCAATACTTTAAAAATGGCCGAAACCAAAGCCTGCCCAATTTTAATTGTTCCTGAAAAATCAGTCTATCATGAAGTGAAAAATGTAATGCTTGCTTCAGATTTTAAAAATGTAAAAAACACAACACCTTCTGTACCTATCAAAAGTTTCTTAGAGACTTTTAAGCCCAGTTTGCATATTGTCAATGTTGATGAAAATCATTTCGTTGCCATTTCATCAGAATACGAGAAAGAGAGAGTAGCCTTTGTTGAAATGTTTAAAGAATTTTCACCAGAGTTCTATTTCCTCCGTTTGTTTGATGTGGAAGAAGCATTGCAAATGTTTGCTGAAGAAAGGAATATTGACCTGATCATTCTTATTCAGAAAATTACCACACTCAGGCATAAATTGTTTAAATCAAACGTTGCCAAAAAATTATCTTTCCAAACAACGATTCCTATTTTGATTGTACAGGAATAAATTTCTTTTTATAAAAAAATTGACCGGCTGCATGCCGGTTTTTTTTTTGGTAAAAACTATGCTGAGATTAAAACCGGTTATAAAAATTATATATTTGAAACTCAATTCATTTAATTAAACATTTTGAACATTCACTGGACCATAAAACTTTTTGCAGAATTAACTGCCGACGAATTATATGCCATTATTCAACTGAGGAACGAAGTATTTGTTGTAGAGCAAAATTGTGTCTTCCAGGATGCGGATGATCATGACCAGGCTTCACATCATGTTTGCGGCTGGCAAAATGGAAAACTTGCTGCTTATTCGCGTGTCTTACCACCAGGGGAAATGTATGCGGAACCATCAATTGGCCGGGTTGTAACTGCAATGTTTTCCAGGAAACAACAAATCGGGAAGGAATTAATGCAAAATGCAATTTCTTTTACACATGCAACGTATGTAGGTATGGGCATAACAATTGGCGCGCAGTTGTACCTCAGGTCGTTTTATGAATCGCTTGGTTTTAAAAAAACAAGTGATATTTATCTTGAAGATGGAATTGAACACATTAAAATGAATTTAAAATTTGATCAATGAATATGATTTATCCTTAATATTGCCAATGAAATCCCCGAACCTGCTTGTATGAAAATGACCACAAAAATTCTTTTATGCATTACACTAATCTTTCCAGGGATGGTTTCGTATGGACAAATCAAGCAAAAAGAAACGGCACTTGAAGACATCACGCAGCATTGGGAAATAAGTGGAACGATTGCTGCCAATAATTTCTTAGGCGACCTCGGAGGAAATATCGGTATTGGGAAACCTTTTTTAAAAGACTATGTTTTTAAAACTGTAAGGCCATTGGTGGGCGTTTCTGCAACATATAACATGAATGCGTGGATCAGTTTTTCTGGTGGTGTAAGTTTTACGAGTGTTGATGGAGCCGACAGCCTGATCAATAACCAGGGCGGATTAGAAAGATGGCGATACAACAGGAACCTGAGCTTTCATTCTTTTATATATGAAGGGTTTGCCACTTTTGATTTTTATCCAATGACTTTTTTTGACAGGTCAGTAGGCATTTACCAGGTGGCGCCTTTCCTGAGTGGCGGAATTGGTGTATTTCATTTTAATCCCAAAACACAATTGAATGGTCAAACCATCGAATTAGCGCCATTGCATCTCGAAGGCCAGGGCTTCCCGGAATATCCACAACGCAAACCCTATTCACTTGTGCAATTTTATATTCCGTTAGCAATTGGTGTAAAATATTTTATTAATAATAAAATTGCTGTGTCCACTGGTATCCGTATCCGCGAAACATTTACAGATTATATAGATGATATCAGTACAACATATATTGATCCTTCCCTTTTTGATAAATACCTCACACCGGACCAGGCCATCCTGGCGAAAGAATTATATTCACGCAGCCTGCAACCCTGGAAAGTGAAGCCAAATATTGATAAGGCACACACGAAAGATAAGGATGGTTATATGGATGTTTTCCTCACATTCAGCATGCGCCTTGGCAGTAATACAATATTTAAAACCGGGGTTTATTAATCTTTATTTGATTAAATTTGATAGTACTTGAGGTCCTTTGAAAAGCTTTTTTTTTATTTCGAAAATCCAATTCGTTTTCTGTTCTGCCAGTTTTCCTGCGAATTATCTTCTTCCACTTTTTTGTTCAGCATATTTTCAAGTGCTTCATAAATTTGATTCAATTGCGCATCATGGCTACCGATTTTTTCTTTTAAGCCATCTAATTGCTCAAGAATATCTTTGTATTGAATAGCAAATTTCCTGAGGGCAATAAAAGCGCGGATAATTGCAATGTTCATTTTAATGGCAGTATCACTTCTTAACACGCTCGCAAGCATTGTTATACCGTGCTCGGTAAAAGCATAAGGGTTATACTTGCTATACTTCCCTTTACCTCTTTCTAAGGTCACAATTTGTGACCTTAGTAGATTATATTCATCTCTTGTGAGCCTGAACATAAAATCTTTGGGAAATCTATCTTTATTTCTTGAAACTGCCTGGTTCAATACTTTTGTTTCCACTTCATATAAAGCAGCAAGGTCAAAGTCAAGCATTATCTTTTGGCCTCTTATTTCAAAAATTTTTTGTTGTATTGCAAGTAATTCCATGAATTAGTGTTTTGAAATTTGTCTTCAATTTAATCATACGAACTTTAGGATAAAATTCTTAAATATTATTGTCAGGAATTTTATTTCTTATGACAATATAATAAAATTAATTGGGGGATAAAAGCTATTTATAAAAAATGCTTCGCGAAGTTTAAAATTCTTCCGCTAAATATTTTGCAGTGGAGTTATTTTTTTCTTTGATCAAATTTTCAGGCGTGCCTTCAAATAAAATAAAGCCGCCTTCATCGCCGCCTTCCGGGCCAAGATCAATAATATGATCGGCAACTTTTATGACATCTAAATTGTGCTCAATCACCAATACCGTATTTCCACGATCCACTAATTTATTCAACACATCCAGTAAATGCTGTATGTCCTGAAAATGCAGGCCGGTTGTTGGTTCATCTAAAATATAAAATGTTTTTCCGGTATCTTTTTTGGCAAGTTCGGTGGCGAGCTTTACACGCTGTGCTTCTCCCCCGCTCAGTGTAACGGAAGATTGGCCAAGTGTAATATATCCCAGGCCGACTTCCTTCAGCACTTTTATTTTCCTGTATAAAAAAGGAACTGGCTGAAAAAATTCTGTTGCTTCATCTACGGTCATTGCCAGCACATCACTAATGGATTTTCCTTTATACCTGATCTCTAAAGTTTCGCGGTTATATCTTTTGCCATTGCATGTATCACAATGTACATATACATCCGGTAAAAAATTCATTTCAATCACGCGCATGCCACCACCTTCGCATCTTTCGCAGCGGCCACTTTTTACATTGAATGAAAAACGGCCAGGTTTATAACCCCTGATCTTTGCTTCGGGAACTGATGCAAAAAGCATCCGGATCTCTGTAAAAAATCCGCAATAAGTTGCGGGGTTACTTCTTGGTGTACGGCCAATGGGCGACTGATCAATTTCAATAACTTTATCTATATTTTCCAAACCTTTTATATCACTGAATTCAAGTGCCAGGCCTTTTGAATTATACGCGTGCTTTGCAAGCAAAGGATATAAGGTTTCGTTGATTAAAGTTGATTTACCACTTCCGCTAACACCACTTACAACGATAAATTTTCCAAGCGGAAATTTCACAGACACATTTTTTAAATTATTTCCCTTTGCACCTTTTAATTCTAAAAATTTACCAGAGCCTTTTCTTCTTTCATCAGGAATCTTGATGGATTTTTTTCCTGAGATATATTGGGCAGTTTCAGAATTTGAATTCATCACTTCAGCAGGTATTCCCATGGCAACAATATTACCTCCATGTACCCCAGCCTTCGGACCAATATCAATAATATAATCTGATGCCATCATGATATCTTTATCATGTTCCACTACTAAAACGCTGTTACCAATATCGCGCAAATTTTTTAATGCTTTGATCAGACGATGATTATCGCGTTGATGTAAACCAATGGATGGTTCATCTAAAATATAGGTGATGCCCTGTAACTGCGAGCCGATTTGCGTCGCAAGTCTAATGCGCTGAGATTCGCCGCCACTCAGCGTTCGCGAAGGCCTGTTCAGTGAAAGATAAGTAAGTCCAACATCATGCAAAAAAATTAATCTTTCCCTAATTTCTTTAATTACATCTTTAGCAATGATGTTTTGTTTATTCGATAAACGTTGTTCAATATTTTCAAACCAACTAAATAAATGATCGAGATTCATTTCACTGAGTTCCGCGATATTTTTTTCATCTACTTTAAACCAGCGGCTTTCTTTTTTCAATCTTGTGCCATTGCATTCAGGGCAGGTTTTCAGATTCATGAATTTTTCAACCCATTGCCGCATGTTTTCCGTGCTATCCGATGCAGTGAACCACCTTTTTAATTTTGGAATTAAGCCTTCAAAATCATCTTCATTTTTTGATGCACTTTCATCAAAATCATCTTCTAAAGAATCTGCGCCGGCTTCATTTCCATATAATAATTTATTCAGCGCTTTTTCCGGAACTTCTTCAATGGGTTTATGTAAATTAATTTTATTTTTCCGGGCAAATTTTGCTGCGATCCTGTACATGTACGCTTCTCGTTCTTCACCCAATGGAACTATGCCGCCCTCACTAATACTTTTTTTCCGGTCAGGAATTATTGCTTCTAGACTTACCGAATATACCGATCCAATTCCTTTACATACAGGGCATGCGCCATACGGCGAATTAAATGAAAATGAATTGGGCGATGGCGTTTCATAACTAATCCCTGTTTCTGCGCACATTAATTGTTTGGAATACTGGATCAAAGTATCTGTCGGAGAATTTTTTTTGTCACCGGATTTATGCAATAATAAAAACATCAGATCCTTGCCCATCTGCAAACTTTTTTCCACGGATTGATTCAAGCGGCTTTTCATATTTTCATCCACGGGAAGCCGGTCAATTACCACTTCGATGTCGTGCATTTTATATCTGTCCACCTGCATACCCGCTTTCAAATCGAGCACTTCACCATCTACGCGCACTTTCAAAAAACCTTTTTTACGAATGTCTTCAAAGAGTTCGCGGTAATGGCCTTTGCGCCCGCGTACAACTGGTGCAAGCAATGTGATTTTTTCATTAAAACATTTTGCAAAAATATCAGCGACAATTTCGGATTCATTGAACTGAACCATTTTTTTCCCGGTATTATAACTGTAAGCTTCGCCGATCCTGGCAAAGAGCAAACGGAGAAAATCATACACTTCAGTCACGGTACCAACTGTAGAGCGCGGGTTTTTATTCGTGGTTTTTTGTTCGATGGAAATGACTGGACTGAGACCTGTTATTTCATCCACATCCGGCCTTTCCATATCTCCCATAAATTGACGGGCGTATGCGCTGAAACTTTCCATGTAACGGCGCTGGCCTTCATTATAGATCGTGTCGAATGCCAGCGAAGATTTGCCACTGCCGCTCACGCCGGTAAAGACAACCAGTTTATTTTTTGGAATGGTGATGTCAATATTTTTCAGGTTATGTTCCCTTGCGCCAAACACTTCCAGGACTTCTGGTAAAGATTCGATATCATTTTCCTGCACTTTCTTTTTCCCCATATAATTTTTGCTGATTACAAATTTACGAAAAAGGAGCGGGTAAAAATTTCATGTGAATTGGTAAATTTTTACTTTTATTATCCGGATAATTGAAATATGTCGAAATGTAAAACTTAAATTATTTCAGATTATCATACACAAAACGTTCCTGCGGAACGATGCTGTCTTTTAATAATATCTCTACCAATGAAATGTTCCTTTGGAACATTCAATTGATTTATAATTTTTCTAACAACAATCTAAAATTGAAGAGCATCTTTCATTCGTTTTAGAAATGTTACGGAGGAACATATAGTAGTTAGCACTCACGCAGAATAAGTGTCAGGCGTTTCGGAGGAACGCTTTGTGCTTGCTTCTATAATATCCTCATAAAGCCCGTATATCTCCTTCCCTATCGTTTCATAATTATATTTTGCAGTAGCCTCCACAGAGATTTTTTCGCGGTCAATGTTTGAATATGATGAATACAAATTATTCATACTTTCCAGTAATGCATTTTCATCCTCACTTTTTATAAGTACGCCATTTGTTTCATTGATTAACTCTGCAATGCCACCAACATCAGCACTGATCACAGGCAGCCCACAACATAAAGCTTCAATGATCACGCAAGGAAGGTTTTCAAAGCGGCTGAATAAAATGCATACATCCGCAGTTTGCATTTTTTGGGCAACTTCCTCATAAGATAATAAGCCGGTGAATTCTATATTTTCAGTTGGTATGCCAAGCTCATTTGCATACTCCGCAATGGGTTCAAAATTTTCACCAACCATAATCAATTTTGATGATGGATTTTCTTTTGCAAAAAATGAAAATGCTTTAACTAAACCACGCGGATTTTTTTGAAACTTCATCGTTGATACATGAATGAATGTAAAAACTTTATTATCCGCACCATCACTTTTTTTATAAAAAAACAGATTTGTGTCCGCTACATTTGGTACCGGTTTGTATGCAACTTTAGTAACAATTTCATTCACTGCTTTTCCCAGGTGATCAGAAACCGGAATAAACAAACTGCATTTTTCCAATATCTTTTTGGTATAGGATTTAAAAATAAAATTGCGGCCGGAAAATTTATCTTTTGCTTCATCATTATATATGGCCCAATGTTCCGTTACGACAAAAGGAATAGCATATTTTTTTTTCAACCACAAAGCAATGATGCCGGCTTTCATGGGAACATGCACATGCACAATATCCGGTAAACCGTTTTGCCGGATATATCTTTTTACCTGCGCTTTCATCATTTTCTTATAACGGATACCGGTGATGATCTTAGATAAAAATGAAAAACTTTTAGAAACAGGACAATACAAAATGATCTCTTTGAGATTTCCTTCTACCGTAGTTGAAATTTCTCCTTTCATCGTATGTTGAAAGTCGGGCTCTGCGTGGATTACAGTTACATTGGCAAACAATGAAACAGCCTGTGCATGGCGCTGAATAAAATCGCCATTCATCGCGTCCAGTTTATTTGGATACCAACTTGTAAGCCAAAGCGCGTTGATCATACAGATTTGTATAAAGTAAAAAAAATATTTTTTAAATTTCATTTTTACTTTTTTGTCTTGATACAAAAAAGTAAACAAAAAAAATCAAGGCTGCACAAAAAAAGCTAAAAATTTGCTTGATTGTCTAAAATGAAATTAGCTCAATCTTTTGAAAATATCCCGACTGGATTACAACTTACAAACAAATTAATATAACTCAACTTTTGGAACACCAATTTCATTTCTTAACGACACTCAATCAAATTTTCTTAACGCTTTTTTTCTGAGGCCATTTTTGCGAACTTCAAATTTTTTTTGAATAACCGTATTTAAAGTATTCAATTTTAATTTTTATCAATTCTTCTCTTTACTGGTTATTTTTTTAAGCCAGGAATAATCTGATTTTTTCCAGGTAAAAAAGTTGATAATATTAATGTTATAATCCAGTTTAAATTGTCGTAAAGAAAACGCCAGGTTAGCCATATATGCAATTGTACTCACGCATGCAGCGGCTACAATTCCATAGACAGGTACCAAAAAATAGTCGCCAATAATTACGATAACCAAAGCAATTGTAGCACCTATAACATTTACCCGCAAATTTCCTTTTCCTGCAAAATAAGATGATAACATCGTCAATACAGATAATGAAAAAATACCCGGAATGAGTATAATAAATGGAAGCCACATGCGATCAAAAGTTTCCCCAAAGACAGTGATAAAAATAGCGTTGCCAAAAAAAGTTGCCACAACCAATGCAACTAAAAATAGCCGCGAAAGCAGGCGCGCAATGATCATGATGCCGGCATGAAATTGTTCCCTGCCTTTACCACTCGCCGTTCCGGGATAAACAACACTGGCAATGATCTGCGGCACGATCAGCAACATTTGCCCGATCTTCGAAACCTGTATATAATTTCCCAGGTCAGCATCCGTGCACACAGGGCTTTTATGGACAAACCAATAATCAATCCGATAGACCAGGAAAAAAATAGTGTTGGCCATTAAAGCAATCACGGAAAAGCGTAATATCTTTTTGGTGTCAACGGTACTCGTCCAGCCAAATTCGCGCCAGCTCTTGTTTTGAAGTAAATATGCTATAAATAAAATAAAGCCCTGCAAGAGGAAATAAAAAAAATAAATGTTCAATACAATATCAATTGCATTTGTGGAATACATAAAAAAATACAGGATCAGGATCAACAAAGTAATATTCAGGCAGACCATTAAAATATTGGGCAGCTTAAAAATACCTTTCGCATAAAATAAAACGGTTGCATAGTTGGTGAGTAATAAACCCGTGATATAACAAAATGAAAAATAAAAATATTTCATGCCAGCCGCAGGATCCAGTTCGCCAAAATAATGCAGGTAAAAATATAAGAGGAAACTTGAAATAAAACCGATCACTAAACTCCATGCAGCAGACACCCAGAATAAATGATTGGCATTTATTTTTCCCGAAGCCGCGAAAAAAGTGATGCCCGATTCCAGGCTAAGACTGGCCAGTAATTGCACAAATGCAAAAATATTGGTGAGGTAAAAAACCCAGCCAATTGTAGTGGCCTGCAGGTAACGTGAAAAGAAAATATTTACCAGCAATAAAGAAATAAAATACAGGCTTCGCCATATCATTCCCTGTTGCAACGAAATTTTAAAATTCATGCGCAGGGATTAATTTTAAAAATATTTCCATTAAGGAAGGCTTTTAATAATGGTACAGAATTCCTGTGCATTTAATGAAGCGCCGCCAACGAGGCCGCCATCCACATCGCTTTGAGAAAATAATTCAACTGCATTATTTCCTTTTACACTTCCGCCGTACAGGATGCTGATATCAGCGGCAATTTTATCTCCGAAATGCCTGGCCAATGTGGTACGTAAATGAAAATGCATATCCTGTGCTTCTGCGGTGGTGGCCGTTTTCCCGGTTCCTATTGCCCAGATTGGTTCATAAGCAACAATTACTTTTTCCATTGATTCCGGGCTCAAATGAAAAAGGGATTCCTTTATTTGTTTTGCTACAAATTCATTTTGTTTTCCGGATTCACGAAGTTCCAGGGATTCACCACAACAGAAAATCGGTGTAAGACCTTTTTCAAGTATGAGGTTTAATTTTTCCGCCAGCATTGAATTGCTTTCATTAAAATTTGCCCTTCTTTCAGAATGGCCGATGATGACATGCGTTACATTCAATGAAGCGATCATATCCACAGAAACTTCGCCGGTGTATGCGCCTGATTTTTTATCAGAACAATCCTGGGCAGAAATAAAATAATTTTTCCTGCCTGAAATTTTCTCTTGTGCAAATTGCATGTAGGGAAATGGTACAGCAAAAATTGCTTGCTGGTGATCGTTCAATTCAATATTTTCATTTAAGATTTCATCCAGTAATTTTTCACCTTCCGAAACAGTCAAATTCATTTTCCAGTTTGCTGCCGCAATTTTCTTTCTCATGATTTCTTTATTTAGTTTGAGCAAATATATATTTCAAAATATTTTTTTCCGCATCCGTGAAAATTTCATGTTTAAAACTTTTCCAGTTGCTTATATGTTCCAGCGCTTTTTCTATATCATATTTCTTTACAGGACCAACCCCCCAACTAAAATCCTGGATTATATTTGGTGAAAGACCCGCGCCAAAAATATTTGAACAAATGCCTGCGATTGTTCCGGTATTAATAGAAGTATTGATCGCTGTCCGGCAATAATCACCCATGATAACACCCAGTTTTTTTCCAACATCCATACCTTTTATATGAATTGAACCACCTGTATTTTTTACATTGCTCACGGATGTTCCCGCTCCAAAATTACACCAATTGCCGATCACAGAGTCGCCGACATAACCATCATGCGCCTTATTACTATAACCCTGGAAGATGGAATTTTTTATTTCACCGCCGCCAACGCATGAAGGACCAAAACTTGTAGCTCCATAAATTTTTGCACCCATTTTTATAACACTATTTTCTCCCAAAACAAATGGCCCTCGGATAAGGCAGCCGGTCATAATTTTTGTATTTTTCCCAATAAAAACCGGCCCTTCACTGGCATCAATGATGGAGAAATTAATTTGCGCACCTTCACAGATAAAAATATTTTGGGGTGAAATAAATTGGCTGCCCGGAAAATTTTCCAGCGATAAACTATTATTATTTTTAGTAAAATGTTCAAAATCAAATCTTGTAATTGCATCATTTTCCCTGATCATCTCCCAGGGGAAATTTAATTTTCGTGCATCAGTACAATTCTTTATTTCTTTAAAATATGTATGGAACTCAGAAATATCTAATTCATTTATTGCATCAAAAGGCCTGCCTGCCACTAAACCATTTTCATCTGCTAAGGCCTCTCCTTTTTCCAGGTTCAGGATTTTATCAAAAATTTCTTTTTCGGGTAAAAGGGAAGCATCAATCCATAAAAAATCAGCCTTTGGGATGGTTTCGTACAATGGCGATAAATATTTGCGCGATTGTATGAATGTTTTTTTACCACTAAAATTCTCCCATCTTTCCCGGAAAGTAAAAATGCCCATTCTTAAATCAGCAACCGCCTGTAAAGTAGCAAGCGGGTAAAGATTCGGTGCATTTTTATTATCAAATAATACGATCGGCATACAATAGTTGTAAAGATATTGTTAGAAACTATAAAAACTTTAAATATATCTCCTCATGATGTATTTACTTTGTTTTGTATGAAATTGTTGAAGCATTCCCTCATGTATATATTTATTTTAGCTGTTTGTTTTTTTATGAATGCATGTAACCAGACTGCCGGTAATACACAAACAGAAAACAGTGATAGTGCGCATTTGCATAAACCGGATTTTACTTTCCGGAAACTCTCTGCAAGTGAAGTTGCCTATTGGAATTCCCGGGTAGAAGATTATTATTCAAAAAACCTGGCGCCGGGTTTTAGTGGAAGTATATTAGTGGCAAAAAATGGCCAGGTAGTTTTTGAAAAATATGTGGGCTATATAAATTTTGCAACAAAAGAGCCAATTACGGACAGTTCCGGTTTTCACCTTGCTTCCATTTCCAAAACTTTTACGGGAATGGCTATTTTAAAAATGATTGAAGAAGGCAGATTAGGATTGGATGATCCATTGCAGAAATTTTTCCCTGAACTTCCCTACAAAGGCATTACTATTCACATGTTGCTTGACCACAGAAGCGGCTTGCCAAATTATCTTGATTTTATGGATTCGATCTGGGATAAAAAAAGAAAAGCAACGAATGAAGATGTTTTACAATTTATGATCGTGCATAAACCAGCTATACAAGCGCCACCAGACAGGATTTTTCATTACTGTAATACCAATTTTATGTTGCTCGCGCTTGTACTGGAAAAGATCACCAAACAGCCATATCCTCAATATATGCGGGACAGTTTATTTATTCCGCTCGGCATGAAACATACGCATGTGTTTTCAATTAAAGACACGCTTTCCTATATTCCGACTTATATGGGCAACCGGCCCTACCCGATGGATCATCTTGATTGTACGTATGGTGATAAAAATATATACAGCACAGTGAACGATCTGTTGCTTTGGGATAAAAGTTTGTATCAGCATACTTATATTAAAAAAGACTTGCTGGATATGGCTTTTACGCCGCAAAGCCATGAAGTAAGATCCATGCATAATTATGGTTTAGCCTGGCGTTTATTTAAAAATGATAATGAAAGCCTCATTTACCATAATGGAAAATGGCATGGCTCGAATACTGTTTTCACCAGGGTATATGAAGATACAGCTACAATTATTATTTTAGGCAATAAGTTCAACCGCAATATTTATAAAGCAAAAGATATTGCCAACATATTTACAGGTAAAAAAGATGCCCTGAATCTTGCTGAATAGCTTTTTTTTTCGTATATTCAGTGCAGACTAATCATTCACGTTTCATTTTATTCATATATTTTGTTTCCTCATGTAACCTTTTAAAGCAGTTACAGTCATATTAACGATTGAAAAAATGTAAAAGGGTTTTAACAAACGTTCGTATGTTTCTTGCTTAAATACTTTGACAATTAGTTAGTAAACCCAGGTATAGTTTTTCTATCAAAATATTAAATAATCAAAAAATTATAAATCATGAAAAAGCGTATCAATAATCTTTTACCTGCAATATTTGCAGTAGTAATGTTTGCTTCTTGCAGCACTTCGCGCCAGGCAATTGCGCAGGAACAACCGCCTCCTCCGGACAATGGCTATAATGATAATGGATATAATAACAACCAGAATGATGATCAATATAATAATGATCAATACAATGATGGCTCCAATGGTCAATATAACAATGATAATGGCAATAATCCTGATGTCAATATCAATGTATTTATCAATGACCTGAGTCCTTATGGAAGATGGGTTAATTACCCTTCTTATGGCCGGGTTTGGATGGCAAATGAAAGAGGTTTTGTCCCTTATCAAACCCGTGGACATTGGGTTTATACTTCTTATGGCTGGACCTGGGCGTCTGACTACAGGTGGGGTTGGGCACCATTTCACTACGGTCGCTGGGCTTATGAAGCCGGTTGGGGTTGGATGTGGATCCCAGGTTATGAATGGGGACCAGCATGGGTTGGCTGGCGCAGCGGTGGTGGTTATTACGGATGGACTCCGTTAGGCCCTGGTATAAATATTAATATTGGATTTAATTTCGGGCATAATTATCCTGCAAACAGGTGGTGTTTTGTACCATCCAGGTATATAACCAGTCCAAGAATAAATAATTATTATATAAACAACTCGCGCAACATCACGATTATCCGTAACACGACAATTATAAATAATACAAATATTTATAACAGGAAGCGGTATGTGAGCGGCCCTTCAACTGCCGATGTACAACGCAATACGGGGCAAAGAGTGAATGAGGTGAAAATTGTAAATTCTAATAAAGCTACCAATGCAAGAGTTTCGAAAAATGCAGTGAAAATGTACAGGCCAGGCGAGGGAAGCAAAGAATCTGTAAACAATACTAGAAGGTATAATCAGCAACAACAAAGAAGCCGCCAGCAACAAGCACCAGCAAATACGAATCAAAGGCCGGTAGTAAATCCCCCGGTGAATAATAATAGTCGGCAACAGCAACAAAGACCTCCGGTTCAAAGCAATCAGCAGGGACAAAGAAACAGGCCGCCCGTAAATAATATGAATCCTGCTTTGAATACCAATGAGGCGCGTAATGATAATATGAATCAGCAAATTCAAAGAAATAGAAACCAGCAAAATTTGCAACAAAATCAAAATGCAAATGCGCAACGCCAGGCAGAATATAACAGGAACAGGAATAATGAACTGAAAAGACAAAATGCGCAAAAAGCACAGGAGCAACAGAGAGCAAGAAATGCAGAAATGCAAAGACAGCAACAAGTTGAAAGGTCTAAAACTCAGGCGAATCAAAGAAATAAAGAGGCTGCCGGGAATCAAAACCGGAGACGCCCTCCATATTAAAATAGCTAATTTCTAACCTTTGAAAAAAATGCAGCCGGTGAAAGCCGGCTGTTTTTATTTAGCTTATATTGAGAATGCAACTGTTGCTTACCAGTTTTATAAAAACGCATAACTTCGCAGCTTATGCAGCAAAAGCAATCTGTAGCATTTCATACATTGGGTTGTAAATTAAATTTTTCTGAAACCTCTACCCTTTCCAGGATGGTTGCAGCGGAAGGATTTGAAAATAAACCCTTTGAAGACGAAGCGGATATTTATGTGATTAATACCTGTTCTGTTACAGAAAATGCAGATAAGGAATGCCGGCAAATAATTCGCCGCATTCAAAAAAGAGCACCTGCGGGTATGGTGGTTGTCACTGGTTGTTATGCACAATTGAAAGCCAAAGAAATCGCGGAGATCCCGGGAGTTGACCTGGTTTTGGGTGCTGCGGAAAAATTTAATTTAACGCATCATTTATCGTTACTGGGAAAAGCGGATGCTACGAAAATTTCCAGTTGTGAGATTAGCGAGGTCAATGATTTTCATACATCGTTTTCTGTGGATGACCGCACACGCAGTTTTTTAAAAGTGCAGGATGGCTGTGATTATAATTGCGCATTTTGTACGATTCCTTTAGCGCGCGGGAAAAGCCGGAGTGACAATATTTCTGCGGTCTGTAAAACAGCGGAAATGCTTGCCGTTAAAGGCGTAAAGGAGATTGTACTCACGGGTATTAACCTTGGTGATTTCGGAAATAATCATACAAATGACGAACGCGAAAAATTGATAGATCTTTTGCGGGCGCTTGATGAAGTGGATGGCATAGAACGTTTTCGGATTTCTTCTATCGAGCCAAATTTATTGAGTGAAGAAATTATTGAATTTGTTGCCAATAGCAAAAAATTCATGCCTCATTTTCATATACCCTTACAAAGCGGCAGTGATACAATTTTAGGATTAATGCGAAGGCGTTACAGGAAAGATTTATATGCTGAAAAAGTTTCGGTCATCAAATCCCTCATGCCGCATTGTGCGATTGGTGTGGATGTGATCGTTGGTTTCCCTGGAGAGACCGCTAAACATTTTATGGAAACAGTGGATTTCATCAATTCACTTGATGTTTCCTACTTGCATGTGTTTACCTATTCTGAAAGAAATAATACAAAAGCTTTGGAAATTACACCGGTTGTGCCTGTGCATGAAAGAAACCGGCGCAATAAGTTGCTTCGTAATTTGAGCTATGAAAAAATGGCAGTTTTCTCGAATAAATTTTCCGGCAATTCCCGCCCGGTTTTATTTGAATCACTACAAAAAAATGGTATGATGCAAGGCTATACAGACAACTATATCCGCGTGTCTGCTCCTTTCCGGAATGACTGGGAAAACCAGGTTATTTCCTGGAAGCTATGACGCACAACCTACATTCTTCCTAATTAATTAAATTAAATATATCTTTGTAATTGATTGATAATCAGCTATTATTTTAAATAATTATTTTTATGAAATTTAAATTGGAATTTCTTCAAATTCAATTTATTTTTGTACAAGTTGTTTTAAAAGATACCACAACCGCTACGACAACTTAAAAGCAGGTTGCCGGTCACATTTACTAATCCCAGCATTTATTATTGAATTTTAAAATATTAGCCTATGTATTCGTATGCATTATTGGAGCCGGAATGTTTTTATCTAATCCGCGAAAATGAAAATAAAAAAATTAACCTGATCCAGGTAAAATTGATCACTGACCATTGTATGTACATTATTCATTATGGAAAGGCAATTACTTTACGCTGGCAAAAAAAAGAAGACTCGATTTTCGACATCATTGAATTATTGAGCGATGAAGCCGCCAAGCAATGGAAAGAAATCTATTACAGTGAAGATGCTTATTATGAAGAAGATGATGATTAAGTCTATTCCATTTTACAGAAAAGTTATACTTTCACCATAAAAAAATGCGGCAACTATTTTCATGTACAAAGTATTTTATTTTCATCTTTATTACATTATTTATTAGCAATGTATTGGTTGCTCAAAACACCGATGGTAAAGTATTTTGGAAAGAATCTTTTGACTCCCCGCAATTGCCGGCAGGCTGGACCATTCCTGTTGTGGGGAAATGGGATCCGCAATGGATCATTACAGATCAGCCATACCCCGGTTCATATAAGTACCAGCAACAAGCCCCGCCCATCGCTTCTGACAGCAGGGGTTTTCACCTGCAATTCCAGGCAGGTTATTTTACAGATGAAGATGTTGACAACTGGATAAAAAAGAAAAATTACCCGGATGGTTTTATTATTTCTCCGGCGATCAATTGCACAGGAAAATCTTCTGTGATTTTAAAATTTCAGCAAACTTTCAGGTGGTGGGATTATGGAAAAAGTGACAGTGCGGGCTTATTTGTAAGTGTGAGTACTGATAAAATTAACTGGCAGGATTTTGATGTCAGAAACCAGGTGAAAAGCGGCACAGATATGTTTACACCCATGGATGAAGAGATCAATATTTCAAAATGGGCAGCAAATAAACCAACAGTGTATATTCGCTTTTACTGGAAAGGCCTGATGGGTTGGTATTGGATGGTGGATGACATGAGTTTATCAGAAGGATTTTCAAAAGATATTGCACTCACAAATCTTGTATCTCAAACTGAAAAGGGAAATATTTTTTCTTCAAAAGATTCATTGGTCATTGGTTTAAAAAACACAGGTACGGAAAAAATAAATAAAGATGTGGAAGTTAAAGTGGCCATTGACAGCCTTCATTTTTTTACACAAAAAATAAAAATATCCAAAGAAAACCTATTGCCTGGTGATGAGCGTTTTATAACTTTTGAAAATATTGATTTAAGTAAAATGCCGGCTCATCACCTGGACTTTTCTGCAATGATGACCGGCGATGAAAACCTGGCCAATAATAATTTACAAATAAATATTAATGCCGCAGAAACACAACTCGGCAAACTGGATGCATTTACTTCGGAAAAAAATGAAGCATTCATAAAATCCGGGGTTTCCGCTTTAAAGATTATTTTTTATACACCGGCAATATTTCGAATTTGGTTGGCGCCTGGTGGAAAATTTGATGATCCGGCCGGAAATGATATTGTCGCAGCGTATCCTTCAAATCCGCCGCAGGTAAGTGTTTCTGACAATGGAACCTATTATAAAATGCAAACTGAAAAATGTGTTGTAAGAGTGTATAAAAATCCAATCCGTTTCGCTTTATATGATGTATCCAATGAACATAAAATATTTGAAGAAATATCGCCATTGACATTTGGCGATCAAACAGTACAAACCATGCTGCGTGATCCCGATGAATATTTTTATGGAGGCGGCATGCAAAACGGCTATTTTTCGCACCGCGGAAAAACTATTTTAATTGAAAAAGGTGGCGGCTGGGATGATGGTGGCAGATCTAATCCGGCACCATTTTATATGAGTACAAATGGCTATGGCGTTTTCAGAAATACGTTTGATGCGGGGAAATATGCATTTACAGATACATTGAAATTTGAGCATGCCGAAAACCGTTTTGATGCATATTATTTTTATGGGCCATCGTTGAAAGAAATTTTGAATGATTATACATTAATAACAGGCCGTCCATTTTTAATGCCGAGATGGGCATTAAGTTTAGGAGATGCCAATTGTTATAATAAACTTGATCGTCAAAAACAGCCACAAACCACGCCGGCAGTAATTTCTACGGTTGCTGATCAGTATATTAAATACAATTTTCCACGCGGCTGGATATTACCGAATGATGGTTATGGTTGTGGCTACACCAAATTGGATTCTGTTGTAAAAGAACTTGCAAAGAGAGGATTTAAAACAGGTTTATGGACAGAAAATGGTTTGGATAAAATTGCTACGGAAGTGGGAGAATATGGAACAAGACTTTGCAAATTAGATGTGGCCTGGGTTGGGCCTGGTTATCGATATGCTTTGAATGCCTGTAAAGCAGCATATAACGGAATTGAGAATAATAGTAATGCCCGTGGCTATGTTTGGAGCGTAATGGGTTGGGCTGGAACGCAACGCTATTCCACTATTTGGAGTGGTGATCAGAGTGGGAATTGGGAATATATTCGTTTTCATATTCCAACAATTATTGGTGCAGGGCTTTCTGGTTTTAATGCAGCGACCGGTGATGTGGATGGAATTTTTGGAGGTAGTGATTCCACCTATACACGCGATCTTCAGTGGAAATGTTTTACACCTGTTTTTATGGTGATGAGTGGGTGGGCAAAAAAAGATAAGCAACCATATATTTCGGATGAACCATTCAGAAGTATCAATAGAAAATACCTTGATTTAAAAATGCGACTCACACCTTACATGTACACCTTATCTGAAAAAGCGCATGAAACGGGCGTTCCGGCTTCGCGTGCTATGGTGTTAGAATTTCCTGAAGATCCGGTTACATGGGGCACACAAACACAATATCAATTCATGAATGGAGAATGGTTATTGGTTGCGCCAGTTTATAAAAGCGAGGGAAAGCGGGACAGTATCTATTTGCCTGAAGGCAAATGGTTTGATTACTGGAATGGAAAAATGTATGAAGGCAAACAATGGTTAAATAATTTTGCAGCACCACTTGAAAAGTTACCGGTATTTGTAAAAAATGGTGCAATACTTCCCATGTATCCTTTGATGAATTATGATGGAGAAAGAAAAGCTGATACGCTGACGCTGGAAATTTATCCTAATAAAAAATCCAGCTTTGAATTGTATGAAGATGATGGAATTACGCGGGAACACAGCTATGGTGCTTATGCAAAAACGCTCATTGAAGTGAATGCGGAAAAAAATATTTCTGTCACTATAAATGCTGCAACCGGAAGTTATACGGGCATGTATAGTAAAAGAGTGTATGTGCTGGAAATGCATACTTCAAATCCGGCGGGCGTAAATTTGAATGGTATGCAAATAAAAAAATACCAGAATATAGATGCCTTTGATAATGCAACTATACCCGGATATTTTTATGATAGTCAAAAGAATGGTGGAACATTGTACATTATAACTCCATTCTTATCCACGGGAAAGAAACAAATGATGGAAGTTTTATTTTAAACAAATTAATCATTAAATATGTGGTGGATATTTGCTTTACTTTCAGCAGTATTTGCGGCACTTACGGCCATTTTTGCAAAAGTGGGAATCAAAGGTGTTGACACGGATCTTGCAACCGCAATACGCACTGTTGTGATTTTGATACTTGCCTGGGGAATTGCTTTTTTCCGTGGAGGTACAAGTACGATGCAAACCTTGACGAAGCAGAATATTATTTTCTTATGTTTATCAGGTGTCGCCACAGGTTTATCCTGGATATTTTATTTTAAAGCCTTGCAGTTGGGAAAAGTTTCGCAGGTAGCACCTGTTGATAAATTAAGTGTAGCGATCGCCATTATTTTATCCGTCATTTTTTTGGGAGAAAAAATTTCCACACAGGGCATGATTGGAGCCGGGTTGATTATTGCGGGTACACTGGTTTTGATTAATAGTTGATGATAATTTTGGATAAAAAATGATTCAAAAAAGTTGCTTATAAAAGTCCTGTAAAAAGAATTATAAAAGGAGAAGAAAAAGTGGGAGTTCGCGGGTTCGAACCGCGGACCCTCTGCTTGTAAGGCAGATGCTCTAAACCAACTGAGCTAAACTCCCATTTTTAAAGAGTGCAAATATATGGGAGAACAATTTTATGACAAATATTATTTTGAATATTTTTGAATTATAAAAAACCTGCTTAAAAAATTGATCTTTTTGAAGCGAGAATTCCTGGATTCATATTTTCCTCCGAAGCTTTGCAAATAGAGAAAAGTATATAATAAAAAGCCTGGTCAAAATTATAACATGGAACAAAACTGATATTTCATATCATGTGCCAATCATAAAATTTCTTTAATAGGGTTGGCCGGCATAACCATGCTGCGTTCAAATGCCTGTGTATAATCAGACTTCATTATTAAATTTTCTTTCATAGTATTCATGGAATAGATTTCTCCGGAGAAATGAAATGCACTTTTTCAAATATACCTGTTTACAAAGCATCTGTAATTGAAAAAGAAAGTTATCTTTAATTTCTTAACATGGGTTTTTACGATTTTACCAGAGTCGCAATAAAAACCAAGCAAACCAAAATACATACACAACCATGAAAATTGCAACAACATTTGGTATACTACTTTTCTCTGTTTCAGCATTCGCCCAGGATTGTACCAAAGAATTATTATTACAAAAGCCAGGCACCTGGAAAGCCGGCCCACAAGGCTCAATTGCAAATGTAACTGCAGAAGATCTTTCAAAAGAAAAATTAGTAATAGCAAGTATTCACAAATTGGTATCATCCAATTATTCTCCCAAAGGATGCCAGGTTTCGTACAGCACCGTATATGGAAAGTATATAACTCCTGGTCAGACATGGGTGTCAGATCCTTACTATTATTCAATGTATATCCTTCGGTATTTATGTGACCCTGCCAGCACTGACAAATCAAAATATTATACAGACCACTCCACTCCCACAAAGGTTAATATAGCAGCTAATACCATCTTTTCATTAAATACACTTTATGCCGCTGACATTGCCCCGGATGATCTGAGAGGCTATTTGAAATTGAATAAGCGCCCCGAAAAAAAAGATGGTGTTTATTTTATGGGCGAAGACATAGTTGGAGACTACGGTATGCCCTCTGAAATAAAAGAATACAGGTGGCTGGTCACTTATAACGATACCCTCCCTTTTGCATATCTCAGCCGTAAAGAATATTTATTGATTCAAAAGAAAAGGCTGGAACAATCATTAAAAGACAACCCGGGCGAAAAAGATTTTACCAATAAGTATATCAGTAATATAAATGAGTTTTTAAAAAAGGATGAAAAAGAATTGAATGAACCAGCCATTTGTATGTGGAATGATGAAGAACAATTTGAAAAATTTGTAGAAGAGGGAACGAAAGGTTCTTTCCTTGCAATTAAGCCAAACCTGGATTATTATCATAAAAAACTTCCCAAATCATCTCCGCAGTTTTTTACAGTAGTATATAAGATATCAAATGGAGATGCAGTTTTTGAAGAGAATATGGCAGCAATCAAAAAAGCTGTTGACTTTTCAATACTTAGAAATATGTTGGGCAAATAATCATTTCAAAGAAGGGTTGAATAAAGTTAAAAATATCCTCTTATAGTAGTTACTTTGGGTTGTTCAACAGTGGAGCCATAATTCATTTTGACTTGTTGAAAATATATATGGAATTTAATTGAATGATTCATTTTAAAACCCTTATGCTGTTGGAAACTCAAAAAATTTCTTCTGGTTATACTGCAAGTAAAATAGCTACATAATGGCAAATAGCCGCAGTTAGCACAAAGAAATGCCAGACCGCATGATTATAAGGATATTTATCCCATAAATAAAAAATAACGCCAAGAAGATAAAGAGCGCCGCCAATAAGAATCATCGTCATTACATCACCGGGAATATGGGTGAAGAATGTACTTCCCCCGACTGCCAGGATACATCCCATAGCTACATAAACAATTGTTGAAATAATATTCCATTTACCGGTAAAAAAAATTTTGAAAACAATTCCCAATGCAGTTAGGCTCCACAAGACGATCAGCAACGTAATGCCAAAAGTATTATTCATATAAATTAATAAAAATGGCGTGTAGGTACCGGCTATCAAAAAATAGATACTGATGTGATCAAGGATCTCAAATACCCGTTTTGCCTGTACATGTTGAAAACCATGATAGAGTGTGGAAAAAGTAAAGAGTTGTAAAAAACAAAACCCGTAAATAGCAGCTCCAATAACGCCTGGTGTATTATTACTTTTTATGGCAAAAGCAATCAAAATAGGAATACTTACAATACCAAAAATAATTCCAAAGCCGTGTATGATACTGTTTATAAGTTCCTGTTGAATTTTTATATCACGTTGAGCGGGTTGCATACATATATATTGAAAGATTGGATTGCCTTTTGATTTTTTCCAAAGTTGTATAATTTTATCAATGAATTCACAGCACAAAATCTACCGGATTTTTCGGAAAAAACCTTAACAACATTTGTAACCAAATGCAGAAAGATAATGGTGCGCCAAACACGGATTCACTTGCTAAATTTATTGTTCAATACCTTGATACAATAAAGAGAAAAGAATAAGCAATGTTTCCACTTTTTTGCTCATTGCACAAACCTGTTAGCTCAAAGTTATTCTATTTATTTGCCAGAATTTTATCAACAATCTCATCCAGCATGGCTTTATTTTTATCTACAAACCATAATCCCGCTTGTTTTAAATTCTCCAAATTTTCCATGGATGCCAGGTCCATTTCAGAACAGGCTTCGCGCAATGATGGTTCCAGCCGGTAATAATTATTCTTGCTCTCATCATCCAGGGTTTTATACATCTGCCTCAACTGGTAATCTACTGTCTCCGCATTACCCGACATTAAAATATCCAAAATGGGTTGCAGCCATTCCAATTCTCCTGCATCTTTGAAATCTTTATAACGGTATGGTTTTTTTACAGTACCAGTTCCCACTGAGACAAACATCATATCTTTTGCAGAGGGTCTGTCAGGTTTTAAAGGATCCTGCAACAGGGATGAAAAAAGTAATTTCCTGGCTTCTGCATAAGCACAAAGTGCCGGGTTATTTGCAAAAACACCGCCATCTACTAAAGAAAAACTTTGTCCTGCAATAGATTTAATACATGCCGGTTCAAAATAAGTGGGCGCAGCAGAAGTAGCTCTTGCAACATCTTTTACTTTAAAATTATATAGTGGATCTTTCGCTTCTGCGCTGTTGAAAAAATACGCATTTCTTGCTGTGATCTCATAAGAAGTAATCAGGCAGGGTTTTATAAAAGAATCCAGTGTCGTTTCCTGGAATAAATTGTATATATTCTTTTCCAGTTCTTCGGCGCTGTATTTTTCATCCAGCATACCAAAACCGGAAAATATTTTTTTGAAAGCATTCCTTCGGAAAATCTCACCTCCATCTTTTAAATATAAATTCACCGCATCATCCGCTCCATATCTCGCCGTATTATTATTTCCCCGCATCAGGTAAGCACACGCAAGTATGCCACCGGTACTGGTGCCGGCGATGAAGTCAAAATAATCCCCGATTTTGAGATTACTGTTGTCTTTTGTTTGGAGTTTATTTTCCAGGTAACTTAAAATCACGCCCGGAATTACGCCACGAATACCACCGCCATCGAGTGAAAGAATCCTGATTTTTTTCATAATGAGTATATTTAATATTTAAAAAATTACGGGCAATTATTTTGTTTAAAAAGTAAGGAAGCCTTTAAAATAGCATAATTTTTGATTAATTCAAACTTTTAAGTTGTATCATTTCGTTTGCAATTTATTTTTTATTTTTGTAATGCATGAATAATGATTTCTTAAATACTTTAGCTAAGCCATTTGAAAGTGTGGAAGTTGATACGCTCACCGATATTCAAACACCTTACCAGCTTATTGTCTGGAATGATGACATCAATACTTTTGAATGGGTGATTGAAACCCTGATAAAAGTATGCAGTCACTCGCCCGAACAAGCAGAACAAAGTGCCATGATTGTTCATTTTAAAGGTAAATGTGCCGTCAAAAATGGGGCGTATGATTTTCTGAAACCTATGTGTGAAGCCATTACTGACAGGGGCATTGGCGCTACAATCGAGAGCCTTGTTGAGTATTAAAACTTATCCCCTGCCCTTACATGTCAATTGTTATTTTAGATAAAAAGATTTGGTTTCCTCCTGTTGATGCAACTGATGAAGAAGGCTTGCTGGCAATGGGTGGTGGTATGGAAACTGAAAGACTGATCCTGGCATATAAGAAAGGAATTTTCCCCTGGTATGAAGGTGATACACCTCTTTGGTGGTGCCCTGATCCGCGTTTTGTTTTATTTCCCGTCAATTTGAAAGTGAGTAAAAGCATGCAAAAAATTCTTACCAAAAATGATTTCATTTTTACATCAAATCAAGCTTTCTCCCAGGTCATTCACGCATGTAAAAACACGCATCGGAAAGACGTAGATGGAACATGGATCAACATGGATCTAATCAGGTCATTTATTGAATTGCATAATATGGGAATAGCACATAGTGCGGAAGCCTGGCTTGATAGAAAACTTGTTGGCGGATTATATGGCCTCAGAATGGGAAATGTTTTTTTTGGTGAAAGCATGTTTAGTGAAGTGAGTAATGCAAGTAAATTTGCTTTTATAAAGTATGCTCACTTGTTGGCATCCCAAAATGTTCAAATAATAGATTGCCAGGTTTATTCTGATCATTTAAAAAGCCTGGGTGCAGGTTATATTTCACGCAATGAATTTATAAAAATATTGGAAAAAAATATTCCCTGATTTATGGATGCATAACAACAGACCAGTCTATTTTTGTTCCTGAATTTTTTAAAGTCATAGCTACAGAACAATATTTTTCCATGGACAATTCCGCGGCACGCAGGGCTTTATCTTTATCCACCGGGCCATACACATGAAATTCCAGGGAAGCCGTTTGCCAGAGTGAAGGTTCCTCATCTGCATTTTTATCGCCGGTGATGGTGATTTTGATATCGTGCAAATCCTGTCGTTGTTTTTTTAAAATGCTTACCATATCTATAGCACTGCATCCGCCTAAACCCATCAATAACAATTGCATCGGGCTTGTACCAAAGGCGTGCCTGCCATTTTGCATTTGTACTTTATGGCCATTTGGCCCTGTCGCTTCAAAATCATAGTCCGCGTTGATTCTTGCTAACTCAATTTTTACCATACTATTCAATTATATTATTTAAAAATTTTGGGATGAATATAGTATTTATACAGATTCATTTATTTTTTCTAATGAATAAACATGCCCCGGGTATTTCATTGCATGTGATTTAATGAGTGACATGATCACAGAATTTTGCGGGTACTGAGTAAGATACTTTTTGAGCATTTGCCTGTCATCCAAATCTTCATTTTCAGGAATTAAACCCATGCCATAAAACAGGCTGTTTTCTATGAGAATACAAAAGACACCTTTCATCAAAACCGGTTTTTCTACAAGAATAAAATCATCTTTTACATGCTGTAAATCCTCAATAGCATTCTTTACTTTTTCATTATAACTTTCTGATGACTCAAGTAGAGAATGATCCAGGAGAGATTTATCCAGGAAACAAAGTTGGGCAGATAAATTATAAGTATGCACAAGTTTCCATAAAGCACGATGTGCATCTGCAAATAATGTATATGACGAAACCGGTGCCATTGATTTATTTACTTTATTGATGGCCAGGCGCAGATACCCTTTCATATCTTCGAACATGTAAATACCATATAATTGTTCAGCATTTTTTTGACTGATATTATATTCAGGCCAGTGTTTTTTAATTTCAATGCTTTCCAGGATGCAGGCGGCCAGTTCGGTGGCACATTCTGTGAAGGAAACAGCATAAATTTTGCGTAGGAAATCCTGCCTTTTCCGGCTGGAGTTAAACCCGGTGAAGTGTCCGACTACCCTGGATTTCAGGGATTTTGCCTTTCCGGTATAAATAATTTTTTCTTTCTCATTATGGAAATGATAAACGCCCGGTGAAGCGGGTATTTTTTGCAAAGCTGTTGAAGGTAAATTTGGCGGAAGTATCTGCGCGCGGTTTTCTTTTTTAAAATATTCCTGGATTAATTTTTCACCACCTTTTTTTAAAATCATGTCAAATAAAATACAAGTGGCATCCGCATCACCACCGGCGCGGTGCCGGTTCTCCACAGGGATTTCCAGGTTGCGGCACAAAGATCCAAGCCCATATTTTTGCATACCGGGAAAAGCTTCGCGCGCTAATTTAAGCGTGCATAATTTTTTTGTATTCCATTCAAAACCACTTTCGCGCAAATGGTATTTTATAAATGAATAATCAAAATTCACATTGTGTGCAACAAAGATCCTGTTGTGCAACATCCTGTGGACAACAAGAGCAACTTCAGAAAATAAAGGCGCGCTTGCTACCATTAAATTCGTAATGCCGGTAAGATGACTTACAAATTTTGGTATCGGGTAACGTGGTTGTACCAGTGTCGAAAATCTTTCTTCCACTTCATTGCCATTAAATAAGATAATCGCAATTTCCGTTATCCCGTTTTCGGATGCGAAGCTTCCCGTGGTTTCTATGTCAACGATAGCATACATTCAAGCAAAAATAACGGATATTCACATCAATTATTTTTATGATATCCTACATTCTTTTATAACAACGTAATAATGAAACATTGAATGGTTTACTGCATAAAGGTATTTTTTGTGGCTGTAAAATTTTGTTGGAGATGTATTGCATTTCCTGAAGAAACAAAAAGCCATTATTCTTCCATAAAAGAATAACTATGGTAAAGTGAATTGAAACTTTAAAAAGTTTAGTTTCGCTGCACAATTTTAAGATGTATGCTATGAATGTACTTGAATATTTTAAAAATATAACCACATTTGTTTTTGATATAGATGGTGTATTAACGGATGGTAAATTGTACCTCATGCCCGGCGGCACGATGGCGCGTGTGATGAATATTAAAGATGGCTATGCCTTACAACTTGCCGTTAAAATGCACTACAATATTTTGATCATTTCCGGTGGCTATTCGCCCGAATCAGAACATCGCTTAAAAAAACTGGGTATTAAAGAAATTTATATGCAGGTAGAAAATAAGGAAGCGTTACTGGAAACTTTTATGAAGAAAAATAACCTGCAGCAAAAAGAAATTTTATGCATGGGAGATGATATTCCTGATTTCATGATTTTGAAAAATGCCGGGATTGCCTGCTGCCCTGCTGATGCTGTAAAAGAAATTAAAAGCATTTCCCATTATATTTCAAAAATCAAAGGTGGTGAAGGTTGTGTAAGGGATGTGATTGAAAAAGTTTTACAATTAAATAATTCCTGGCCGCTTGATACAAAAATTAAAGCGCGGTGATTATTTTTAAAATCCTTTTAAAAGAATAAAATTTCAACATACTTGAAAAAAATTATCGCTTTTATCCGGTTGATAAGATGGCCCAATCTTTTATTCATCATCATTACGCAATCGCTATTTATGTATTGTGTAATTTTTCCATTATACCAACAGGCAGGCCTGCAACCTTTTTTAACTGGGAAAAATTTTATCTTATTATGTTTGTCTTCTGTATTAATCGCTGCGGCCGGCTATATTATCAACGATTATTTTGACCTCAATATAGACCTCATCAATAAACCACATAAAATTATTGTGGATCGTTTAATCTCCCGCAGGTGGACAATAATCTTACATTTCTTTCTAAGTATTGCTGGTATTTTTATTGGCTTTTATCTTGACTTTACAACAAGGATCTGGTTTGTTGGTATTACAAACCTTGCTTGCGCGATGATGCTTTTTTTATACTCTGTTTCTTTAAAAAGAAAATTTCTTGCAGGTAATCTGCTGATTTCAGTATTAACTGCCTGGGTGATCCTGGTAATTCCCTGGTGCGAAAACAAGCATTTATTTGGCAGCAATAATCTTTTGCAAACAGATAAAATTCTTCGCATATCTTTTCTCTATGCCGGGTTTGCTTTTATCATTTCACTCATTCGAGAAGTCATAAAAGATATGGAAGATGCGGAAGGCGACAGGAAACAGGGTTGCACTACCCTTCCCATTATCTGGGGAATTTCTGCTGCGAGAATATTCACAATTGCTTGTTGCATTTTGCTCATCATCGTCTTACTGGTTGTTCAAATTTATTTAATACAATTACGCTGGTGGCTGGCTATAGCTTATTTTGTTTTATTGGTAATCATTCCACTTGCCCGTTGCCTGCAATTATTACTTAAAGCAAATGAACCGGCAGAATTTCACCGGCTGAGTACCTATATAAAACTTATAATGCTTTCAGGTATTTTATCATTGCTTTTTTTCAAATTGTATAATTAAAATTCAAAAGTATTTGTATCAGAAAATAATTTTAGCTTCTCAATCACCGCGGCGCAAACAATTACTGGAACTCGCACAAGTTCCGTTCGATGTAGTCTTGCCGGGCATTGAAGAAGTTTTTCCAAAAGATTTATCACCGGAAAAAGTACCGCTTTATCTCGCTCTGCAAAAAGCAAATGCTGTAAAAAAACAAATCAATTCTGTTCAAAAAAATATTTCAATGTTGCCGGTAATGGCGGCTGATACAATTGTCTTATACAAAAATACCATTCTTGGAAAGCCAAAAGATGAGGCCGAAGCAATAGCTATGCTTCAGCAACTTTCAGGAAATGAACACCACGTAATTACCGGTGTTTCTATATTAAAGGAAAATGAAAACATTGGATTTAGCGCTGTCACAAAAGTTTTTTTTCATCCTTTAAAAACATTTCAGATCGAATGGTATGTACAAAATTTCCAGCCCTATGATAAAGCAGGCGCTTATGCAATCCAGGAATGGATTGGTTTAACTGGTATCCGTGCCATCGAAGGGGATTATTATAATGTTATGGGCTTACCGGTGAGTTTAATTTTGCCCCACCTTACACTTCAAAAAGCCGTATAAAATTTTTTGTTGAAAACCTATCTGAAATTAAAAATCTTTTGTATTTTATATGCCTGAATAAAAACTGATGACAGAAAACCTGTTACAATTTATCTGGCAATTTCAATACCTGAATGCTCTTTCACTCACAACGACTGAAGGAATTCAATTGCAAATAATCCGGCCAGGCACATTGAATAAACAACAGGGCCCTGATTTTACCAATGCACAGATCAATTTAAACGGAACGACCTGGGCCGGAAATATCGAAATTCATATTTTATCTTCTCAGTGGAAAAAACATAAACACGACATTGACAAACAATATGACAATGTGATCCTGCATGTAGTTTGGTCCCACGATGAAGATGCTTTGAATAGCCGTGGGCAAAATATTCCAACATTAGAATTAAAAAACAGGGTTAGTAAAATTTTATTGCAACGCTATGAAAGCCTGATGCAGGCGAAAAATTTTGTGCCATGCGCGGAACATCTTCCTAAGTTGAATTACCTGCAATGGACCGGTTGGAAACAAAGGCTTGCCATAGAAAGATTAGAAAGAAAATCAACAGAAATCAACACGCAATCTGGAAATAATAAATACCATTGGGAAGAAATATTCTGGTGGAATCTGGCAAAGAATTTTGGTATAAAAGTGAATGCCGGTGCTTTTGAATTGGTAGCCAAATCTATTCCCTTAAACATTTTGGCAAAAAAGAAAAACCAGTTACTTGTTATTGAAGCTTTATTATTAGGCCAGGCTGGGTTATTGCAACATGAGTTTGAAGATGAGTATCCGAAAATGTTACAAAAGGAATATAGTTTTATTTCTAAAAAATATTCACTTAAACCCATTAACCTGCCGCCTGCATTTTTAAGAATGCGGCCCGCAAATTTTCCCACAATCCGGTTGGCACAACTTGCAAAGCTGATCTGCAGTTCCCAGCATTTATTTTCAAAAGTTCTTGAAATTCAAAATATCAAAGCCATAAAAGATTTGATGGATATAACGGCAAATGATTACTGGCATTATCATTATACATTTGATAACCACACGCCCTTTAAACCAAAAAAATTGGGTACTCAAATGATTGATAATATTATTATCAATACGATTATTCCTGTACTTTTTGCTTATGGTATTTATAAAAATGAAAACATTTTTAAAGAAAAAGCGCTTCACTGGTTATCACACATCACTTCAGAGAAAAATAATATCATCCTGGCATGGAAAGCTCATGGCGTTGCATCTTCCAATGCATTGGAATCACAGGCCCTGGTAGAATTAAAAAATAATTATTGCAATCTCAAAAAATGCCTTGATTGTACGGTTGGTTTTCATGTGCTCAGGCTACAGGCCAGTTAAAATGAACGTCCTGTTCAATATCCGGATGAATGCTTTTTGCCACCGGGCAATGAATAGCTGTGTGTTCTAAAATATCTTTCTGCTTTGAGTTCACTACTAAGTTTTTTGGGAAATCAATATCAACCTTTACGCCTCCCACCCTGCGGGGATTTGCTTTCATAATCTTCGTGATTTCAAGGGTAGTGCCATCCAGTTTAATTCCTAAATCACGCGCTTTTATTCCCATCAAAGTCATCATGCAGGTACCTAAAGAAGTGGCCAGTAAATCGGTGGGAGAAAATTTTTCGCCTTTTCCTTCGTTATCTGTGGGTGCATCAGTTTCAATAATGGTTTTACTTTTTAGATGGGTTGCTTCCGTCCGCAATTCACCCTTATAAATAATTTGTGAAGTCATTGTTTGAATTTTTTATAAATTTACGACCTATAAATAAAAACAACGTGAAGAAATTTCATTTAACGATTATTTGCACCATTTTTTCCTGTATCCTTTTTGCCCAGAAACCAATGACAGATAAGGAAAAAAGCAGGCAGGCGCGCCAGGACAGGATTGATTCTTTGATTAAAAAAGAAGAAGAAGGCGCTTTGATATTTTCCAAACAATTTCTTTTTGGCGCCAAATTGAATACAGATGGCTGGGCCGCTATTTATGAACATGGGAAATATAAAACAACAAATACTACAAACCTTTGGTGGCTTGAATTAGGCGAAAGAAAAAATCCCAAAGAAGAAAGAAAAACAGTTTTTTTAAACAATGGCCTGCAGGTAGGAAATCCATTTATTTATGGAAAAATTAATAATTTTTATTTTTTAAAATTAGGTATTGGGCAGCAAAGACTCATTGGCGGAAAAGGGAATAAAAATGGCGTGGCGGTTTCCCTGAATTATGGCGGAGGAATTACTGCCGGTTATTTAAAACCATATTTCCTGACCGTTTCAGATTCAGTGGGCAATATAAGTGATATAAAATATGGTCCATCTACTGCATCTATTTTTACAGATCCTTCTGTAATTATTGGTTCTGCAGGTTTTACAAAAGGTTTTTCTGAAGGCCAGTTTTCTCCAGGCGCACACGCCAAAATCGGGTTGCGTTTTGATTATGGAAGATATAACGAAGTGGTTTCTGCCATTGAAGTAGGAATTAATGCTGAATATTATTCTAAAAAAATGCCCATCTTGGTCTCGTCATCAGACAAATCCTTCTTTTTCAATGCATTTGCCGCAATTGAATTTGGCGGCAGAAAGTAATTTATCTTTGCACAAAAATAAATGCATTTTAATTATTTTAATTAAAATGCTTGCATTGAATAATTTGAAAACTTTTTCGAATAATGTCCACATGTTCAACTCATAATCAAACAGGAAACGAATACATCAAAAAGCCTGATTGGCTTCGGGTAAAATTACCTATTGGTGAAAATTATAAACACGTCAGGCAATTAGTTGATACCAATAAATTACACACAATTTGTGAAAGTGGCAATTGCCCGAATATGGGTGAATGCTGGGGTGCAGGAACTGCTACTTTTATGATCCTTGGAAATATTTGTACACGCAGTTGTGGTTTCTGTGCAGTTTCTACCGGCCGCCCACTAGCCGTTGATTGGGATGAACCGCAAAAAATTGCTGAAACAATTTTTATGATGAAGGTAAAACATGCGGTGATTACGAGTGTTGACAGGGATGAACTCAAAGATGGCGGTTCCATTATTTGGCAGAACACGATCAACGCGGTAAAATCTTTGAATCCGGAAACAACTTTAGAAACACTTATTCCGGATTTTAAGGGAGAAGAAGAAAATATTCTGCGTGTTGTTGAAGCTGCACCGAATATTATCAGTCATAATATTGAAACAGTAGAAAGGCTTACACGACAAGTACGAATACAGGCAAAATACCGCCGGAGTTTGCAAGTACTGAATTTTATGAAAGAAAATAATGCACGCACAAAATCAGGTATCATGCTGGGTTTGGGCGAAACAAAAGATGAAGTCTTACAAACCCTGGAAGATCTGGCGAATGCACGTGTTGATGTCGTTACGATCGGCCAGTATTTACAGCCTACAAAAAAACATTTGCGCGTAGCGCGTTTTATTCACCCGGACGAATTTGCAGCATTTCGCGAAGCAGCATATCAAATGGGTTTTGATTATGTAGAAAGCGGACCACTTGTCCGATCTTCTTATCACAGTGAAAACCACGTTGTACCTGGGTATGGTAAAAATAAATGGCAGGAAGAAAAACATCAGTTTGCTTCATAAAAAAATACAGTTGTTTTGACAACTGCATTTTCATGTCATAAACCCGCACCCATTTTTACTTTTGATTTACCTGTAAATAACCCTTACTGGTTGCTGATAGACAACGACAGGGGAAGCGATATATTTTTTATACATATACCTGTGCCTCCTGTTGTCGGCCCAAACATTTGAACCGGCATGATACACGATAAACCCTGGATTATTTTTTAAAACAAACCTTGCAGGAATGTTTTTTGAAATAGCCCATCCATTTTTAAATGGATAATAATACATCCTGGCATTCATGTCATAATAAACATTGGAACGTGGATAAAAATAGAATGCCTGTTGTTTGGGCGCATGGTTTTGTTTGTAATAAACTACCTGCGCACCTGCATCATAACATATACCTGTAGCAAGTAATGCAAAGAGGAGAAAGAGGAGATTTTTTTTCATAGTTATATATTTTATATGAGCATTATTTCCAATTGTATGCCAGAAAAAAAATATGCCGGCGACTCATTTTCATTTAACATTTTTTGCAGTTTCTGCGATTAACTTAATATTGCACAATTGAAAAAAGGTTTAACCGGCAATTGTTAAGCTTGAAATAAATAATGAATTGCTGTAAATCGAAAAAAAATATTGTACTTTTTAATTTTCCCAAATGCCCGTCACAACTGCATTACAGGGGATGCTTGAAAAATAATTTAAAATAAAAAAATCGAATGGCAAATAATCTTTTGATCGTTGAGTCGCCCGCAAAAGCAAAGACAATAGAAAAAATCCTGGGAAGTGATTTTGAAGTGAAAAGTTGTTTTGGCCATATCCGCGACCTTGAAAAAGGTGATATGGGCATTGATGTGGAAAATAAATTTGAACCCCGTTATATCGTTCCTGCGGATAAACAAAAAGTGGTTACTGAATTAAAAAAAGTGGCCAAAAAAAGCAAAGAAGTATGGCTGGCAACGGATGAAGACCGTGAAGGCGAAGCCATTAGCTGGCATCTTTGTGAAGTGTTGGGGCTTGATCCGAAAACAACAAAACGAATTGTTTTTCATGAGATCACAAAACCTGCGATTCAAAAAGCAGTTTCTACACCGAGATTATTAGACATGAATTTGGTGGATGCGCAGCAGGCAAGACGCGTGATTGACAGGATTGTAGGTTTCGAACTCAGCCCTGTATTATGGAAGAAAATGAGTATGGGAAATTCATTGTCTGCAGGCCGGGTACAAAGCGTAGCAGTGCGGCTTATAGCGGAACGAGAAAGAGAAATTAATGCATTTGAACCACAGGTGCATTTTAAAATTGAAGCCCTGTTTAATGAAAAAGATGTGCAGGGAAAAAATGTAACATTCAAAGCCGAAGGACCAAAACAACCCGCTGCAAAAAATGCAGAAGATTTTTTAAATAGTTGTATCAATGCAAATTACACCGTAAAAGATATCCAGGTAAAACCTGCAAAGAAGTCACCGGCCGCGCCATTTACCACTTCTACCCTGCAACAGGAAGCAAGCCGCAAACTTGGTTACAGCGTGAGTAAAACAATGCTGATTGCGCAAAAATTATATGAGAGTGGAAACATTACGTATATGCGGACTGACAGTGTGAACCTGAGTGAAACAGCGATTACAGAAATATCTGCACAAATAGATTCGCAGTATGGCAAAAAATATTTTCAAAAAAGAGTTTTTCAAAATAAGAATAAGTCAGCCCAGGAAGCACACGAAGCAATCCGGCCTACGTATATTCAAACTTCTGAAATTGAAGATTATGAAACAAAGCGTTTGTATGACATGATCTGGAAGCGCACGATGGCTTCTCAAATGGCAGATGCGGAACTTGAAAAAACAATTGCGAAGATTAATATTTCAACAAACAATGAAGAATTAACTGCACAGGGTGAAGTCATTAAATTCGAAGGATTTTTAAAAGTTTACAGGGAAGATACAGATGAAGAAGATGTGGAAGATGAAAACAGTGACATGTTGCCTCCGCTGAAAGTTAACCAGGTATTGCATTTCAGCGAAATGCGGTCAACAGAAAAATTCAGCAGGGCTGCGCCAAGATATACGGAAGCTTCTTTGGTTAAAAAATTGGAAGAACTGGGAATTGGCCGTCCTTCTACGTATGCGCCAACGATTTCCACTATACAAAAAAGAGGTTATGTAGAAAAAAGAAGTAAGGAAGGAACGGCGAGAAATTTTCAAATTTTATTATTAAAAAATAATATCGTTAAAAAAGAAACAGGCACAGAAAATACGGGTGTTGAAAAAAATAAATTATTTCCCAGTGATCTTGGTTTGGTAGTAACGGATTTCCTAACGCAGCATTTTGAGGATATCATGGATTATGGTTTTACTGCAAAAATTGAAGAGGAGTTTGATGAGATTGCTGAAGGACGCCAGGCATGGAATAAAATGGTGGGTAATTTTTATACACCATTTAAAAAGGATGTGGAGCATACACTTGAAAATGCGGAACGCGCCAAAGGTGAAAGAGAATTAGGTATAAGCCCTTCCGGGAAAAAAGTGATTGCCAGGATGGGCAGATATGGCCCCATGATTCAGATTGGTGAAACAAGTGCGGAAGAGAAACCTGAATTTGCAAAATTAAAAGTCGGCCAAAGTATTGAAACCATTTCTTTGGAAGATGCGATGGAATTATTTAAACTGCCACGCAATATTGGAAAGTTTGAAGACGAAGATGTAATTATTAATATTGGTCGTTTTGGGCCTTATGCATCTCATAATAAAATGTTTTATTCTTTGCAAAAAGACATGGATCCTTATACAGTTTTACTGGAAGAAATAACGCCTTTAATTGCCGAGAAAAGAACAGCCAAAGAAGAACGTACAATTAAAGTTTTTGAAAAAGCAAAAATACAAGTACTTAAAGGACCTTACGGGCCTTATATAAAACAAGGTCTCAGAAATTATAAACTTACTAAAGAACAGCAGGAAAAAGCTGCTGATATTACATTGGAAGAAGCTAAAGAAATCATTGAACATTTAAAAGCAAATCCACCCAAGAAATCGTATAAGAAAAAGAAGAAATAATTTTTAGGCAATAAAAAACAGCATGCATTTAAATGCATACTGTTTAAAAGGTGTGAGTTTTTATAATTTATTATTCTACAATATCAGCACGGAAGCTTTCCAGTGCAGCGCCAATTGTTGCCTGGTCATCCGGACTCACGCCATTATCCTGAAGCGCTTGTGTAAAGTCAACAAGAAATTTTGTAAAATCATCATCTGTAATTCCCATACCAATGTGAGTAGCTTTCATAGATAATCCTGTATAAACTTCAGGGCCTCCAACTGTTTGTCCGAGTAAATCAACAAGATTTGCCTTCAGGTCATCCACGCGTTCCTGGGACTGAATAGTTATTGCAAAATAAGGCGCGAGTTGCGGATCCGCGACAACAATTCCAACTCCATCATCCACTACTTTTGCAATACCTGCATTACCACCCAGGCGTTGATATAATTCACTACCAACAGGTGTATTATTGTCATTTTTATTACATGCCATGAAAACGGTGCTGCTTAATAATAAACAGGCAGTAAGCCGAAGGATTTGTTTTTTCATAAATTGTTTTTTTGCGTTTTAATTTTTGTTTGTGGAAATTTATTTTCGAAGATTTAAAGCATATTTCATTTTTGCAATTGTATATAATGCGCCACCAACCGGGCATTGCGGGCCGGGATTGGCAATGATTCTTTCTGAAATCCCACTATTAAAAGTCTGTGTGTAATGTATCATATCTTCCCTGTTCGTTTTTGCAGGATCAAATGTTACGCATAGAATATGGCTTTCCCTGTTTAAAATAGCAGAAGAAACGACCTGTTCTTTTTTGATATATTGAATTAAAGAAGCAGAATCTTTTTGACTGAAATTGTCCGGCACAAGCATCACCACAATTTGAGTTGGATGCCCCATAAATATTTTTTCACCCAGGGTTGGAGGTTTCAAATTTGCGTAAACAAAAAATGAAATACACAAAAGTGCAAGAACGGAAAGCGATATCCAGCCTATTTTCTTTAAAAACTTCATATTTTTTTTCTTATTTACGCAGGCGGATTTTAGATGGTTTGCTTTTTTACAACTTTTTTTTACTATTAAAGGAGATTTGTCATTTTAACAGTATATTTATTAAACACTAAATACTTTTTCATGAAAAAGAATTTTACATTATTATTTTGCTTGCTTATTTCTGGTATCGCTTTCGCCCAACCAACATATCAAAAACAATTTGGCGTATCAGGAAATGATGATTACGATTGTTCTACAATGATACCTCTTGAAGACGGATCTGTAGTGGTATTGGGAAATTCAAAATATAATAAAAAGTATGACAAATGGGATATAGACTTTGTGAAATTGGATAAAAATGGGAATGTTCTTATTCAAAAAAAGATTTCAACAGACAACTCTTCCGGTGATGTAAAAGGTATTGCTACAAAAGATGGTGGTTATATTCTTTTTATGTCACAGGGTTGGGGTGATGCACTCATAAAACTAAACAGCAACGCCAAGGTAGAATGGTCTAAATATTATAATTCAAGTCTGGTGCCTCGTATGATTACTATTGCCATTATAGAAACAAAATCCGGCGATTTTATACTACAATATAATTTAGCGAATGGGTACTTAGTGTCAGATAAATTGGGCGTGATGAAAGTTTCTTCCGTTGGAGATTTAATTTGGAATACAACTTTGAGACTTTTAGTCACCGATTATTTTGAATATTTTGGATCCTCCCTCCTGGAACTTTCAAACGGAAAAATATATGTTGGAGGATATGTACAAACAGAAGATCCTTTTCAAAATTATCACAGCACAATTATTCAGTTGAATAAAAATGGAGATTATGAAAAGTCACTTTACTTTTACAGCAACTATGATGTAATTTTTCGGCTTAACAAACTGTATGAGGTCAACAGGGAATTGGTTGCTTATGGATATTATGCTTTTAATTTAAATTTGGAATCACCGGAATTTGTCACAGGTACCGGCATGAGTGCTGAAAATTTTTATTACAGGAAATACCCTTTTCTTAAACCACAGCAAATCGGAAGGAAATGTTTTTTTAAAAATGGAAGTATAGTTGAAGTGTACCGTGGTTCTACAAATCAGCAATTGGGGTATGATGTAGTAGTAAAAAAATATGACTCATTAAATCGCATTTGCCCCGATTATATTGCTACAGAAATTAATGAAGGAATATCTGCAAAGAAATTTCAACTTAGAAAATTAGTGGTAAATAAGCTTAGTGATAATATTACAGTTTCTGATATTAATGTGTATGATTCTACACTCAATTTTGTTCAAACATATTGTTCAGGAGATGTTCCCCCTTCTATAAAATCAAATTCATTTGTAAAAGAAAAGATACCCCAAATTTCCATATACCCAAATCCCGCAGATAACATTCTCCATGTGCTTAATTTAAAACCGGATGAAAAATACCAGTTGACAATCATGAACAATTTGGGGAATGCATTTAAAAAATATTTTGTTGAAAATTTAGCGACTTATGACTTTAATTTGACCGGTTTAAAAGCAGGCGTTTATTATTTAAAAGTTCAATCGGCAAATACAAATACATCTTACTTGTTTATAAAAAAATAAAGACAGCGAGACATTTTCTTAATTCAACACCCGGTTTAACTCAAAGCCGGGTGCTGAATTTTAAACAATATAGAAAAGATAGAAATTGCCATTCTTGCATAAGATTTCCCAATGATTGAATGATTTTCTGTCATAAAATGTGCAGGCTTAGGTTATAAAAGGCAGTAAAATGAAATTTTGGCTTATTTACACGAATGGCATAAAAATGGAGAATAATGCCACATTACGTAAAATAAATTTTAAACTAAATTAATTATGGCTAAGAAACTCAATGTAAAACCATTGCATGACCGGGTAATTGTACAGGCCGCTCCCGCAGAAGAAAAAACTTCAGGTGGCATTATCATACCTGATACCGCTAAAGAAAAACCTCAACGCGGAACCGTCGTTGCAGCCGGCCCCGGAAAAAAAGATGAACCCGTAACAGTGAAAGCAGGCGATAAAGTTTTATACGGAAAATATGCCGGCACTGAGATACAGGTTGATGGCGGCGAATACCTTATCATGCGGGAAAGTGATATCCTGGCAATTATATAATTTATTCAAAACACATTCAGCCGGCTTTAAAATCTAAACCGGCAAAATCAACTTAAAAAAACGAATATTATGTCTAAACAAATTTTCTTTGATATTGACGCCCGGAATAAAATGAAGAAAGGCGTTGATACTTTATCGAATGCAGTTCGCGTAACACTCGGACCGAAAGGCCGCAACGTGGTACTGGAGAAAAAATTTGGCGCACCAACTGTCACTAAAGACGGTGTGACTGTAGCCAAAGAAATAGAATTGGAAGACGCCATTGAAAATATGGGCGCTCAAATGGTAAAAGAAGTTGCTTCAAAAACCGCTGATATAGCGGGTGATGGTACAACTACTGCAACCGTACTGGCGCAGTCAATTATCGGTGAAGGCCTGAAAAATGTGGCTGCCGGTGCAAACCCAATGGATTTAAAAAGAGGTATTGATAAAGCAGTTAGCGCAATCGTTGCGAACCTGAAAAAACAATCTCAAACTGTTGGCAGTGATGGTAAAAAAATTGAGCAGGTTGCAACAATATCTGCAAATAATGATAGTGAAATTGGTAAACTGATCGCCCAGGCATTTGGTAAAGTTGGTAAAGAAGGCGTGATTACCGTGGAAGAAGCAAAAGGTACTGATACAACAGTTGATGTTGTAGAAGGTATGCAATTTGACCGCGGATATATTTCTCCATACTTCGTAACAAACAGCGAAAAAATGGAAGCCGAATTGCAGAATCCATATATTCTTATTTATGATAAGAAAATATCTGCTATGAAGGATATTTTACCCATACTTGAAAAAATTGCCCAGGGTGGCAGACCACTTTTAATTATTGCAGAAGATCTGGAAGGTGAAGCATTGGCAACTTTAGTAGTCAATAAATTGCGCGGTACTTTAAAAGTATGTGCAGTAAAAGCACCGGGTTTTGGCGACCGCCGCAAAGAAATGCTGCAGGATTTAGCTGTACTTACAAAAGGTATGGTGGTGAGCGAAGAGCAGGGCTATAAATTGGAAAATGCTGACCTTACTTATCTCGGACAGGCCTCTGCGGTAACCATTGATAAAGACAATACAATAATAGTTGGCGGTAAAGGCAAGAAAGATGATATCACTGCACGTGTTAATCAAATCAAGGCACAAATCGAAAGCACGACTTCAGATTATGATAAAGAAAAATTACAGGAGCGTCTTGCGAAACTGAGTGGCGGTGTAGCTGTACTATATGTTGGTGCCGCAACTGAACTGGAAATGAAAGAAAAGAAAGATCGTGTAGATGATGCATTACATGCAACCCGTGCTGCTGTGGAAGAAGGCATCGTACCGGGTGGTGGTGTTGCGTATATCCGTGCTACTGAAGCCCTGGATAAATTGAAAGGTATTAATGAAGATGAAAATACAGGTATCGCTATTGTTCGCAGGGCTATTGAAGAACCCCTGAGACAAATCGTTGTGAATAGCGGAATTGAAGGCTCTATCGTAGTACAAAAAGTGAAAGAAGGAAAAGGTGATTTTGGCTTTAACGCTCGTACTGAAGTATATGAATATTTATACAAAGCAGGTGTTATTGACCCAACAAAAGTTACCCGTATCGCTCTTGAAAATGCTGCTTCTATTGCAGGCATGTTACTCACTACAGAATGTGTAATTGCAGATAAGCCGGAGCCTAAAAATGCTGCCATGCCATCAATGCCTGGCGGCGGTGGAATGGGAATGGATTATTAATAAAATAAACAGGAGTTTACTTATAAAGCCCGGAGTTTTTCCGGGTTTTTTTTGTTTACACTTTCTTTAAAAACCTTGTGGCACCTGCAACCAGTAAAAATTGTGCAGTGGAGTAAGTGATTGTGATTAATAAATCAGCATGTGATACTTCCGAATAAAACTTATCCAAAGCCAGGATTGAATCTGAGAGTATAAAAAATGCAGCGCCGGGTATGAAAAAACTCCAGGCAATATTTCGCATGCGTCGGTTCGTAAGCAGGTTCAACGTACTGAGCAATAAAAAACCAATGGTAAATGCATATAATGCAACAGGAATTTCTAATTGATCTTTCGCCAGGTTTCGCCAGAGTATTACCAGTAAAAAAATAAGATAAGCCAGGATGCCCAACCCGCAGATAAATGTAAAAAGCGCCGTTTCTTTAGCAAAGGGTTTTATGCGGTTAAAAAATAAAATATAAAACACATGCCCCACCAGGAATGCGGCTAAACCGTATTGAAAGTAAATGATATCATCTTTTTGGAATAATAAAAATATATCACCAGCAAGGCAAAAAGCTAAAGCCAGGATAATTAATGTTTTAGATCGTACATGTTTTGTTCGAGGCGTTGCCACGATCATAGACATGAACAACATGGGCACCAATAATGGTTTTGTGAAATAACGATATTGTTCTGCATGCGTAAGTATAAGCATTACATCAGCAATTACGACAAATAAAAAAAGGAAATAGAAAGTGAGTTGTGCCGGTTTCATAATGGATTTTTTAAAAATTAATGGACTGGTTCTACCAGGATATCCCGTTGAAAATACCGGAAGAGTGAATCCCGGATTGTCGCAGTATCAGTAATATGTTTTGTTTTTTGAAGAAGATAAAGCCTGTAAATTTTTGCACCATTTTCAGTAGCACTGTCAAAGAGCGAGGCATTCCCATATTCATGTAATTTGGCAGATCGCGTAACAGCCCTTTCCCTTGATGGTGTTTTTTCAAAAATAAATTTATAGGTAGTTGTATCTGTAATAGGTGTTATTTGTTTCACCGTTTCCACAGGTAAAATTATTTTCGTTGCCGGTGTATCTATCACGATCTGATCAACAGTATTTGATAAAGCAGTATTGTTTTTTTCAAAATATAATTTATAAACTCCCCACCCCATGCCGGCCAAAACCAAGAGGAGGATAAAAAACGCAAAAAACATAATTATACCCCTGTTTGATTTTTTTTTCTTTTGCGCTGTATAATAACTGCCATGCTCATTCTCCTGCAAATTTTTTCCTTTTTCCTGTTTGATTTTTAAGTGAATGGGCGGGCCAGGGCTAAAAATATATTCCCCGGAATTGTTTTTATTGAAAGAGCCAATCCCGTCTATTACAAAATAGTCACCAATGTTAATGAACTGCCTTCCTTCTTCCAGGTAAGATTCAATATCAGAAGAAATAAGCGTACTATTCTTTCCTGTCTGTGATACAATAAATTCGATGAGCCCGGGAGAGGTTCCCGATTTCTTATCCATCTGAAAATTTATTGCTCCATCCTGGATCTCCCGCGTGGATTCATTGTAAAATGCACTTCCCTTTTTAAAGACTAGCCCAATTTTATGTAATGAAAGTTCTTTATGCGTTTCCAGGTATTGTGCCAAAAAATCATCGTATTTATTCACAGCGGTTTTTTTAAAAGATATTTCTTAACAAAAGTAAAGGATAGAATAATCAAAAATTATTTTGTTGGGGTTAATTTTGCAAATGCTTTCAACGGAAGAAGAAAATTTTTTGATTTTTTGGGAATCCCACCGCGATCAGGAAAAGAAATGGCTGCGCCAGCTTTTTATTGGCCTTCCTGCCGGTTTATTAATTGGTGCCGCAATAGTAATTTCCCTTATTTCCGGTTGGGACACCCGCGCCGATATGGTCGCTAATTCCGAAATGAATCCTTATGTTTTTTTGTTTGCGATCCTTGCAATTAGCTGCTTTACGGCACTTTTTTATAAAAGAAGCAAATGGGAACAAAATGAACAGACATACCAGGAATTGAAAATCAAGAAAGAAAAATATATTGCAGGCAATGCAGCAGAATAACATACGTTATAGTCTTATAGAGTTTTATTTCAAACATTATCTATGAAAAAAATATTTCCAATTTTCCTCTTACCGGTTTTATTATCGGCATGTGTGAAAGGAGTTCAGCCTTGTACAAATGTTCCGGTTGCTTCAGAAGAACCAGCAATTATTTCCTTTTGTACAGATCAAAGCATCAATTATACAAAAGACCCCAGCGGTTTATATTACCAGGTGCTTGACCCCGGCACCGGGCCTTCGCCATCACTTACTTCTTCAATTACTGTAACGTATAATTCTACATTTTTAGATGGTACTACATTGCAAAATGTCACTACGCCTATCACAGGTGTTTTAAATCAATACATCGCCGGATGGCAAATCGGTTTACAAAAAATAAAAAAGGGCGGCCATATTTTATTGGTCATTCCCTCTTCCCTGGCGTATGGCTGTGGTGGTTATTTAGGCACCGTTCCGGCAAATTCTGTTTTATACTTTGATATTACACTTATTGATGTGCAATAAATTGATTAAAATTTTTATTGAAATTTGGGAGTAAAGGCTCCCTTATTTTTTTGCACATATTTAAAACTCAAACCCTATCTTTGCCGCTCTCAAAAAAAAAGTAAACCCATTATAAATTATGCAACTTAAAGGTTTAGTGCGCTTTTTTACTGTAGCACTCATTCTAATCTGCTTTTACCAATTATCATTTACCTGGATTGTTCACAATCATGAAAGCCAGATGAAGGCGCTAACAGCACAGTGGATGAAAGCCAATTACCCGGTGACGCCACAACAGAAATATCCCGGCAATAAAGACCTGCAAGCCTTGTATGCAGACACTTTAAAAAATATTGAATCCGCACATTTAAACCGGATTCTCGATAGCACCAAAAACACAGATATCGGGCCATTCGGACTTACGACTTATCAAAATGCCAAAGAAAAAGAATTGTTACTTGGCCTTGATTTGCAGGGCGGTATGAGTGTAACTATGGAAGTTGGGATGGATGGTTTGCTTCATTCACTGGCGAATAATACAAAAGATACAAATTTTAATAAAGCGCTCCAGTCTGCGGTTGCACTGAAAGCCAATAGCAATGGCGACCTGATCAAACTCTTTGCTGCAGAATACGCTAAAAGAACAAATAATGCACCGCTTGCTCCATTTTTTGTAATTAAAAGTAATGAGAAAATAAAATATGATGCATCCAATGATGCAGTAGTAAATTATTTGCATGAACAGGCAACCAATGCTTTCAACAATACTTTCAGGATATTAAATACGCGTATTGACCGATTTGGCGTATCCTCACCGAATATTAATCCGGATCCCGAAAAAGGAATTATTAATATAGAACTGGCAGGCGTAAATGATGAAGAACGTGTCCGGCATTATCTTCAGTCAACAGCCAATCTCCAGTTTTTTGAAATGTATAACCTGAATGATATCGGGGAAAGCCTGCTGGCCGCAGATAAGTCAGTTTCCAATTACCTGAAAGGTGTAAAAACAAAAGATACCAGTGGTTTAAAAGCATCCCGGGATACCACTGTAAAAACGAACAAACAAATTGATACTACTCAAACAGCAACACTTTCCGGTATTGATTCCAATTCAGGAAATGCGAGTGCTACTGATACTACAAAAAATTTAAAATTAGATGCGCCAATCCGCAGTCTTTTCGTTGCATTTGCGCAACCGCAGCAAACACAAAACGGAGGCACTCAATATCCGTCATATATTGGTTATGTACTGATCCGTGACACAGGTATTTTAAATGATTACCTGGGTATGGATTTTGTAAAAAATAAATTCCCTTCAAACCTGGCTTTTGTATATGGGAAAGTTGGTGGTGAAGACCCTAAAATGAAAGATGTACTCCCGGTGTATGCGGTCAAAACTTTGGATAATGGCGCAGCTCCACTTGAAGGAGAACATGTAACAGATGCCCGGCAGGATTATGATGAAAAAGGAAAGGTTGCCATTAAAATGAACATGGATGCAACCGGTACACGTATCTGGGCGACCATGACAAAAAATAATATTGGAAAGCCAATTGCCATTGTATTGGATAATACAGTGTACAGTGCACCTTTTGTAAATGGAGAAATTCCAAATGGTTCTTCAGAAATTTCTGGTAGTTATTCTGTAACAGAAGCACAGGACCTGTCAGATATTTTGCAATCCGGCAAATTGCCGGCGCCCGCAAAGATAGTGGCAGAGCAGGTTGTAGGGCCTACTTTGGGACAAGCCGCTGTAAATGGTGGTATGATGTCTTTTGCCATTGCATTTGTCGTGATCTTTATTTTAATGCTTATTTATTATAATACGGCAGGCTGGGTAGCCAATATCGCATTGATTTTAAACTTACTTTTTACGATTGGAATATTAGCTGCTTTAGGTTTCACACTTACTGCTCCGGGTATTGCCGGTCTTGTACTGACCATCGGTATGGCAGTGGATACCAACGTAATTATTTTTGAAAGAATCAAAGAAGAACTCGCGCGTGGAAAAGGTTACCTGACCGCGGTTTCAGATGGTTATAAAAGATCCTATGCGCCCGTTTTGGATGCACACGTTACTACATTCCTTACCGCTGCTATATTGTTTTATTTTGGCCTGGGCCCTGTACTCGGTTTTGCAACAACACAGATGCTTGGTATTACCCTGTCATTGTTTTGCGGAATCCTGGTTTCCAGGCAGATCACTGATTTTTATACTAATAAAAAAAGGCATTTTAAATATTTTACATCTGTATCAAAAAGTATATTTAAACATGCCAATTTCAAATTTATTGAATACAGGAAAATTGCTTACGGTATTTCCGTAGTCGTTTTAATTCTTGGTATTGCCTCCTATTTTCATGGTTTTGACAAAGGCGTGGAATTTAATGGAGGAAGAAGTTATACAATTAAATTCAATACAGCGCCAAATATTGAAGATGTGCGCAATGATCTGAAAGGTGTTTTTGATGAATTCCCAACAATCAAAACGGTTGGTTCCACTGATCAGTTGAACATTACAACTTCTTACCGCATCACAGAAAATGCACCGGATTTGGATTCGCTTGTTGAAGCAAAATTATTTACAGGGTTAAATAAATATTTACCTGCTGGGACTACTTACCAGGATTTTGATAAAAAATTCAAACAAAGTTCTCAAAAGGTTTTGCCTACAATTTCCGCTGACCTGAAAAGTGGTGCGACAAAGGCAACTATTTTTTCCATCATCATTATATGTTTATACATTTTCATTCGTTTCCGCGACTGGAGGTATTCATTGGGTACAATTTTCTCACTTCTGCATGACGTGTTTGTAACACTGATCGTGTTTAGTTTTGCCCGCAGTTTTGTAAATTTCCCATTAGAAATTGACCAGTACTTTATTGCGGCCATTCTTACGGTCATCGGTTTTTCCATGAATGATACGATCATCGTGTATGACAGGATCCGGGAGGATTCCGGGCTGATGAAAAATGAAGATAAAGCCGTCATTATTAATACAGCGATCAACCAAACATTAAGCCGTACAATCATGACTTCGGCAACTGTATTTCTTACATTGCTCATCCTCTTTATATTCGGTGGTGAAGTAACCAAAGGATTTTCTTTTGCCATGTTGATTGGTGTTATTACTGGCACCTATTCTTCCATCTTTGTAGCAGCGCCTATCCTGATTGACTTTGGAAGAAAAAGGCCATTGGGAAGAAGGGAAGAGAAAAAATAAATTTTAATCTATATCAAAAGCTGTGCAATTTTTATTGCGCAGCTTTTTTTGTTTTCATATAAAAATGAGTATTAACTTTAATCAATACTTGTATGTCAACGGATAATAAAATATTGGGTTTACTTTTTCCTTCCGACCCGGAACTTTGGAAAAATGAAGACGATATAAACCTCGAAGAAATTCTCACAGATCATGCATATTGTGAAATGAAAGCTGCCGTCTCCTGTATTTCATTAATTCAATTATATCCTGATAAATCAAGGCTTGTAGAAAGTTTAATGCCTGTTATTTCTGAAGAATGGGGCCATTTTCGTTTGGTTGTGCAGGAATTAAATAAAAGAAATTTACCGCTTGGAAAGCAGCGCAAAGACAGGTATGTAAATGAATTAATGGCGTTCAAACAAAAGGGTGGAAATGCGCAAGGAAGATTCCTGGATCAACTACTATTCATGGCATTGATTGAGGCCCGTAGTTGTGACCGTTTTAAATTATTAAGCGAAAGAATGAAGTATCCATTTCTTAAAAAATTCTATAAAAGATTTATGGAAAGTGAAGCCGGCCATTACACATTATTCATAGAATTGGGCAATCATTATTGTGGTAAACAACAAACAAAAAAAAGATGGCAGGAATGGCTTGAATACGAAGCGATCATTGTAAAAAAATTAAGCCCGGATAATTCATTGATTCATTGAAGCCCGGATAATTATTTTAGTAAATTTTTCAATTTTTCCTTCACTCCGTTCTCCCATTCTGTTTTTAAAATACTCAGGATAATTGAATCCCTGCGAGTACCATCATCCAATGGGGTATGTTGCCGTAAAATTCCTTCCTCTACACAACCAATTTTTTTCATGGCAGCAATGCTCCTTTCATTGCGGGCATCTGCACGAAATTCCAAGCGCAGCATGCCAGCTTTTTCAAAAGCAAATGATAATAATAAATACTTGCAATGCACATTTAAACCGCTGCCCTGGAATTTTTTTCCATACCAGGTATAACCAAGTTGCAATGCCTGGTTGGTAATTTGAATATCATAAAAGCGTGTACTGCCGGCATATTCGCCTAATTTTTTATCAAAGACTATAAAAGGGTATTCAGATCCGGAAACCCTTTCTAACAAGGCCTTTTCTAAATATTTCTTTAATCCATCCTCCCCTGCTGCAGACACCATGGAATATTTCCAAAGTCCTGGTTCTTCTTTTGCAAATGGAAGCAAAAGATTGAAATCATTTTCTGAAAGTGGTTTTAATAAAACACGTTCATCTTCTAAAATATATTCATTCATCGTGGAGAAGGAAATCATTTTCAATGAAATTTTATGCAAATATGGTAGATTATTTTATTGCAAGAAAGAAAAGAAGGATATTGCAAATAAATTTTTAAAGTATGTGTGGCATTGTGGGCTATATCGGGAACCGGGAAGCGTATCCTGTAGTTTTAAAGGGCTTGAAAAGACTGGAATACCGCGGTTATGACAGCGCTGGTATCGCATTAATAAATGATCATCATTTAGAAGTTTACAAGAAGCAGGGAAAAGTGGCAGACCTTGAAGAAACGTTGGTGGGTGTAAATATGCATGGCCATATTGCCATCGGGCATACTCGCTGGGCTACGCACGGCGAACCCAGTGATGTGAATGCACATCCACACACTTCTCCATCCGGGAAAATTGCCATCATACACAATGGAATTATTGAAAATTATTTACCCATAAAAAAAGAATTAATTGCTAAGGGATATTCTTTTAAAAGTGAAACAGATACAGAAGTATTGCTGGCTTTTATCGAAGACATCAAAACCCGTAATCAATGCAGCCTGGAAGAAGCCTTGCGAATTGCATTGCGCAGGATTGTTGGCGCTTATTGTATTTTATTAATTGATGAAGATGATCCTGAAACAATTATTGCTGCGCGAAAAGGCAGCCCATTGGTGATTGGTATTGGAAAAAACGAACATTTTCTTGCAAGCGATGCCTCTCCCATTATTGAATACACGAAAGAAGTAGTGTATGTAAATGATTATGAAATTGCTATTGTAAAAAAAGATGAACTGGTTTTGAAAAATTTGGGAAATGAAAAACAAACACCATTTATCACGCAATTAGATTTAGATCTGGCAGCTATTGAAAAAGGCGGTTACAGCCATTTTATGCTGAAAGAAATTTTTGATCAGCCACAAACAATTCATGATTGTTTGCGCGGGAGACTCGACGCAGATACAGGCCAGATCACACTTTCAGGCATCCAGGAATATTTGGAGGAAATTATACACGCACCAAGAATCATTATTATCGCTTGCGGTACAAGCTGGCACGCAGGTTTGGTTGCAGAATATATTATTGAAGAATTATGCCGCATTCCTGTTGAGGTAGAATATGCTTCTGAATTCCGCTATCGCAATCCCATCATTTACAAAGGCGATGTGATTATTGCTATTTCACAAAGTGGAGAAACGGCTGATACGATTGTTGCTATTGAAAAAGCCAAAGAACAGGGCGCAATTATTTTAGGCATTGTAAATGTTGTTGGTTCTACCATTGCACGTATTTCCCATGCGGGTGCATATACACACGCGGGCCCGGAAATTGGCGTAGCAAGTACCAAAGCATTTACCGGACAGCTTGCTGTATTAATGTTGATAGCATTGAAAATCGGTCACGCAAAAAAAACCATTGATGCAGAGAAATATTTATTGCTATGTAAAGAGTTGTCAAAAGTGCCGGATAAAGCTGCAGAAATTTTATTGCAGGAAAAAAGTATAAAAGCAATTGCATTAAAATATAAATCCGCCAGGGATTTTCTATACCTCGGCCGTGGTTACAATTTTCCCATTGCTTTGGAAGGTGCATTAAAACTGAAAGAAATTTCTTACATCCATGCGGAAGGTTATCCCGCAGCAGAAATGAAACATGGGCCAATAGCATTAGTGGATGAAAATTTACCCATCGTTTTCATTGCAACGAATGACACATACCATGCGAAGATTGTAAGCAATATGCAGGAGATCAAAGCGCGCAAAGGGAAAATAATTTCCATCATTACAGATGGCGATGAAGTAGCTGCTGAATTATCAAATGATGTTATTGCCATGCCCTGGATGGATGAAATATTTGCGCCGATATTAAATGTAATACCACTTCAACTCCTGGCTTATTTTATTGGTGTTGAAAATGGCCATGATGTGGACAAACCAAGAAACCTGGCTAAAAGCGTAACTGTAGAGTAAGAAATATTTCGAATAGAAATTTGTTCCTTTTTATTTATTGATCTCACTCGTGAAATGAAATATAATGTCCGGGTTATTATCAATTTCTGTTTTTAAAAACCATTCACTTTGCGCGAGGTACACAGGATTTCCATCTTTATCTTCTGCAGAATTTTGTTGTTTATAGCGTAAAAAATCTTCCAGTTTTTTCGTGTCATTACTGGTAAGCCAGCATGCTTTAAAAAATGGTAATGGCCTGAATTCACAAGCCGCTCCATATTCTTCTAAAAGGCGGTATTGAATCACTTCAAATTGCAATTCGCCCACACAACCAATAATTTTTTTATTGCCACCAAACTGTGTGAATAATTGCGCTACACCTTCATCCATGAGCTGGTTGATACCTTTTTCTAATTGCTTCGTTTTTAAAGGATCTTTATTGACAAGTTCTTTAAAAATTTCTGGTGAAAATGATGGAATGCCGAGAAAAAAATAATCTTCGCCTTCTGTCAATGTATCGCCGATTTTAAAATTGCCTGTATCAAAAAGGCCTACAACATCGCCGGGATAAGCATCTTCGATGATGTCTTTGTTGCGTGCTAAAAAAGAATATGGATTATTAAACCGGATTTCTTTTTGCAGGCGAACATGATGATAATATTTACTGCGCAAAAACTTTCCACTACAAACACGCACAAACGCGATCCTGTCGCGGTGCCGCGGATCAAGGTTTGCATGTATTTTAAAAATGAAACCACTAAATTTTTCTTCACCCGGTTCTACTATTCTTGTGGAAGCCTCTCTTTCCTGTGGCACTGGAGCAATAGAAATAAAAGTATCCAGCAATTCTTTTACACCAAAATTATTAATGGCGCTGCCAAAAAATACAGGTGCCACTTTTGCATCCAAATAATCTTGCACGTTTAATTGACCATAAACGCCATCAATTAATTCTACATCTTCCCGAAGTAAGACCGCATCTTTTTCGCCAATTTTTTCATCAAGTAATGGATCTTGTAAATCTTTCAACTCAATACTATTTTCTTCAGATGCTTTCGTGTTTGCAGAAAAAAGTAATAAACTTTTTGTATGCAAATTATATACGCCTTTAAATTCTTTGCCGCTATTGATTGGCCAGGTCATTGGATGTAATTCGATTTTTAGTTCCAATTCAATTTCTTCCAGCAACTCAAAACGATTCTTTCCGTCACGATCCATTTTATTAATAAAAACAATCACCGGCGTATTGCGCATGCGACAAACTTCCACGAGCCTGCGCGTTTGTTCTTCTACTCCATTTACACTGTCAATCACCAGAACCACACTATCCACGGCAGTGAGTGTGCGAAAGGTATCTTCCGCAAAGTCTTTGTGGCCGGGCGTGTCCAATAAATTGATGAGAAAATTTTTGTATTCAAAAGTCATCACACTCGTAGCCACAGAAATACCTCTTTGTCTTTCAATATCCATGAAATCACTGGTCGCAAACTTTTTGATCTTATTACTTTTTACCGCGCCGGCAGTTTGAATAGCGCCACCGAATAAAAGGAATTTTTCTGTAAGCGTCGTCTTTCCGGCATCCGGGTGCGAGATAATCGCAAATGTTTTCCTTCGGTTAATTTCTTTTTCAAATTTCATAATCGGGCGCAAAAGTAAGCATTCCGCGTGGATGCAGGAAACCTATTCCGGCAGCCTTCTCATGATCTCATCATTGATCATGGAATACAGGTATAGCTTGTAAATAGCCATATGGATGCCAGCATTTTTGTTCATAATCTGCAGGAAGTTTTATAATATTAAATTTTGAGGTATATTTTTAATCCAGATATCAATAATATATTTTTTTATTATCATTTTTTCCTGTTAATTTTATTTTTGAAATAACCGGAAATAACTAGAAAGAACGACTGGCTGCATAGAATAAAATTGTAAGGTATTTATTGCAAAACAGAACGCGTATCTTTTTCCAAAACAGTGTCATCATTATAACCACCCCTGAAGAATAAATTTTAAAATTGAGTGATTACCATTCAAAAATATTGATTTAATAAATCAATATGAATGATATGATCATGGATCTTTAATTAAAATCCACTTTTGACAGCGGCATTTTCCCTGGTGCTGAAGGATGTGTAAGTGTTGCTGTATTTTTAGAAAAAATATAATATTTTTCATTGAAGTAGATATTCAATGGATGGAATTATGGTGATATTTTTTGCCAAACAACGACCATGAGAAATAAATACCCAATGCAAACATTGCTCCTGCTAGTTTACAGCGGTTTTATTAGCGTACAGCAAAATGCTATTAACATCAGTAAACAGATTGTAAAAAATCTATTGCCACCAAATATCTGTGACTGGGCCAAGTTTCAAAATAACTATTTTTTTGCCAAAAAAATTATAGCCCTTTTTTTTCTTTGTTTCATTACAACAAAAATATTACCTCAATCTTTTTTACAACCCGGTTCTTTTTCTATAAAAAAAATAACACAAAATGATGGACTCTCCCAAGGTTCCAACTACTTTGCTTTTGAAGATTCCAAAGGTTTTATGTGGCTTACTGCAAACGATGCCATGAACCGTTATGACGGAAATTGGGTAAAAGTATATAAAGATGAAAGATATTTTACTGCTTGTTCACCACTGAAACAAGGGTACTGTTTTGCCGAGGACAGTAAAAGTAATATTTACATTGGAAGTACAATTGGACTATATAAATACAACAGGCTACAAGACAATTTCACATTGATCAATATTTTTAAAAATGAACCTGATTCAAACTGTGTTCCTTTTGCTTTTAGGGAAAACAAGGTATGGTGTTATAACCGGTATTATCATATTGCTGCGTACGATGTTACATCAGGTAAAATTAATTTTTACAATGATATAAAATTTGATAGTATTGAATCATTGCATCCATATATGTTTGGTAAAACTTTATTTCTTGGGCGACAGCCATTTTTTGATAAAGAAGGGAAAATATGGCTGGCTGATAAATTCACTCTTGCATCGTATGATATTAAAAATCACAAGACTCAATATTTTTTAGGAAATGAACAAGGAGAAAAGCCTTTTGATATCCACTCAATTTGTTACGACAGCGCTAAGAACAGAATTTTAATAGGAACAATCAAAGGTTTATTGGTATTTGACTTAGCAAATAATAAGACAACCATATACAGGAAAATAGAAAACATGACGCTTGATGTAGTGGATTATATTAGGATGATGGGAGACGCGTACGTTTTTACAAATGTGCCAAATTCAATTACCGTTATTAGTAATGATTTTAAGGCTACACAAGTTTTAAACGAAAACACAGATATTAATTTAGCCTCCTATACGAACTTCCCTATTTGGGTAGATAAAAACCAGAAACTCTGGTTATGCAATAGTGGTTTTGGGCTAACTGTAGTATATTCTGGCAAACAAACATTATCAAAAGCAGAAGGATACGCTAAATATCCTCATTATTTTTCTAAAACGGGCACACAAAGTTTTGCAGAATTTTCCAATGGAAATATTTTGATAAGTAGTGCGGGTAGTAACTTTTTGATGAATTCTAAAACAAATCTGATTTCCAATTTCTCCGAACCGGAAAAGCATAGTATTGTAACATATGCACTACCACTTTGTTCGGATTACATTCGGAAAGGGATATGGAGTTATGAGAACAACAAGTTAAGGCTTGTTGATGAGAATGAAAATGAATTGTTCTCAATGGATTGTAATTCTAAGAAATACGGAATGGTCCAGGATATTGAAGAATTGCCTGATGGCGATATATGGGTGGCTTTTTCCACAGGTGTTTACCGCATTGATTTCACGGATAAAAAATTAGTCCCTATAAATAATCTCCAGCAACCAAACCCTTTTAAATTAAGCTTGTTAAGTAACCATCGGGCAGCAATCAGTTACCTCAATGGAGATATGAAACTAATAGAATATAATTCTCTCCATGAAATAAAAGTGATTACTACAATTCTACCCGGCATTAAAACATTTTATTTCCAACAGGATACTCTAAAAAATGTTTTCTGGGCCGGGGCTGATGATGGGCTATACCTGCTGGATAAAAATTTTCACCTGCTGAAAAAATTCAATGCTGCAAACGGTCTTGGGGGAAGTTACATTTATGGTTTGCTGCTGGATAATGAAAATAATGTGTGGGCAAGCCATGAGAAGGGCTTAAGTTCTATCAACGGCTCATCATATCAAATGGTCAATTATGATGAAGACGATAACATCCAGGATAATGATTACAACAACAGGTGTTTTTTTAAAGCAAAGGATGGCACTTTATATTTCGGTGGTATCAAAGGATTTAACTGGTTTAAGCCCCCGGTTATTATTCCTTCATTTTATCAACCCGAATTGTATATAGATGAAATAAAAATTAATAACCAACCTTATCTAACAGATACGAATTACAATAATATAGACAAGTTACAACTTTCATCTGATCAAAATAAAATTTCAATTCATGCGGTGATAAAAGACCTTGATATGGTGCACTCGAATGAAATTATTTATCGTTTCAAAAATCTTGATACCGCCTGGCAATATTTGCCCGCCAACAGTTATATAAATTTCAACAACCTGGCAGCAGGTACATACGAGTTAGAGTTGGGCTATTACAATCGTAAACAACAATTACCCGTTTTGCAAAAAACGCTGGAGATAAATATCCCTAATCCTTTTTATATGTCGATTCTTTTCTGGATTCTGGTATCCATAGTGCTCACTTCACTTGTTTTTATATGGTTCAGCCGTGAAAGGATCAATGCACACAAGCGACTTTATCAACAGGAACTTTCTTTAACGAATGAACGTTCCCGCATCACTACAGATTTGCACGATGATGTAGGCGCATCACTTAGCAGCCTGCAAATAAATACCGCAGTTGCAAAAAAATTAATGGATACAGATATAGAACAATCAAAAAAGTATTTGGATAAAGTGATAGAACAGAGTTCCGATATCAGCAGTAATATCGGTGACATCATCTGGAGTATGAAACCCGAAAATGAACGATTTGCTGACCTGGATAGCAGGATACGAAATACAGTAAGTAATATGCTTGGCGCTACAGACATCAATTACAGCATTGATTTAGAAACACAACTGGAACCTATAATAAAAAGTATTACAGCACGCAAGAATATTCTGCTCATTATAAAAGAGGCAACGAATAACTGCGCCAAATACAGCAAAGCCGCTAATTACAGGCTTATCGCCAGCATAGTTGAAAATCAATTTTTACTTACCATAACAGATGATGGCATTGGTATTTGTTCAGACAAAATGAATACCGGAAATGGATTTCATAATATGCGTAAACGTACAGAAGAACTTCATGGAAAGTTAATAATTGAAACAAGTGAAAATAAAGGAACCTGGCTTTTTTTTACCTTCCCCCCCACTACTTTTAGGGATTAAGTAAATAGCTTACTTAATGCTATTTTTGTACAATGTCAATAAGAGTTTTTGTGTATGATGATCATGCAGACAGACGCGCGTCCTTAAGGGCATTACTGAGCCTGGACAATGATTTTAAATTTGTTGGCGAAGCTGAAGATTGCAGCAATGCTTTAGATGAAATTGAAAAATATTACCCGGATGTAGTTTTAATGGACATACACATGCCCGGTATTGACGGTATCGAAGGATTAAAAAAAATCAAAGAAAAATACCCTGCGGTAAAAGTACTCATGCAAACTGCATTTGATGATAGTGAAAAAATTTTCACGAGCATCCGCTGTGGGGCCAACGGTTATATTTTAAAAAGTGATAAACCAAAAAAGTTACTACAAGCCATTCATGAAGTATATGAAGGAGGCGCGGTAATGAACCCGGCTATTGCAAAAAAAGTAATGGATTTTTTTATGCCGCAAAATATAAAAAATCCTTTAAGCCCCAAAGAATCTGAAGTCCTTTCCGCGCTCGCGGAAGGCTTAAGTTATAAGATGGTTGCCGATAAATTAGGCATCACGTATAACACAGTAAATGGCCATGTAAAAAATATTTACCAGAAGCTTCATGTTGCCTGCCTGGGCGAAGCTATTGCTTATTACTATAAGCATTTGAAACCTTAAACTTTCTCCTCCCCCTACATTCAGGGATATCGTGCAACTATAATCAGTGGTTGAAAGACTTGTTATTTATACAATTTTTGTGTGATCAAAACGGATAAGCCGAAAACCGATTAGAGTAGGCAAAAAAACAAAATTTATGAAAAAGAAATTCACACAAACAATGCAGGCAACATTTTCCTGCATTGAAATTGCAAAACACAAAACAATGTATTGTTTTGCATTGGCTGTATTAATGTTTGGTTTTCCTTTTTTTGCAAATGCACAGTTTGTAAAAAGTTATCAAACATCGGGACAGGCCAATCTTACTTTCAACTGTATCTCAAAATCCCTTACTGGCTCTTACTTTATTGCCGGTATAGTTGATACTTCAGTATATATTGCTGAAGTTGATGGCGCAGGTAATATGATGCGTGAAAAATTGATTGGCGTAGGCAGTACTGCTTATAATCTTAACTCTATGATTACTGATGCAGATGGAAATATTGTAATTGTTGGGGCTATAAAAATCGGTCTTACAAACACACAGTCCTTTTTAATGAAAATCAGTCCGGCGCTCAGTTTGCTTTTGCACAGGACCTATACTGATATAACCCAACAAGGCAGCACAACAATTTTTTATGATGTTAAAGACTATAAAGCTAACACTTCAGATGATGCTTATTATATCAGTGGCGCAACTAGAAATTTTGATAATCGTACAGCAGCTGATGTATTGTTGGTTTCCGTTGACAGATCTACAGGAAATTTAATAAATACTTACAGTGGCAACAAGGGTGAAGATACTTACGATGCACTTGTTCTTGTGCCCAGCGTTAAACCAAAAGGAGTGAATATTTTTGCAACTGGTAGGTTAGGAGTCAGTACTGGGACATTCAGGCCATGGATAAATGCGCATAATAGTAATCTTAGTTTTAACGGTTTGGGAGCGCAATATCTTCAGCCCACAACTACTGATGCAAGATTGTACAGTAGCAGTTTAATTGTGGAAAAAGTTGGATTTAGCTCTAAATATAATCTTACGTATGCCTGGTATGGGGATTTAAACGGTACCAGCTTCGGCTTAAACATAGGAATGGGTTCATTTAATGCAGCAACGCTTAATCCAAATTGGCAATTAGAATATGTTATTTCACCTATGGCTGCCCCTCTTAAATTATTAAATAAAGTTGCTGCTGATGCAAACGGTTATGTAGCAGAAGGCAACTGGTGGGATGGCTCGGCAACTACTACGGATGGAGCCATAGCTGGTGAAATGTTTTTATTGCGGACAAACAAAGAAGGATCACCTCTATGGAGCAGAAGATTAGATAAAATTTTCATAAACCAACGAAGTCACAATGCAGGAATGCTGATTGATAATATTAAAGGAAATGATATGATTTTTGCTGTTGGTTTTAAAAAATCAAAAACTGGAGGAACAGAAGGAGTGCTTGTGCAAATGCCTATTACAGGATTTATGGATACCATTTGCGCACCTGTACAAAATACTGTTGTAAAAATTCGTGATTTTTCAGTAAAAAATAAAATAGATTCACTTGGTATAAAAATTAAGAACACATTGAATAATTACCCGATAGAATGTGTGCAAACTCAGAATACAAAAGCATGTGATACTTGTTATATGGCAGTTTTACCGAATACAGATTTTGAACTATCAGGTACTATTCATATAGGTAATACTTCCACTTTTGATGTTATGGCTTCTTCTTTTAATAATGCGCCAAATTCGCAATGGATAGTAAGCGATATTACATCAGGAATTCCAGTGAACATTGAAACCGACGGCCCAATAGGCGGTGGTTGGAGTGTAACTACTTCAACAAATTTTGGGGGATATTATGGAATGGCCCACATAAATGGCAATGCCACCACTTTTTTACAGTTGCATAAATACCGTTTTCAACACATTCTTTCAGCAACTAATAGTTGTGGTATTACCCAATCAGATACTGTTACAAAAGTTATTTACATGTGCACCAGTTGCAGAAACAATAAAGGTGGATTTATTATTGTTGATGAAAGTAACAACAGTCAAAGCTTCAATTTAAAATCCGGGATTTCAACTGAAACAAATAGCCTGGGCAAAGCCAAAGTTTATCCAAATCCTGCAGGCAGCACTATAATTTTCAATTTAGAAAAATTACAGGTCATTAATCCAGTCTTACAAATAGTAACAGCTAAAGGTCAAACGATTTATACCGAAAAATTAAAAGAGGTAAATCAAAGTATAACTGTTTCAGCCTGGGCAAGCGGCATGTATTCCTACAATATTATTTCCAATGGAAAAATAATAGATTCAGGAAGTTTTATTGTTCAACATTAATATAACTGCGTATATATTTTCAAAACCTTAAAGGGACAAACCTTTAAGGTTTTTTTTTTTTGAAATATTTGAATTTATAAATTTCAATTAATCATCCTCAACGTTCACAAAGCAGGAGAGTAGAAATAAAAATAAACAATTAAAAAACCTATTCCGGCAGCCTTCTCATGATCTCATCATTGATCATGGAATACAGGAATTCCGGTTTGTAGGTGCGCCAGGCGGGGATCGTCATGAGTTCTATAAAATACTGGAGTTTTCTTTTTTTAAAATCATGCTGCGCGGCGAGGGACATATTTATATAAACAATCCAGCCATTTTCATCGGTGACTTCTTCAAACCATTCTTCATAATAATCTTTATCACCACTATGAAAATTCAACACATTTTCCATAATTAGTATATACTTTGTAATCCCATTCAAAAATAAAACATCCACTACATCACGTTTCAAAGTCATAATATCATCTTCAATCGCATCGTTCCACTCCCCCATCATTTCCAGGATTGCAAAATTTTGTTCATAATCTGCATAGAGAATTTTCATGTATAAAGTGCGGCTGCCAAAATTATCCCAGTACGGATGTATATAATAATTATAGATTGTTTGTGTGAATTCAAAATCATTATAATCCTGTTTATAAAAAGGAGAAAATTTATCTTCTTCAGAAAGATACTGATCGCGCCAGTTGAAATATGGTTCTATGGTATGCATTGAATTTTTATATAGAAAATATCGTTTTCAAATCCTGCAATAAAATTAAATACTTTTTATAAAATACCCCGTTTAAAAAGTATACACAAAAAATCCGGCACAAAATTGTACCGGATTTGAATTTGGTTTTTTAAAATTTATTTTTTATCCATTTTAGGTTTTGTATCACTAAACTGGTAAAACAGTCCAAACTGGAAAACATTGCTCCGTATAGCATTACTTGCAATATCTTTTGCAATATCCGAAACTCCAAAATTGTACCGCGCATCAAATCCAAGTCCGTATGAAGTAAGATATCCCACACCTACCGGTATCGAAAATGAAGTTGATTTGTAATTCGGTTTTTCATCCGTAGTTGAAGAACCGGTTTTACTTTTCGCATTGATCAAAAAACCAACCTGCGGACCAGCTTCAACGCGGAAGCCGTTTCCAAACATGTATTGTCCTAATACCGGAACATTAATATATCCCAATTGTAAAGTTGTTTTAGGATTTGAACTTTTATCCTGGGCACCTTCCGAAGAATAATATACTTCCGGCTGAATGGCAAAACTTTTACCAGCATGAATGTGTGCCAGTAAGCCAGCATTGAAACCAATTTTTGTCTCAGGTTTATCTGTAGTCCTATTTGCAATTTTAAGGTTGGATGCATTTAATCCTCCTTTAATTCCAAAATGTACTTCCTGTGCTTGCGTAGTGCCTAAAAAAATAAATAAGGCTGAAGCTAAAATGATTGTCTTTTTCATAATTGTGTTTTTGTTGAACATATTTTTATTAATGCCAACCTTGCAAAAGCCGTACCCTTTTTTTAAAATGAAAAAATGTCATGTTTATTTAACGCTTTAAATTAATAACTGGAGATCAAAGTTTATAGCTGTAGAAAATAATCTACAAACATCTTATTATAATCCGTTACAAAATATTCAATAAAGAAGGATAATTAGTTCGGAAGGAGTACTGAATGCAGAATCACCACAATATGCATTTTATGTAAATGTTCAAATTCTAAAATAGGCATTCATTTAGCTACAATAAAAATCGGAGAGAAAATTTATAAGGTGACTTTTATTAAAGAATAAAACAAAACTGCATAAAAAAAGCCGCTCAGTATTTTAATTTGAGCAGCTTTATCTTTTAAAATATTTAATTAATCTTTCAACACTTCTCCTTCTATCGTTAGTACAACCGGTAAAGGAATATTAAAAAACTTCACGGTAACTTTTTTAGAAAATGCGCCCGGTGTATCTGCTTTATAAGTGATTTTTATAATTCCATCTTTCCCATTTAAAACAGGCTTTTTATCATACTCAGGATCTGTGCAGCCACATTCTGCTGTAGCAGTTTCAATCAGCAAAGGTTTGCCGGTATTATTTGTATAATTAAATTCAGTGGTTACCGGTTTATTCAATTTTATCTTTCCAAAAGAATATGTCACCGATTTAAATACAACATCATTTTGTGTTGATTGCGCTAATGCAGGCAATACCAATGCAAAAGCCACAATGCTCAATAATTTTTTCATAGTTTAAATTTTTTAACGGCCTTCTTTCATTTTTGAAACAGCACTATTTGCAGGTGCTGCATTATCCGGCGCTTTGAAAGTCTCTCCATGAAATTTAATAACTTCTGTCATGCCATTATCAAAATATATGGTAACGAGTTTACTGAAATTTCCATCGGCATATCCGCTGAAACCTAATTTCACCGCAAAAGTATCACCGGGTGCAAAAGGCCCTGCAGTCCAGACGGGTGTAGTGCATCCACAGGATTTTACTACGTCTTTAATGCCAATTGGTTTTGCAGAAATGTTTTTCATATTCACCGAATATTCTACCGGTTTGCCATAAGGGATTTTTCCAAAATCATGATCGAGTTCTGAAAAAGTGACCACTTTAGATACATCTGTTTCAGAAGTATCCTGGGTTGCTGTTTGAGCCCTGGAGGCGGAAAAAAGAAATAAAGCAGGTAGAATAAAAAGCCATTTTTTCATACGATTGAGTTTTAATATTTTTTAATACAATTTCAATTTAGTCAAAGTTAAAGCAAAATAATGTTCTTTACTGGCATAAACCATTCCATTTTTGATAAATAGGAAATTTTTAATTACCCTTAGCATTTCAAAGTTCATTTAAAAACAATTGTTATTTTCGCCTTATGGAAAATGAAATAGCCTCTACGCAGGAAAACAGAGAAATGCTGTCTTTTGATGGCTTTCGGGATGAAGTGCTTGCTGATTACGAAATAGCCTGTAAAAGCCGTGAAGTAAGTTTACTGGGCCGCAAAGAAGTGCTTACTGGGAAGGCAAAGTTTGGAATTTTTGGGGATGGCAAAGAACTTGCGCAAATAGCTATGGCTAAATTTTTTCAGCCGGGCGACTGGCGCTCCGGTTATTACCGCGATCAAACTTTTATGTTTGCTGCCGGCCTGCTTTCAGTCAAAGAATTTTTTGCGCAATTATATGCTGATCCGAATATAGAAAATGAACCCAATAGTTCGGGCAGGCAAATGGTAAGCCATTTTGCGACCTCCAATTATGATGCAAAAGGTGAATGGAGAAACCTGGCTGATTCAAAAAATATAGCGGCTGATATGGCGCCAACCGCGGGGCAGATGCCGCGGAGTATCGGCCTTGCTTTAGCATCAAAATTATTTCGCAAATCTTCGGTTTTGCAAAATTTTTCATCGCTTTCCAATCATGGAAATGAAATTTGCTTTACCACGATTGGCGACGCTTCAACCAGTGAAGGGCATTTCTGGGAAACCATCAATGCAGCAGGCGTTCAGCAGGTTCCATTGGCAATTTTTATATGGGACGATGGCTATGGAATTTCTGTTCCTAAAAAATACCAGACAACGAAAGGATCTATTTCAGAGGCATTGAAAGGTTTCCAGAAAAAAGAGGGCACAAATGGCTTGGATATTTATAAAGCGAAGGGCTGGGATTATGCAGGCTTATGCGAAATTTTTGAGAATGGTTTAAGAAAAATGCGGGAAACCCATGTGCCTGCTGTATTCCATGTAGAAGAACTTACGCAACCCCAAGGGCATTCCACTTCCGGCAGTCATGAACGTTATAAGGACCAGGACAGGCTCACCTGGGAAAAAGAATGGGATTGCTTAGTAAAAATGAAAGAATGGATTCTTGCAAATCATATTGCGGGGGAAGAAGACCTTCAAAAAATAGAAGCCAGTGCAAAGTCATCAGTACGGGAAGAAAAAAATATGGCCTGGGCAAATTACCTGGCACCGATTCAGGAAGAAGTTGAAAAGGCAACAGGTCTTATACAGGCAATGACAGTCAATGATATGGATCTTTATTCAAGCTTACAAAATATTGCAAAGGAACTGTCAGCAAATAAGGAAGCTTTGAGAAGAGATGTATTACATGCTTTGTCAACAGCAATTCAACTCACTGAAAACAGCGGGCAAAATGAAGCGCTTAAAAGTTATTATGAATTATTAAAGAGTAAGAATAAAGAATTATTTAATTCAAATCTATTTGATGAAAGCCCGAAAAGCGCGCTAAAAAAAGTTGCAGTAGCGCCTCAATTTATAGATGATACCATGATCAATGGCTTTGAAGTGTTGAATAAATATTTTGAAGAATTATTTGCGCAAAATCCCAAAGTTGTTGCATTTGGGGAGGATGTTGGCTTTATTGGTGACGTAAACCAGGGCTTTGCCGGTTTACAGGAAAAATTTGGTGAAGAAAGAATTTTTGATTGCGGTATTCGTGAGCTTACTATTATGGGACAAGGGATTGGCCTTGCACTTCGTGGTTTGAGACCGATCGCAGAAATACAATACCTGGATTATTTATTATATGGCTTACAACCTCTTTCGGATGATGTATCCACCTTGCAATTCCGAACCAATGGCCGACAGGCCTGTCCGCTGATCGTACGTACCCGTGGTCACCGCCTGGAAGGCATCTGGCATAGCGGATCACCCATGGGTATGATCATAAATGCCTTACGCGGTATGCGGATATGTGTGCCCAGAAATATGGTACAGGCTGCCGGGATGTATAATACTTTGCTCGCCAGCAATGATCCGGGTTTAGTGATTGAATGCCTGAATGGTTATCGCCTGAAAGAAAAATTACCTTCCAATTTATTGGAATTTTCTACGCCATTGGGCATACCTGAAATTTTGCGTGAAGGTGAAGACATTACGATCGTTTCCTATGGTTCTACCTTGCGAATTATTGAAGAAGCGTTGGACCAGCCGGCCCTCAAAAATATCAGTTGTGAATTGATAGATGTACAGACTTTATTGCCTTTTGATATTCATCATTCGATTTTGGAATCATTGAAAAAAACAAGCCGGATTATTTTTATTGATGAAGATGTGCCTGGTGGAGCTACGGGATATATGTTTCAACAAGTAATGGAAGTTCAGGGTGGCTATAAGTTGCTGGATGCAGCGCCCAAAACACTTACGGGACAATCACACAGGCCGGCGTATGGAAGTGACGGGGATTATTTCAGTAAGCCAAATGTGGAAACAATTACAGAAGCCATTCTTTCTTTAGCGAAAGAATAGGAATTATTTAAGCAGTTATAATTTCCCTGGCCCATTCCATTACTATTTTTAATTCATATTCAAGGCTGAGATTTGAATTATCCAATATGCGTGCATCTTCAGCTTTTCTTAAAGGGCTGACAGCACGATGGCTGTCCGTGTAATCTCTCTGTTCAATATTCGACCTGACTTCTTCAAAAGAAATTTCAGGGGATTTTATTTTCAATTCATCATAACGGCGTTGAACCCTGGTTTGCATATCTGCAGTGAGAAAAATTTTTAGTTCTGCCTGCGGAAAAACAGTTGTTCCAATATCTCTTCCATCCATGACGATGCCTTTTTGTGTGCCCATTTTTCTTTGCTGGTTTACAGCAAATTCGCGAACTGAAGCAATCGCTGCAACTTTACTCACCTGTTCACTTATCCGCATTTCCCTGATAAGTGTTTCTACATTTTCATCATTCAAAAGCACATCGCTTTTTTTAGTGCCGGGAGTCTTTAAAAAAGATAAATCAATTTCAGCTAATGCTTTTTTTACATCTTCTGCTTTTTGGATATCAATATTTTTGCGAAGAAAATAAAGTGTGATGGCCCTGTACATGGCGCCGCTGTCAATAAATATGTAATCCAGTGCCTGTGCGAGTTCCAGGGCCAAAGTACTTTTGCCGCAGGATGAATAGCCGTCAATCGTGATGATGATTTTTTTATCTTTCATGTAAAAAAACAAAAATACTCAAAAAAAAACTGTCCTCAAATTGAAGGCAGTCTTTCGTTGTGTGTTCTTATTATTGTGAAACTACTTCTACACCCGGATGCTTTGATGCATCAAAAACAAATTTGCTGTCCGGTAAAGATGCGTTGGTATTAATATTAGAAAGTGTAAACTCAATTGTATTATCAGATTTATCCAAAATACGCGCTTTAGTAACCAGGTTTTTGGATTTATTTACAAAGATGTTTACCTGCTTGAAATTTTTTCTTTTATCCACTGGTATTAATTGAATCTCATAGTAATCTCCCGCGGAAGAAATAAGTTTATAAGTAAAATCTTTATCGTAAAAATCAGATAAGAATTTTTGAGGCGTTAATGCATTGTCATCTGAGGCATCTACATTTTGCACGGTCACTTCATCATCGCCATTGTAGTTCCAGGTTTTGGAACCATTGGAAAAAATTTCATTGTCGCCCTGTTTAATATAATATTTATTTCCTTTTACATACAACATACCATTTACACTACCTTTTTTATTTTTATTCCTGTCGGTAGTTGTATAGGTAAAGGAAGCGCTTAAAGCAGAGATTGATTTTATTTTACTGCTGACCTTATCGAGGACTTTTTTTGCATTGGCATCATTCTGAGCAAAACTGCTGTTACAGAAACTGATCGCTGAAATGAACATTAAACTTGTAATAATTTTCTTCATCATTTTTTTATTGTTGAATAAGTAAGAATTGAATTTCTCTCAATGGTTTATTCAATTTTGTTGCCCAAAATGAGATTTTATGAATAAACCAATGGTTTTTATATTTTTATTAACTGATTTACATGAGATTAGAAAATAATGCAGATTAATTTGCCCGAATATCTTAATTTTGCACACTTTATGAAAATTTTCCTTCAAGTTTTTGTGGCTGCCTTTTTCCTTGCTTCCTGTTCCAGTTCTGCAAAACTGGGAAAAGTTTTGAAGAACAAGGATAAAGAGTATAAATTAAAAATGGCTGAGCAATATTATGCTCAAAAAAAATATTACCAGGCGCAAACAGTATATGAAGACATTCTTCCTTTATATAAAGGTGATACGCGATATGAAGATATGTTTTATAAATACGCTTACAGTATTTACAACCAGGGATTTTATTTAAATGCCAGCGACCTTTTTAAAACCTATACTGAAAATTTTCCGAACAGCAACCGGCTGGAGGAAATGGAATATATGCGTGCATACTCATTTTATAAGTTATCGCCCAAAGTAGAACTCGACCAGGCAAATACATATAAAGCTATGTCGCTCATGCAGGCATTTATCAATACACATCCTCAGTCACCGCGTGTGAAAGATGCTTCGGGCATCATTGATCTTTGTCATGAGAAGCTGGAATTGAAAGATTATCTGGGCGCCAATTTATATTATAATCTCGGATATTATAAAGCTGCTGCCATTTCCTTAACCACTTTACTCAGTAATTATCCTGACTCAAAAATTGGCGATCAGTATGAAATTGAGGTGATCAGGTCGTATTATAAGTATGCTGAAAATAGTTATCCAAACAGGCAGGTAGAGCGCTTCGAAAAAGTTATTTCAGAAGCCTCAGAATTTAAAGACCGTTTTCCTGACAGCAAATTAGCAGCACAAGCAGACGATTTTAAAACTCAAGCACAAAATAAAATAAATCAATTACAAAATGAACAAACTAAGACGGCAATCAAGCAGTAATACGCAAAGTGTTATTGAAGCGAAGAACCTGGCTGATATAAAGAATAAAACAGGGAACTTATATGAATCCATCAATATCATCGCGAAGCGTTCTAACCAGATCAATATTTCCGTGAAGGAAGAATTGCATAATAAACTGGAAGAATTTGCCAGCCATACTGATACACTGGAAGAAATTCATGAAAATAAAGAGCAGATAGAAATTTCTAAGGCGTATGAAAAAATGCCGAACCCGGCAATTCTGGCTACACAGGAATTTATGGAAGATAAAATATATTACCGGAAAAATGATGATGACCTGTTCCGTTAATTGAATTCTCTTTATTTTTAAAAAACATTTAAACGGCAGTTCTACTGTCGTTTTTTATTACTTTTAATCAATTTTTATAAAGACATTGATTACATGCTGAAAGGTAAAAAAATTTTAATCGGGATAACAGGAAGCATCGCGGCTTATAAAATAATTTTATTGGTGCGTATGCTCATGAAAGAAGGCGCCGAAATTAAAATTGTGATGACACCTGCAGCCACCAATTTTGTCTCACCACTTGTTTTATCCACGCTTATTCAGGATAAAGTGGCGATTGATTTTTTCAGTGAAAATACCTGGGCAAATCATGTAATGCTGGGCCGGTGGGCTGACGTTTTTTTAATTGCACCGCTCAGCGTGAACACGCTTTCCAAAATGGCGAATGGTCAATGTGATAATCTTTTACTGGCAGTGTACCTGTCTGCGACATGTCCTGTGGTGATTGCACCCGGCATGGATGAAGATATGTGGTTGCACCCGGCAACGGCTAAAAATATTGACACTTTAAAATCTTATGGAAATCATGTTATCCCGGTGGAAAAGGGTTTCCTGGCCAGCGGCTTGCAGGGTGAAGGTAGAATGGCCGAACCCGACAATATTCATTTATACTTAAAAGAAAATTTCTTCAGGGGAAAACAACTCGAAGGAAAAAAAGTGCTCATTACTGCCGGCCCCACATACGAGGTGATAGATCCTGTACGTTTTATAGGAAATCATTCATCAGGTAAAATGGGTTATGCACTGGCAGATGTGTTTTATGAAAATGGGGCGGATGTTACACTTTTTTCCGGGCCTGTGCAGATTCATAAAACATATAATGGCATCAATTTGATTTCCCTGCAATCTGCTGCTGAAATGTATAATGCCTGTAATGATATTTTTGAAAATATGGATATTGCGGTGATGTGTGCTGCTGTGGCAGATTTCAAAGCGGAATCTGTAAGTAAAGAAAAAATAAAGAAAAAAAATGAGGACATTCAGTTGCAATTAACGCCCACAAAAGACATTTTAAAATCACTTGGTAAAATAAAAAAGCCCGGCCAGTTGCTCGTTGGGTTTGCACTCGAAACAGAACATGAAAAAGCAAATGCATTCAAAAAATTAAAAGCAAAAAATGCAGACCTGATCATTTTGAATTCATTGCGTGATGCAGGCGCCGGTTTTGGTACAGATACAAATGTTGTTACAGTTATTGATACATTTGGTGAAGAAACGGCGATACCGCTTGCCTCAAAAAAAGAAGTGGCGGAAAAAATTGTAAAAATTATTATACAAAAAATACATGCTTAAAAAAATTATTGCGCTTTTATTTATTTCATTATCATTCAATGCAGTTCATTCCCAGGAGTTGCAGGCCAGGGTGAGCGTTTTGGCACAGCAAATCGGTACATCGGTAAATCCAAAAATTTTCACGACCCTGCAAACACAATTGACCGATTTGATCAATAACAGGCGATGGAGCAAATTCACCTTTCAGCCACAGGAAAAAATTCAATGCAGTTTTTTACTGAATATCACCAGTATCGTGGAGGATAATGTATATAAAGCGACACTGACTGTACAGGCTGCGCGGCCTGTGTATAATGCGTCCTATCAATCTGCATTAATAAATTACCAGGATGCCGATCTTACTTTTAAATATATAGAGTACCAGCCCGTGGAATTCAACGAAAACCGTGTACAGGGCACAGATCCTTTAAGCGGTAACTTAACGGCTACAATTGCTTTTTATATTTATACAATATTGGGCCTCGACTTCGATTCATTTTCACCAAAAGGCGGACAGGCATTTTTTCAATCGGCACAGAATATTGTAACGAATGCACCTGATTCAAGAAATATCAGTGGCTGGAAATCTTTTGACGGAAGCAGGAACAGGTATTGGCTTTCATCTAATTTAAACGATGTAAAATATAATATCATTCATGATATTTTTTATACGTATTATCGCTCAGGCTTAGATATTTTATACTCGGATGAAATAGCAGCACGGGAAAAAATCTTAGACGCGCTTACAAAATTGCAGAGCTTTGGCAGGGAAAATCCGGGCACCATGATTCCATCTTTTTTTATCCAAAACAGGTCAGATGAACTGGTGGGTATTTTTGCCAAAGCAGACCCGATGACAAAAGCAAAAGCGCTGCAACTATTATTGCAACTGGATATTGGAAACAGTGATAAATATAATGCCGCCTTGAAATAATGAAATTTATCCTCTTTATTTTTTTAATGGTTTTCTTTTTTGCATGCAATTCAGACAAGCAAATGCCGGCAGATGTATTGCCCGTAGATAGTATGAAAGTAATTGTTTGGGATTTGATGCAGGGCGGCGAACTGGCATCCATTCAATACCCCGGTTATAAAGATAGTTTCAATAAAAAATCCATGATGTTGTTTGAAAAAATTTTAGCAGGCCATGGCCTGGATAAAAATTCTTTTTTCAAAAGTTTCGATTATTATGGACAAAATCCGGATAAAAATAAAATTTTATTTGACTCTATCCAGGCTTATGCAAACCGCCAACGTATCAATATTTATAATGAAGCAAAATAATTCTTATCAGGTTGTGCTGGTATAATTTTCTTCAATAATTTTATTGATCAAATTTGAAATTTCTTCTGCCTGGTTGATGATCATTAAATGCGAACCTCCTTTTATTTCATAATCCCAATGCACATTTTTGTGCGGGATGATATTGTCAGTTGTACCATGAATATTGAAACTATTCGGAGGTGCAACTTTATTTTTCCAGTCAATCATTGAATCCAGCGCCCAGTTATTAAATGCCTTATCACTTTTTTCAATGATCTTTCTATATATTTTTTTTGTTGCAGGTGTATCTGCGCCAAACAAAGCGGATAAATGCTGCATGACCCATTTTTGCAATTTCCCCGGGGCCCATTTATAAATTGGAAAATATTTTCCCCAGCCAAACGTAACAGGAAATTCGCTTTTTAGTTTCACAGAAGAAACCAGGATAGATAAAATGTTGGGAAATTTTTTTGCAATTTCTGTGGCTAACATTCCTCCGAATGACATACCAATGATTACTCCATCTCCTGGTATATATGCATTTTTAAAACGAATCGCGTAGTCTTCTAATGATTCATTTTTCAAAGGCTTGAGCCAGTGTAGAAAAACAGGTGTTGCATTTTTTATTTTTAGAAATTGAAAAACAGTTTCATCAGCGCCTAACCCGGAAATATAATAGACATTCATAAAATAGATTCCCTTATTTCAATTTTAAAAGTACAGCACAACTTAAACAACTTCATTAAAAATAAAAAAAATCCCGCATAATAGCAGGATTTAAAATATGTACACATTGTATTATTTATTTTCGGGGCGTTGGTATCATGGGTGGAGTTGGCATAACTGTTGGTTTTACATCCACTACTTCTACATCAAAAACCAAATTTGAAAAAGCCGGGATAGGCCCGGATGGCTGTTCACCATAGCCTAAAAATGCGGGTATGATGATTTTGCCCTTACCACCTTTTCCAAAATAACTGATGCCTTCCTGGATACCTTCAATCATGGACCTGCCGCCACCGCCTACGCTCACTTCGAGCAAAGATTTATCACCTTTTGATGTATCAGTATTTGAATCAAATACAAAACCATTGCTCTGCAAGGAACCTTTGTATATTACGCTGGCTGTTTTACCTGAGTCAACTTTATTATTCACATCGCCGGGGTTTTCTAAAATAACAAATGCGCCACTCTTTGTCTTTTGAGCATTTTTCCATCCTTGTTTTGCTACATAATCCTCAGCACTTTTTATTTCTCTTTCTCTTTCTATTCCTAATTCTTTATCGTAGTCTGCTTTGATTTCCGCTTCAGTATTATAAGAAGCAAGTACTTTTATTTTGCAAACAATATTCCTGTTACTGGCAAATACACTGTCATATTTTTCAATAGCTTTTCTTTTGACAAGTGTATCAATACTGAGTATAATAATAACACTATCTCCTACTTTACACTTTGGCAATATTTCCATAAAGGAATATTCAGCACCTTTCGTTGTATCAATTTTCATGAAGCCTGGAATTTTACCCCATGTAGTATTTAATATCGTATCATGGTATTCCGGGATACTGAATTCAATATTTACTTTTACAAATTTCCCCGGCTCCAGTTTGGCGCCTTCTTTTGAAGGGAAAATTTTATAAGCAAGCCCCGATTCGGTTTTGTCGTAATTTACCTTGCAGGAAGCCATCAATATAAGAGCAGTAACTGCAAGCATCATTTTTTTCATGTGATTTTTTTTGATTTAAAATTATTGTAATTGATCCTGGTATTCTGTCAAAACTTTTTTAAAGGTAGTTACATTTTCCTGCAGGCTGTTTTTACTATTGCCACCGGAAGCATTTTTGTGGCCGCCTCCATTAAAATGTTCGCGGGCAAATGTGTTAACATCAAAATCCCCTTTGCTGCGAAAACTCCATTTTCTTTCTTCCTTCCTGTCTATCAGCAAGGCGCCGAATTTTATCCCTTCAATCGTGAGCAAATAATTTACAAGCCCTTCCGTATCGCCGGTTTTTATATTATACTTCATAACATCAGTTCCAGGTATAGCCATCAATGCGGTATTCAATTCATACATTACTTCTAACCTGTTAAGCAAAGCGTTTCCAATAAAGCGTAACCTGTTTTCAGAAAAATTATCGAAGAGATTTTCAAAAATTTCTGAATGATTGATGCCAAGGTCCATTAGATGGGCCACTACCCTGTGTACATGCGCGGTTGCAGAAGGAAAACGAAATGAACCCGTGTCGGTTAGCAATCCCGTATAAATGCAAGTCGCCATATTTTTATCTAATGCGGTTGCAAAAGGAGAAGCCACTATAAAATCGTAGATCATTTCACAGGTAGAACTTTTGTAAACATTACTTTCCCCATACGTAAAAGCCGATTCCTGGGGTTGCTGATGATGGTCTATTAAAACCTTAATACATTCCAGGTCAGACAGGGGTTTTTCCATTCCTTTAGTTCGATGCAACACATTGAAATCCAAACAAAAAAGTATATCTGCTTCATTTAAAATATGATTCGTCTTTTCTTTATCTGATTCATAATCCAGCACATCATCCGCACCCGGCATCCAGTTCAAAAAGCCTGCCCAATTGGTGGGTGAAACCACCGTTGCCTTATGTCCCAATGCCAATAGGAAATGATACAATCCCAGGGATGCGCCCATCGCATCGCCATCCGGCTTTTGATGTGCCGTGATCACAATTTTTTTAGGCTTTTTTAATAGTGTATAAATTCCTTGAATGGGTTGCATAATCTGAATGTGCGCAAAATTGCTGTTTTCAACCCATACGCACAAATCATTTTAAAACTATTTACGTGGATATTTCTTTTATTGTTGTTAAACTTTCATATCGGAATATTTGTTATTGAAATGAATCCGCTTAGTTTTGCGCCAAATTTATACAATGACGAACAGGACTTTTACTATGATAAAACCAGATGCAACATCTAAAGGTTTTACGGGAGCTATCTTAGACAGGATCATCAAAAAAGATTTTTCTATTAAAGCCATGAAATGGACAAAACTTACAAAAGAACAGGCAGGCGCTTTTTATGAAGTACATAAAGAAAGGCCTTTTTATGGGGAATTAGTTGATTTTATGAGCAGTGGCCCAATCGTGGCAGCTATTTTGGAAAAAGAGAATGCAGTCGCAACTTTCCGGGAATTAATTGGCGCGACAGATCCGGCAAAAGCAGCAGAAGGTACTATTCGTAAAGACTTCGCAGCATCCATGGGAGAAAATGCTGTACATGGCAGTGATAGTGATGAAAATGCAGCCATTGAAGGAAATTTTTTCTTCAGTGAACTGGAAAGATTTTAAAGTTATTTACTTTCCTTTTTAATATTGCAATTTATTTAACTGTATAAGTAATTCTATAAATTGTTCCCTGCACATCATCGCTTACATAAAGTGAACCATCCGGTCCCTGTGCCAAACCGCAAGGGCGATGTTGTGCATCACCTGGATTTTTTACTTCTTTTTCACCGGCAAAATTATCTGCAAATATTTCCCAATCAGGGGTTGCTTTACCATTTGCAAAAGGCTGAAACGCAACCAGGAATCCCTTTTGCGGTAATGGCGACCTGTTCCAGGAACCGTGAAATGCAATGAAAGCACCGTTTAAATATTTTTTGGGAAATTGATTGCCTGTATAAAACAATAAACCATTTGGTGCCATGTGTGCCGGGTAAGAAGCTGTGGGATCAATGGCTTTTTTCCCACCTTCTTTTTTGCCATCCCCACCATATTCCGGACTGACCATTTTTTTATGCACTAAACCATCATAATATATATAAGGCCAGCCGCAATCCGCACCGGGAGTTAATGCATATAAACACTCAGCGGGTAATTCGGCACTTTGCTTTTCATTAAAAATTTTTGGGAACAAATCATGCAACTGGTCGCGGCCATGTTGCATTACAAATAGCTGGTTTAAATGTTTATTCCAATCAAGTCCAACTACATTTCTTAAACCCGTTGCGTAACGAATTCCCTGCGGATAAGATTGATTCAATTGATTGGTTTTAAACTGCCAAATACCACCTGCTCTTTCCAGGATCGGGCAGGGATTTATTCCTTTTGAGCCTGGCGTACGGTCATCTTCCTGGCAGGAATTGGAATATGCGCCGATGTTTGCATAAATATGCCCGCTATCATCCAACGTAATAGATTTTGACGAATGCTGGTTACGGCTTTCCAGGCCGGTAATAATTTTTTCTGGTTTATTGGGATCAATTACTTCGAAAGATTTATTTAAAGCATACCTGAAAACTTCTTCATCAGAAGAAGCATATAAGTAACCATCTTTAATAGCAATGCCAGTACCACCATAATTTCCAAATCCCTTTTGTATGTAGGTATTTTCGCTACCAATTTTTTGCAGGAAAATAATTCCATTGCCATTTTTAGGCGTTAATAATTTTATATAAATATTTCCATTTGGAGCAACGGCGATATGACGGGCATTTCCAATTTTATTCGTAATGATTGTTGCTGTAAAACCAGGCGGCAAAATAAGACCGGAAGTATTTTCAACAACACTATCCTTTGCTACAGTTGTATCTTCTGTTTTATTGGATGTGTCAATGCCGGAGCCGCAGGAAAAAACAGTTGCCAGCGCTAATATAAAAAATGCACAAGGCATTAATAATGTTTTTTTCATTATAAATAATTTATTGATTTTCAAGTTTATTCATTATTGTTTTTATTCAAAGTGCCGCATCTGCTGGGTTTCAAATCTAAACAAGAAACAACAAACTATAACAATTTTTACGTTTCACCCAAAACACTCAAACTCTCTACGAGTGCTTTTACTTCTTGTTCCGAACCAACCGAAATCCGGAGGCAATTTTCATAAAATTTTTCTTTTGATAAATCATACACTTCAATTTGATGCGCTGTTAAAATTGCTTTTACTTTTTCTGAATCACGAAATTTGATCAATAAAAAATTGGCATCCGATGAAAAAATATTTTCAATATAAGGAAAATGTTTCAATTCATTTTCCAATGCATTTCGCATGGCAACAATGGCTTTGATATTTGCATTTACTTCATCAACTTTTGATAAGGCAAAAAGTAAAATTTCTATTGCAGGTTTCTGTACCCGGTTGCCGCCTGGCAAAGTATTTAAGACAGAAATAATTTCAGCAGACGCAAAGGCCATTTCAATTTCCAGTCCGGCTAAACCCCAGGCATAATTGAAATCCTGGCAAATGACCAGGTTTGAGTATTCATTTAATCCAGGTAAAAAAGATTTGTGTTTTGAAAAATTAATATACGCTTCATCCAGCACAACAATACCCGGGAAATTATTCAGTATAGTTTCAATATCATCATGCAGCATATTGTTTCCCGTAAAATGATTGGGTGATGATATCCAGATGATCTTCGTTTTTTCATTCACCACATTTTCCAAATGGATCATATCCAGTTGTTGTGCGGTGTTCAGCGGTATGGGTTGAAAATCTATACCATTTAATTTTGCAATACTTATTAATTCATAATGAGCGGGCGTGCAAAAAACAATATTATCTTCCCCGGGCTCACAAACGCAACGAACCAATAAATCAAAAAATGAAAAAAGACCTGCGGAAACAAAAATATTTTCAGGTGAAGTTTTTTTAATGACTGATATAGCAGACTTTAATTGCATCAAATCATCTGCATTTGTAAAACGGTTATACCATTTCAGGGTTGGTGAGCCAATGCCGTTTTCATTCGCCAGCAATCGAATCTTTCCGGCTTGTGTAGTATTTTCAAAAACTAATTTATTTTCAAGAAATTTTTTCGTGCGCTTATTTAATAAAGTATGAAATGACATGCTTAAAATTAAGAAAAAAATGATTCAGTGAAAAAACGTTGCGTTTGCTTTTATTCAAATTTCAATAACTTCTTCTTTTTTCCCCGGTAACTATAGAAAATGGACATTGCAGGGCCAATCAAAAAATAAGAAAGACCGGACAACCCCGCAAGATTATCAGAAAGAACAAAAGATAAAAAAATGGATATTAAACCGATTCCAATCATGAGCAGGTTTTTATACAATCTTGTTTTTGTATCAAATAATTCCAGCGTATTTAATTCCAATAATTGTCGCTTTTTATAAGCGTGTAAATACATAAAAAAGAATAACAAGTAAATAGACATAAAACCCAGGCCATACACCGACATTAATTTTCCCATATCACCTTGTTCCATGATGAAAGGCGATTTTCCCACACCATATATTTGATCGCTAAAAATTAAAGTGAAGAGAAATTTAAGTGGATATACATAAAATAACACCAAAAATATAAGGGTGCAATTCAGCGCGATGGTTACTAAATCATGCATGCCGTATTGCCTGAAAAAAACATTTTGTTCATACCAGATGATCATGAGTAAAAGAAAACTGATGCCAAAAGCAAAAAATCCGCGCATGGTCACGAGCAGTTCTTCAAAACTCTTGGGCACTTCGAGGGAAACGATCAGTAATGTAACAGCAAATGCGAAAACTGCATCACTGAAAGCTTCTACGCGCATTACTTCCTTTCCCCTTAAACGAAAGGAAGGATTTTTATTTTCCAGTCTTTTTCCTATTTCTTTCCGAAACATAGTTGTCTTTAAAAATGAAAGATAATTTTTTTTTGATAAAAAATATTTTTTCAAAAAAAAGCCAGGCATTTCTGCCTGGCGTTGACAACTCATCTATCCCCCTCAAAAGAGATTTGTCGTCAAACAAAAAAACCGGGAACACAACTATTTTTTCTGTACTGTTTTTGAAATTTTAAGGTTAATGCCAAAAGTCTGTATGCGCATATTCCCCAGGCCGATTCCACTCAATGGTAACTGGTAATAAGGCTCAATACTCATTTTCCAATCCTTCCCTAAATTCTCTGTATATCCCGCACCAATAGATAAATTTGAAAACAAATTATCAGAACCTCTTTTATAGGATCTTGATAATTCATCAAATGCTTCATTTCCGCTAAGCTTATAATTATACGTTTCACTGTGGATCACATTCGTAATAAGATTCGCCGAAACAAAAAAGTGGGAGAAGGTCTTTGAAGCAAAATTATATATTACATTTAAAGGAACCTGGGTAATGGATGCAGCGCCGTCCAGGCTTACAATGCTTGTGCCTTCAGGTACTTTAATAAAATCCTGGTTAAAATCTTCGCCCGCTGCTTTAAAATATTTTTTGACAAATAAAACACCGGTTTCTATATCAATGTTTTTGTTTACATTATAACCCAATAACATGCCCAGCGAATAACCGGCTTTAGGAATGGGCTGACTTTTTACAGAAGAAAAAGAAGGCCCGGCAGAAATAGCGAGATAAAAACGCTCTTTTGTTTTTAATTTTATGGCTGTGCGCTTTGAATTTATTTTTTCATTGATCACATTATCATTTTCTTCAGATACTAAATTATTTGATTTTGTTGACGGATTTATTAAGATTGCAGGCGATGCAGTATGTAATTCCCCGGGAGAAATTGGATTAGAAATGAGTCCATGAGAATTCCTGAGTATAACTGTTTTTCCTGCTTCTAAAGGAAAGTATGTTTGAGCAATTTCAAAATTATTTAAAACAGTAATTTCATTTTCCTTCATAGATTTTATTGGAGAAATGAGATCCTGCGGCTTGTTGGATTTGCTGTTTTTTACATCAATATTTCCGGCTAAAGCTTTTGAGACGCCTGTTTCATTATTTTGAACCTGTGGTAAAACAGGAATAGCAACTTTATCCGGCTCATTTTTTAGCGTTTGTAAAACGTTGTTTGCCTGTTGTAAATTTCCGCTCTCACTTGTATTTAAATGATATGACATCCAGATACCTGTGGGAATCAATAGCAGCAATAAAAGCCAGGCATAGCGCCAATTATGATTTTGAGGGGATTTTGCAAAAACCGGTGGCGGGGAATTGACCGGCTTTTTTATTCTCCCAAAAACTTCCTGCCAGTTGGCATTATCGGTATTCAGCGGATAATTGTCCCCGGCTTTTTTAAATAAATCGTCATTATATAGTTTATTCTCGTCCATTTTTATTTTTCAATTTCACTGAAATCCTTATGCAAAAATTTTTGCAATGAATGCCTGGCTTTAGATAAACTTGATTTGGATGTGCCCACTGAGATTCCCAGTGCATTCGCTATTTCCTGGTGCGAAAATCCATCAATCACGTACAGGTTGAAAACTGAGCGGTATGATGGAGGCAACATTTTTATATATCCTATCAACTCTTTATATAAAACCAGCATGTCTGACGTTTCTCCTGATTCCTTCGATTCCCAAACATAATCCGGGATGTCCTGCGGAACCTGTTTGTTTTTTCTCTTCCTCAATTCATCTATGGCTGTATTGGCTATGATCCTTTTTATCCAGCCAAGCAGCATTTGTTCTGCCTGGTTTTCATTGGTACATTTAAACCCTTGAATGTTTTTAAAAACCTTTACAAAGCCATCATTTGTTATATCCGTAGCCAGTTCATAATCGAAAACATACCTGAAAGCAACTTTTAAAGCATAGCCATAAAATTTTTCATAAAGTAGTTTTTGACTATTATGATCATTTCTTTTACAATGTTCAATTATTTCATGCAGTTTGTTCAAACCTTTTAAATGAAGGATGATAAAAATATACGTAGAAAAAGCAGCCTGGTTGCCTCTTTACAAATTTAGTTTCTTTCTCCTACAAAACGCACCGGGCTTTATTTTTATTCTGCATCAAAACTGGTATTATTTTAGCAATAGGTAGATTTTAAATTTTAGCTATGAAAAAAATCATCATACTTCTCTGCATCATTGCACTACCCGGCGTGCGCTTATTTGCCCAAAAAGTTGACAGTATTTATTTCCATTTATACACAGACAGCCTGAAAAAAGGCGTACATAATTATATCAATGTGGATGGGAAATTGGAAAACGGGCGTTTTATGCCGCTGGACAGCAGACAGATTATTTTCTGGAGTGACGCCGGAACCTGGGATAGAAATGACCTGGTGATAGACAGAGATTTTATGGGAGAAGCCATTAAGATAAAAGCCACGCTGCGCGAAAATCCGGCTATTACGAAAGAGACCGTCATTTATATAAAGACAAAACCGGACCCGGAAGTATTGCCGCCGTTGGAATAGGAAATTTAGGATTTGGAGATTTTTGATTTAGGATTTTTTGATTTCGGTTGGGGATTTTATTTGCATTTTCTTTATTTGAATTTTTATAACTCTTTTTTATTTGTTGGAATACGGATAAGAAATGTTTTTTTTAAAATTAAAATCCTGCTGTCATTTTTGACTAATTTGGTTTATAATATATTGCCGGATCAAAGTTGTCTTGTTTAATCTTTAATAGAATATAGCAATCATTATTTTTAGAATACTCTTTGTCTATTTTCAGTTGCGTTTTGTCTTTATTGCTCATTAAAATTTTCCGGAAAATATCTCCTAGTCTTTTTATGTCTGCTAAACTTCCATATATACCTGATTCCATTATCATAGGAGCATTCCAGGTAATTACTTTTAAGTAAGAGTCAGGACCATAATGCGCATGCTCACTGATTTCTTTTTTAGACTTATCTATTGCATAGGCAAATAACAACTCACTAAAATTTAATAAACCACCTTTCGAACCGATAAATATCCAACACCTTTTGTGTGCATTAAATTCATAATAGAAACCTAACGATCTCCATTCATTCCTGTATTGAATATCAAAAGAAGAGCTCATGTTTTATGCTTCTACCAGGTTTTTGAATACTTCCTGGAAATGCGCATAACCCAGGCATTGATATTTCCATTTTTATATGTGTGAAAATTGATTGTACAATTTTGATAGTGGACGTAAATGTCCAGCGTATCGGCTACACGCGTTTCAACAGGTGTGATACACCCAGTAAATTTTTTAAACTGTATGTCAAAATCTGCCCTGGCTTCTGTTTCATCACTGCCATAGTTTTTTGGAAAACTGAATAAAGTAGCTCCATCATCCGGGTCATCATTGATCAAAGTTTCAATTGTGCCGGGAATAGAAATTGTGGAAGTGAATACATGATCTGTACGGTAATAAATAGATTTTACTACACTGCCTTTTATGCTGGCAAGATTATTATTTGAAACCAGTTCTGCAAGCTTAAGAAAAATTTCGCAATCACTATCGGGTGTTGTTTTATCTACAGCAACTATGTATTTGGGTTTAAATGTTTCACTATTACTTTGAGTTGTATTAAATCCAAAAGCAGCAAATAGAAATGCAGTAAAAATAAGTTTCTTCATTCGTTATTTTTTTTTAAAAATACTGACAATTTTAATATTGTTTGTAGGTGTTTGAGGGTATTTTATTATTGCTTAGTTAGTCATTTACTAATTTTTACAATTTCCAATTATTCGAAGAATTCAGCAAAGAATTATAGGTTTATAATCAAAGCCAGTTTTTTGAATGAAATTCTTTGAATGCCTACCATTCTATAATTTTTAGTTTTTTCTTTTTAACTCCTCAACGCTCATAACCCAAACCTTTTAGTTTTTATCTTTTCGCTTTTAGTTTTCCATTTTATCTTTTCCTTCAAAAAATGATCTATACATTTGCCCTTTAATTTTTTATGAAAAAACTGATCACCGCTTTTACCCTGCTTGCGTTTTTAGCCTGTAATAACAACGATAATAATAATCCGCCACCTGTAGTGGATAATGATAACCCGCCTCCGCCGGCCATCACTTACCAGGTATTGAAAATTTACCCGCACGACACTGCATCTTATACGCAGGGACTAATCTGGCAAAATGGGAAACTCTATGAAGGCACGGGACTTCCGGCCAAAAGCAAATTGCGCATCGTCAATTTGGATAATGGCAAAGCAGAAAAAGAAATAAATCTTCCGGCTGATGAATTCGGCGAAGGCATTACTATTTTCAATAATAAAATTTACCAGCTCACCTGGCAGAATAATAAAGTGCATGAATATGATGCCGTCACTTTTCAGAAGATCCGCGATTTCGACTGGCCTTTCCAGGGTTGGGGCATTACGCACAATGACAGTGAACTAATTGTAAGTACCGGCAGCAGTAATTTATATTATGTGGATCCTATCACTTTTAAAGTGAAAAAAATTGTGGGTGTTACTGATAATTATGGCCCGGTGGGAAATCTCAATGAACTGGAATTTATTAACGGAGCAGTTTATGCAAATGTGTATGAAACGAATTATATCGTTAAAATAGATCCGGAAACCGGGAAGGTAATTGGCAAAATGGATCTCACTGGTATCATGAGTAAAAATGGTATTAGTTATGATGCACAATACCTCGACGCACAAGGCGGCGTACTGAATGGTATCGCGTATGACAGCGCTAAAAATGTTTTATTGATTACTGGAAAATTCTGGCCTGCTTTATTTGAAATAAAAATCAACTAAGCTTTCGCTTCTTAATTATATAGATAACCGAACTGCAGTTTTGAATATTTTTCAATGTCTGCATATTGGATACAAAGCCTTGTACTAAACCGGAAAAATAATCATCTTTTTTCCGCTCATATTTTTCACTGAGCAAGCTTACATAAAAGCTGTCGAACCACATTGGCTTTACAGAAATCACTTCAAAGCCATTCACATACATTAATTTTTGCATACTCTTTGGTGAAAAATGATAGAGATGCCGCGGCACATCATAAGCAGCCCATTGTTCTTTGTAATGCTGCGCATCATTGCTGGTATAGTTTGGTACAGCTATTATTAAATAACCATCATCTTTTAAAGTACGGTGAAAGACCTGTATATAATCCTGTAAACGATGGATGTGTTCCAATACATGCCAGAGCGTGATCACATCAAAGCGTTTATCTTCCAGTTCAAATAAAAATGTGGGATGTTGCAGGATGATCGCATATTTTTTCAGGGCGTTGGCTCTTGCTGTATCATCAGGCTCCATGCCCAATACCTGCCAGCCTACAGTCTGCATTTCAGAAACGAATGTCCCGGTTCCCGCGCCAATGTCCAGGAGTGTACCCGAACTTTTCCGGGTAAGTTTTTCTATTAATTTTCTTTTTGACTTTATGGTATGACCGCGAACCCAATGATAGGCACGATTAATAAACCCTTTTTTAGAATCTGTATGGGAAATATATTCATCCGATTTATAGTAAGGCGCCATTGCTTCCGCTGCCGGTGCGTCTTGCGTAAAGCGGAGTGTACACATTTTACATTCAAAAATTTCAAACTCCTCGCCACTCACATTATAATCTTTGACTGAAGTATAATGTGCAATAGTAGGACTATCGCATACAGGGCAATTTGTATAGGTAATGGTATTTTTCACGATTTACAAAGTAAGTAAAGTTAATAATACAAAAAATACCTTCATAAAGGTATATTTTTAAAACTTTGTTTTTCTTTCTTTACCGTAACTTTCCATTATGGCTTTTTCATTGCATGCATTCACCGGGAAATCAAAACCATTTGTTTTTTATATCCCGTTTACTTTTTACTTTATTCTATTTGCCGCTGGTACTTTTTTATTATGGAAATATATCAATGTGACGGCAGCCATGCCGGGAAATTCATTTTCAGAAATTATATCACTTTTACTAAAAGTCATTTTATTTTCTATTGTAGTGCTGATTGCTTTTTGCTTTCTTACTGTGCTGGTATCATTTATATATTTAGTTATTGTAAAGAAAAGAGGAAAGCTCGTTACGCTTTTTAGCATGTCTTCCACAAATGAACAATTGGCCAATAAACCTTTTATCCAAATAGAAATTCATCCACTCTTAAAACCAGCATTTGGTTTTTTAAAATTTCGTATCCGGTATAATGAAAAAATGTATTCCGCAAAATTTCAACCCATTGAAAAAAATGCGTTTAGTTTTTTCTCCAAAAAATATACAGCTTCCTTTTTTTGGGATTTACCCGAGATCAAAACGTACCAGGTAGAAAAAGCATGGATTTATTTTGAAGACCTTTTCCAGTTTTTTTCTATAGCTGTACCATTGCCTGTCAATGATAATTTTTATAATCCGCCACCTGCCAGGGAAATTCCTCCATTGTCTATTACACCCAGGAAAACCGATGAAGAAAATCAGCGCGTGGATGAGATCCGGAAAATGGAAGGGGAATATTTAAATTATAAACATTTTGAAGGCCAGGATGATGTGCGAAGAATTGCCTGGCCTGTGTATGCGCGAAGCAGGGAACTGGTCGTACGTATTCCTGAAACCCTTGATACGTATGCTTCACAGGTTTACTTGTACGCAACATTTTATACTGGATTTAAGACTGAAAATATGCCGGCGGTGCAAATTCTTTTTTTAAATTATTATAAAACATTGCTCTGGAATATCTGTCGCGATATTCAGCAGAAGGGTTTTCAAATGAATTTTATTCCTGATTTAAATGATCAGCCCGAATCGGAAAATGCAGAAAAAGATATTCGGGAAAAAATAGCCGCGCATGCCTGGCAAAATGAACAAACACTGCAGGCTTTTATCAAATTAAATAATGCCGCAGCAATTGTTGTTTCTTCCTTATGCCCGGTGGATGAAATCCGTGAATTAATGTATCAAAGAAATGAATCCACACTTTTTATTTTGATCAAATTGAGTGATGCAATACAGAAAGCAGGCATTATGCATTTCGTTAGCTGGCTTTTTATCCAACAGGAAAAAAATGATGCGGAGAAATACAGGGCCGGCTGGCAATTGTCAACAGCGCGTTTTGCTATTTTGGAAAATGAAAAAAAACTGGTTGCACTTTTTAATGAGAATTCTAAAACCATGATCCTTTAAATTTTGAAAATAGCCCGCATCCATAGTACCCAAAAAGTGATTGCACAAATGCTGTTCTTAGGTTTGCCTACGATCGTATTGGTGGGCTGGTTTATTTATACCGGCAATAATTTTTATTCCATCCTGGAAAATAATTTTATTGCACAAACGATTTATTTTTCATTGGGCTTATTCACGGCATTTATTTTTTATGCATACAAGTTCCGCTTTTTTACCACAACTATTTTATTGGCTTTTTTATTAGGCATTTTATATTCGATCATTAAAAATGTGACTGTGGGCGAGTTTGATGCATTTTTCGCATCTGTCCATTTTTTGATTTTTTCCATTTTATTCATTGTCGGCTGGATCACGGGATATGGATTATCCCGCTCAACAATCTATTCTATTATATGGCCTTTATTGATGTGCACCTGCCAAATAATTTTAGTGGGAAAAACAAGTGACATCAAAGCCAGCACCATAATTGCCTCATTTGCACCTGTACTTTTATATACATTTTATATCATTTATACAGCCGCACTAATTCGAAATACAGATGAAAATAAAAAAGATTTGAAATGGTATTTTTCTGCACGAATGGCTGGCTTCCTAAGTTTATTGTTGCTTTTATTATTTGCTGTCTTTTCTATTTTTCAACCTGAATTCAAAGCTATCGAAAAAGAATGGGGCGGCAGCAAAGGCAAAGAAGGTAAGGAAGGTGGCCAAAATAATCAGCAAAGTATGACGCATGAAAATAAAGACGGCTCAGTGAGTAATAATAATAGCATGTCTTTAAGTGGCTCGCTCAATAAAAGTAAGAAACTTGTTTTCGTTGCGCGGCTGGATAACTTTTTCCCGGACAGTACTACACCAAACCCATTGTATTTTACAAGTGATTATTATACAAAATTTGATACGGCAATACAGGCTTTTGAAATTGACCCGAACATGCCGGACAATGATCTCTTCAAACCTGATCCTTCTAAAATTCCATTGTTTTTTGCAATGACTGATTCCAGTGTTGTTGCAAATTCGTTTGCGCGCCTGGACCGACGCGTGGTAAATGCTGAAGTGTATAAAGTCTTGCTTTCACCGGATGCGTACCTCGCTCCTGCTACTGCATTTTTTTGTCAGCCAATCTCTGTACCACCTGAATATAAAGAGCAATATAAAAGTGCATACCGTGCAAAAATGTGGGTAAGCAATTTAAACAGCGCCTACTTTATTTATAATCCAGCGGGAAACCAGGCGCTGGAAGATTTCCAGGAAGAACGTTTTCAGCAATTACGTAAAGTGACAAATTATCAAGGCGTTGATAAAAAGTTTCTCGATTACTATACGTACATGCCTGCTGATAATGACTATGATAGCATTCGCATTCTCGCACAGGAAATTACTGCGAAGGCAAAAACACCCATGGATAAAATGGTCGCGATACGGGATTATTTTTTAAGTAAAGATGCTTTTGGCCAGCCACTCTTTGCTTACTCTGATAACCCGGGAATTCCAGGATTACCGAGTGCTTCAAAACTTAATTATTTTCTTTTTCAAAACAGAAAAGGGTATTGCGCTTATTTCGCCGGTGCCACTTTATTTATGCTGCGTGCACTAGGAATTCCATCACGCGTTTCTTCGGGATTTTTAACGGTAAATAGAAGCAATAAAAATCCGGGATGGTATTGGTTTTATGAAGACCAGGCGCATGCCTGGGTACAGGTATTTTTCCCGGGTTATGGCTGGATGGATTTTGATACAACTATTCCGGATGTAAATACAGAACAGTCACCACAGCCGGATGGAACACCGCCACTAAACCTGCAACAGCCTTTGTTTGTAGCGGATGGAACTATTTCAAGTTTGGATACGTTGCATAAAATAATTTCTTTATCTGTAAAAAAATTATTGTTTCATGATCAAAATTATACGGCTTCCACAGCAGTTGATATTTCATTGGAAATTTCACTCGCTTCTATCATTCGGGATACTGGAATTGTAACGATGCAATCATTGACAAAAAATATGCATATCACGGCTGCATCATATGCAGAAGTGTTGAAAAATATAAAAGCGACAAGTACGGATAGCGTGGCTTCTATTTTTAAAAAATTAACGCAACCAGTTCCTGTTGATGAAATAAAAATTATAGATGAAACGGCAGCAAAAGAAACCGCTAAAAAAGAAAGTGAAAACGCTAAAAGTTTTGACTGGATTCAATTTGCAAAGATTGCTGGAATGACAATTTTATTTTTAATTCTATTGTTGTTTTTATTTCCTTTAATTACATGGCTTATTTTTGATACGCAAGCGAAGTCTGCAATACCGGGAAATAAAAAAGCATTTCTCATCAACAGGGCATTGAGTTTTTATTTAAATCAATTAGGATATAAAAATAAGGTTAGAAGTCCGCATGAATATGCGCTTTCATTAGATCAGCAATTTGGAACGAAGATTACTACATTCAGTGATTTGTATCAGCAAATAAAATATAGCAAACAGGAAGCAAGTGAAGCAGAAAAAAATTCAATGCAACCTTTTTATTCAAATACTATAAAAAATATTAGAGGAAAAATATCTTTATCGAAAAGAACAGTTGCGTTCTTAAATATAAACAGGTCATTTCAGTTTTTCAAAAAAATCAAAACAGATACACATGGAGCATGAAACACAAATGCAGGAAGCATTGTCAAAAATTAATGCACTTGCCGATAATATCGGAACAGTTATAAAAGGGAAAAGAGAACAGGCAGAATTTGTAATAACAGCTTTGCTTGCGAAAGGCCATATTTTAATGGAAGATAATCCCGGTACGGGAAAAACTGTCATGGCTAAAACCCTTGCCAGTTCTATAGCCGGGAATGGCGGGCATGATTCAGCCAATTTTAAAAGAATTCAGTTTACACCGGATTTATTACCCATGGATTTGTTAGGTACGAATATTTTTGAGGATGATAAAAAAGAATTTATTTTTAAAAAAGGCCCTTTGTTTTGTAATATTTTATTGGCTGATGAGATCAACCGTGCATCTCCAAAAGTGCAGTCTGCATTATTAGAATGTATGGCTGAAAATCAGATCACGATGGGCGAAACAACTTATAAACTGGAAAACTTATTTTTTACAATTGCTACACAAAACCCGATTGAAATGGAAGGTACTTATCCCCTTCCCGCTGCACAGCTCGATCGTTTTTTTCTGAAAATTCATTTTGGTTATGCCGATGAAGAGACAGAATTATCTATTTATAAAAATTACCTCGGCATTCAACACAACCTTGAAAATGTGAAGCAGGTTTTGGGTATGGAGGACATTTTATTTTTACAAAATCAAACGGAATCTGTTTTTATTCATGATGAATTAATAGCGGGAGTGCGCAATATTATTTGGGCTACCAGAAAACAACCTGATATTTTATTGCCGGCTTCCACAAGAAGTGGCATTACCTATTTGAAATGTTTAAAAGCGTATGCGTTGGTGAAAGGACGGAATTATGTTACGGAGAATGATTTGAAAACCCTTTCCACGCCTGTATTACTGCATCGTCTAATATTCAGAACAAAAGATGCAAAGGACAAAGCGCTGGCTGCAATACTTGATGTAGAATTAAACAGGCTCAATAAATTATCTATACAAGTGGCTCATTCCTGATCTTATGAAGCAACAATTTTCTTTACATATTATTTCTACATTCATCTGCATTTTTCTGCTATTATTTCTTTGTAATAATGTGTATGCACAACAGCAAAGTGCAGCTCGTTATGAAATAGATGCAAAGAGAACAGATGTACTTCCAACAGATAAAGATGCGTTACCGAGAAGCCGCGAATTCCTGAGGTTAGACAGTACGTATTATGTTGGCTGGATGTATGAAGGGATTTATAAATTCAACCGCAGTGCAGATTACCTGGGTTATAAAAATGCACTTGTGCCATTGCGAAAAGCATTTGATCTCATAGACAAAGATTATGGCAATACTTTTTATACATTATACAACACACCGGAAAACCTTATAAATAATATTTCCCGCTACCAGGATCTTTATCAAATTTATGATGCATTGATCGAAAGTTATGATAACCTGGAAATGCCGGATTCTGTGATGGCATTAATACAAAAAATTTCTGCTTACGGTTTTAAAAAAGATTATGGATTTGGCATGTTTTATCACCGCGCCTGGACTTATCATCGGAACCGTTTTTTTACTTCAGAAAAATATTCATTCCTCAAAAATTCTGTACATGAAAATGAAGAGATGGCATTCGATTGGTGTTACCGCGGACTTGCATTTATCCGAAAATATAAAGAAGAAGATGATGCAGTTTTCGGGCCGGGGCAAAGTGTGCCTGAATACCTTGCTATTTATCATTATCTCGCATTGCTGCATTGCTACAATAAAAATTATGACAGCAGCGAATATTATTATCAGCAACTGATCAGTGGCAATTCGGTTTCCTGGAATAATTATGGAGGAATGCAGGGCGAGATTGGTCACTTTGCAAATGCACGGGAATATTTTGCCAAAGATGAAGACCTGAGTTTTATGAATGGCATGTTGCGCGAAGCGTATTTTTATATTCCTGAATTATATGTGTATGCAGGAAGAACAAAAGATGCTATTGCAATGGGACGAAAAGCAATCACGGAGAACGCCTCTGCGCCTGGCTTTGGCTGGTATTCAATTGGACTTGCACGAAGTTATTTATATGATGGACAATTAGATAGCTGTGCACTTTATTTGGATAAAGCAGCCAATTTTAAAGAATTACATATTGGTACAACACTCACACAAACTCAATATGATTTTACCATTCATTTATTGCAGGTTCAACTTTTTGACAGGCAAATTGCATTGCAAAAATTCCAGCATAAAAACTGGTGGTATTCACCATCAGTTTTATATGACATCGCTTCTTTTAAACTACAAAAGTTTATGGCTGAATATGTAGTTGTAAATGAAATGATTTTTAATCCCGATCGCGACCGTTTGATCTATGATCTTTTCTGTGCAGAGTCCACGACTTCTTTTGATGAAGCGATGTATGTGATGAAAGATTTTAGCCCTGATTTTTTTATAGATAAATATGAAAATTATAAAAAGACAGATCCGCGAACAGATATTCAACGATACTTTGATTTGTTTATAGCATCCTTCAAATTACAAAAGGGAGATGAACGCGATGCTGTTTCTTTATTGGAAAATATGGAAAACAAAATCATACTGGATACAGCAAATGAAAAATTATTTATAGGACGATTGTATGAGAATCTCAGTCTCGGTTATAATGAATTGAATGATTCGCGAAATGCAGATGGCGCAAGAGCGCAATTATTCAATGAATACCCGCAACTGATCCCATTTTCAGGGATCAAAGCAAAAATTTATTTATCTGTTTCCGGGGAAGATGATGCAGTCGTAAAACAAGTGATCAAAGATTTAAAATCATGTAATATTGATTTTGTAAACTCTTCTGCAAATGCCGACGGCAATGCATCTATTTCATTTACCAAAAAAGGAGATACGTACCAGGTCAGTATTCATGTAGAATCATCTTTGGGAAAAATAATTGCAGAGAACCAACAATTTATTTTTAAAGAATCGGGGAACGCCGGCTATGAAATTGCCCGTAGAATTTTTGGCAGCGGCGGTTCGCCGGTTCTCTAATTTTTTATCAATTAATATCCTTTTTGTTTTTTAATTTTTCGACCATGTCCTGGAGCAACTTTTTGTTCGCCTCATTTGGTGCAATTTTTAAAGCACTGTTGACAAACTTCAAAGCTTCATCATATTTACCCATTGCCGAATTCACTCTTGCCATGCCCATGATCGTTGCAAAATCACTTGGATACGCATCATAATTCATTTTAAAAACATTGTACGCTTCCTTTAATTTTTTTGCCTGCAAAAGTTCACGCCCATATTGATGCAGTTGAAATTCATTGGCATAAGGCAAAGCTTTTTGCATGATCACATCTGCTTCAGTTGTGCGCCCAAGTTTTGAAAGAATCTGTGCTTTTGTACTCCATGCGGAAAAATCCTTATCACCACCGAATATCTGTGAAGTGGCGGTATCACTCCATATCAGCGCCTGGTCAAGATTTACATTATGTTGCAAACACCATTGTGCAGCCTGTGACCAGGGCTCCCACATAAAACCTTTAGAGTTACGCAACTCATTGCGAAATGATTCAAGTTGCGTTGCAATTAAATCCACTTCAACAGTAAAAGGAATTTTTAATTTTTCCCAGCTAAGATCAACTTCTGCACTATTTTCTTTTTCATTGGTAAAAGCATATTCCAGCCATTCCTTACTTTCACTTATAGCAACAGGTTTTGCCTTCACGCGTAATGCATCTTCATTTTTATCATAAAAAAAACTTCCCCATGAAACACTGTTTTTGGAAAAGATGAGTGTGCTTTCGTTTGGATCATACGCTATGAAAAAACCATATTTACCAGCAGGTAATTTTTGCCCATTGATCATCACATCCGTTGAAAATTCAATCGTTGTGTTTTCATTGGCACCTGCACGCCAGGGCGCTTCTTTAGAATTTCCAAAACCCAAATAATTATAACCTGTAGGAATTAAAGTGCCCCAGATTTTTCCCTCCCTGCCTTTTACACCGGGACGGTCATAATGAATGGTGACATCTGTAATTCCAATTCTTTCTCCAACCATTGCTTTTTTATTTCCACCATCCGGCGGAACAATTAGCTGGGCCTGCATTGTGTGACTTATTAAAAGCACAGCAATCATTTGTATGATTTTTTTCATAAAAAAATAATTTTAGTGTTTGAAAAATTAAGGAAAAAAAACAATTTCCTCAACAAATCTTTGATTAACGAATAGTTTGGCTGATAGAAGGTAATTATTAAAACAATTCCTGAACAGTTGTGCCCGGTAAATCCTTTACCCATTCCATTTGAATATTTTTACTATAGTCCATGAGTTTCGCGCCAATGGCTTTCCATCCCATGACTTCTACGATCTTGGCAATTTTTATTTTGCCTTTTCGAATGGCATTTCCTTTACCCACCTGCATGGATAAAACTGGCTCGGGTAAAGTACTGGCAGCCACTACCCTGTTGTCTTTTCCTTCTTTGATAAAATTAAAAGCGGAATGTAATGTTGTCGTTTCTATGCGGAAACGTTTGACCATTAATTGTTTTTTTTCTGCATCTAAATAAATCGCAGAAACAATATTATCCAAACCAAATTTTTCAATCAATACAATTTCTTCCGCATTCAACCGGTGAGTCAATTCTGTATCCATGATCTCATAACTTCCATTTTTATAAATGACCAGGAGATTTTCATTTTCAAAACTACCCAGGTAAATACCTTTTTCATCTGTATTCAATTTGCCAAACTTCGTATCCAGCCAAAGCCTTCTTCCTTCTAAAGTAGATTTACCTTTCTCTTTTAATTTTACAGAACGCACGGCATATTTGGTGACCTGGTTACCAATACTACTTCGTCCTTTAATCTCAATCGTTTCAAAAGAAAAATCAAACTCTTTGATGCGCGCCTTAGCGCCCGGTGTCAGCAACACTTTCACTGTCTCGGCTTCTCCATTAGGATTGACGGAGAAATATAAAACTTTAGATTTTTCATGGCCTTTTGTTAAGTCATATTCTTTATCGCGTGTGATGCCCGTTACATGAAAACGTTTTGCATAACTGATTCCTGTTTTTCCATCAGCATAAATCATGTTATACGTAATACGATCATCTGATTTTACAAAAACGGCAGCATGAAGAATGTCTTTCCCAATGAAAACCTTGTCACTCACTTTCACCACTTTCATTAAACCTCTTTTGGTAAAAACAATGATATCATCCAGGTCAGAACACTCTACTAAGAACTCATCTTTTTTTAACGATGTACCAATGAAACCCTCTTCCCTATTGATGTACAGCTTGGTGTTTGCAATGGCCACCTGTTTTGTATCTATCGTATCAAATGCTTTAATGATGGTTTTTCTTTCTCTTCCTTTACCATATTTTTTTAGCAAATTGTCAAAATGTGCAATGGTATATTCTACCAGGTTGGCAAGATGATTATTTACCTGTTCAATTTCTGCATCAATATTTTTTACCTGGTTATTTAATTCATCAATATCCAGTTTATAAATGCGGCGTACTGGTTTCTCAGTCAATTTTAAAACATCTTCCCGCGTGATATCGCGTTTCAATTTTTTCCGAAATGGACGAAAGGCAATCTCAATAGCTTCCAATACTTTTTCCCAACTGGCATGCTTTTGTTCTAATTCTTTATAAATCTTTTCTTCGAAAAATATTTTTTCCAATGAAGTGTAATGCCATTTTTCCTGTAATTCAGCCAAACGTATTTGCAACTCTTTTTGCAATAATTCTTTTGTATAATTCACGGATGATTTCAGCAAGTCATGCACGCTGAGAAATTGTGGTTTTTGTTCGGCGATCACGCAGGCATTGGGGGAAATACTAATTTCACAATCTGTAAATGCATATAACGCATCTATGGTAATATCCGCGGAAATGCCCGCTGCCAGCTCGATCTGGAGCTCTACTTCTTTCGCGGTGATATCAATTACTTTTTTAATTTTAATTTTCCCCTGGTCATTTGCTTTGGTAATACTGTCGGCGAGTGAAGAAGTAGTAACGCCATACGGAACACTTTTTATCAATAAAGTTTTTTTATCTAATTCTTCAATTTTTGCGCGCACACGAATTTTTCCACCCCGTTTTCCCTGTTGATAATTTCCTGCATCTATAAATCCTCCCGTTTGAAAATCGGGTATCAATTCGAAAGACCTTCCTTTCAAATATTTAATAGATGCTTCACAAATTTCACAAAAATTATGCGGCATGATCTTCGTTGAAAGTCCTACTGCAATTCCTTCTGCGCCTTGTGCAATTAACAATGGAAATTTCATGGGCAGGTTTACAGGTTCCTGTTTACGGCCATCATAACTTAATTGCCACTCCGTCGTTTTTGCATTAAAAGCAATATCCAGTGCGAGTCTGGAAAGCCGCGCTTCAATATATCTTGGCGCAGCAGCATCATCGCCTGTACGGATATCTCCCCAGTTTCCCTGCGTCTCTATTAATAAATCTTTTTGGCCCATGTTTACCAACGCATCACCAATAGATGCATCACCATGCGGATGGAACTGCATGCTTTGCCCGATGATGTTGGCGACCTTATTAAAACGCCCGTCATCCATTTCTTTCATAGCATGTAAAATGCGTCGCTGCACGGGTTTCAGGCCATCTTCAATGGCAGGAACAGCGCGTTCTAAAATTACATAAGAAGCATAATCCAGGAACCAACTTTTATACTGGCCTTCAATGCCACTTGTAATTTCAGGCTTTATTTCTTCTGATTCTTTATCCATTTTACGCTTAACTCATTTGACTATTTTCATCCTCATTCATTTCTTTGGCAGGCAATTGTATCGTGATTTCTTTCCAGCCATCTTCCCAATTTCCGATAGCAATTAATTTTCCTTCATTACACATCTCGCGAATTCTCCAAACTAAAAAAACATCGCCTGTTTTGATATTTATTTTCCCCAACAATTGATTTAAAATTTTATTCAATTTTTGCGGCTCATCATTTATTCCTGTAAGAATTTTTTTGTCAAAATAATCAACAGGTTTTCCAACAATATTTTTTTCATCTTCCAGCACACGAACAAGATCATCGCTTGCACATAATTTACTCCAATCATCGCGAATCGCTTCAAATGCACTCGGAGTAAGGTTTCCGGCAAGAATTTTTGCTTTGATAAATTCTGACGGACGAATTTCAAATAAAGCTGTTGGATAAAATATGCCCCCTTTTTCATTGATAAAAGGCAGGTTGCCTGTATATACAATTTTTATTTTGGATAAAATATTTTCTAACTGACTTATCAACCAATAATAACCGCAACGATCATGCGCATTCGGTGCAAGCCAAATCCAGGTTTCATGGCTTTCATCATTTGTTGTTTGTTCAATAATCTCTTCCACAACTTTCTGATCATCCACTTCATGAATGGAATTTGTGTACGGAGAAAATTGGAGCAAATTTTTCCACCAATCTTTTCGCGCAGCAATTCCTTCTTCAGTATAAATTTGATGAAGCGGCCCCACGGCAAAATCATCTTTTACCTGTAACACTTTACCGGACAACGTTTCATCAATTTTAATTGCCGCTTCCAACACTGCAACATCCGCTTCCTGGAAAACTATATGCGTCATAATATTTTAAAAATGTTTGCAAATTTATTGAATAGCTGCAGTCTCTGCCATATCTATTTCAATGCGTAAATTATCAATAATAAATTCCTGTCTTTGCGGCGTATTTTTTCCCATGTAATAAGATAATAAGTTTTGAATATGTTCGCCCTGTTCCAAAATCACCGGTTGCAAACGCATATCATTACTAATAAACCGTTCAAATTCTTCCGGAGATATTTCTCCCAAACCCTTGAAGCGCGTGATCTCCGGTTTATTGCCCAATTTCAAAACTGCTTTATTTTTTTCTTCTTCATCATAACAATAAATCGTTTCCTGTTTACCTGATTGTCGTCCATTTAAATGCCGCACGCGAAACAAAGGAGTTTCTAAAACATACACATGATTTTGTTTTACCAGGTCAGGAAAAAATTGCAGGAAAAAAGTCATGAGCAATAAACGAATATGCAAACCATCCACATCGGCATCAGTTGCAATAATGATATTGTTGTAACGCAAACCTTCCAAACCATCTTCAATATTCAATGCATGTTGCAATAAATTGAACTCCTCATTTTCATACACCACTTTTTTACTCATGCCAAAACAATTCAATGGTTTTCCCCGTAAACTAAACACAGCCTGCGTTTCCACATCCCGCGCTTTTGTAATAGAACCACTTGCACTATCTCCTTCTGTAATAAAAATTGAACTTGCTTTTTGTTTTTCAGCCATGACTGCTTTATCTTTTCCACTTGCTTCATCATTATAATGAAAACGGCAATCACGTAATTTTTTATTATGCAAATTTGCTTTCTTCGCGCGTTCATTTGCGAGTTTGCGAATACCGCTTAATTCTTTCCGTTCTTTTTCACTGCGCTCAATTCTTTTTTTCAAAGCTTCTGCAACAGATGAATTTCTATGTAAATAATTATTCAATTCTTTTGCCAGAAAATCACCTATAAATATTTTTACACTTGGCCCTTTATCAAACACATATTGAGAACCAAGTTTTGTTTTGGTTTGTGATTCAAAAATGGGTTCCTGCACACGAATAGAAACCGCTGCCACAATACTCTGGCGAATGTCTGAAGCGTCATAATCTTTTTTGAAAAAATCACGTATGGTTTTTACATACGTTTCGCGAAAAGCTTGTTGATGCGTTCCGCCTTGTGTGGTGTATTGTCCATTTACAAAAGAAAAAATATCTTCTCCATAATCATTGTTATGTGACATGGCAACTTCTATATCTTCCCCTTTTAAATGAATGATTGGATAACACAATTCATCTTCATTGGTTTTACGCAACAACAAATCCAGCAAACCATTTTTACTTACGTATTTTTTTCCATTAAGAAAAATATTCAGACCGGCATTCAGGTAACAATAATTCCATAACTGGTTATCTAAATATTCATGTATAAAATGAAAATTCCGAAAAACAGAATCATCCGGGATGAATGTAACCAATGTGCCATCCGGTTCCTGTGACTTCATTTCTTTCTGATCATTTTTTAAAATACCTTTTTCAAATTCCGCTGCTTTCATTTTTCCATTGCGGTAACTTTCCACTTTAAAATAGCCGGATAAAGCATTCACCGCTTTTACACCCACACCATTTAAGCCCACACTTTTTTGAAATGCAATGCTGTCATATTTTGCGCCGGTATTTATTTTACTCACCACATCCACCACTTTTCCCAAAGGAATACCGCGGCCATAATCCCGGATGGACACATTTTTTTGTTCAATAGTAATTTCAATTTGCTTCCCGTAACCCATCGTATGTTCATCAATAGAATTATCCAGCACTTCTTTTACCAATACATAAATGCCGTCATCCGGCGCAGAACCATCGCCTAATTTCCCGATATACATTCCGGGGCGTAAGCGTATATGTTCGCGCCAGTCAAGGCTTTTGATGCTATCTTCCGTATAATCCCCAATTATTTTTTTATCAGTCATTCAATATGCTTTCCTTTTAATATAAATATTTTTGCAGCTTCTTCAAAAAAAACTAGAATTTTCAATGCGTACAAATTTAATCCTGCAACGCGCTGCAAAATGATAAGTTTTCTACAAATCTTTTAATAATGTGGATAAACCAAAGAGTTCGTTTACTTTGCAATGAGTTATAACTTTATTTAAAACCCAAATTCTGAATTATTTTAATTTATGGCAATATCCCAACAAACAGGAAAATACCATATCACAAAAAATATTGTTGCACAGGTAGCCGGCATTTTAATTATCATTCCATTGGCGCCATTTATTTGCCGCTTCATTCCGCCGGTGATCATTGGCGGCTTTAATATTGACCTTATACTTTCCATTTTAATTGCGTTATTATTTGTCCGTATTTTGATCGCACTGGTAAAGCCTTTGGTATTACCTATACTCATTATTTTTATAGGCATTTTGATTTTTAATCAATTTAGCGGCCGTTATGGATTTAATAATATTGTGAATGATTATAAAACGCTGACTTATACAAACTGGAATGTACGCGAACAAAAACAACCGGATATTTTACCGGTTCATTCTACCTTGTTTGAAAATGAAGCGGGCAAAGTTACCAGGCTTGTCAAAGATAAAATTCAGTATAAAGATTCTGTAACAAGAAATTTTGCTGTGCAACATTCTTTAGATTATTTCAAGGAATATGAATCGAAATATGCGATGCTTACTCGCTATCTTTCTTTATTTAAATATATCAACAATCATTTTAATTATGTGCCCGATTCGCAGCGGGATGAATATTATGCCACGCCACGCGAAACTATATTAAACGGCCTCGGCGGAGATTGTGATGACCATAGTATTTTAATGGCGAGTTGCCTCATGAGCATTGGTGCGCAATGCCGACTGGTGATCGTGGAAAACCACATGTATCCTGAATTGTACGTCGGTAATAAAGATAATTTTGACATAATGCAACAAGCAATCGTGCAACTTTTTTCGGATGAAAATATTAACCGTATTTATTATCATGAACAAAAAGGAGATTACTGGATCAACCTGGATTATACCGCGCATTATCCCGGGGGCCCATATATGAATGACAGCGTTAAATTAGTAATAGAACCTTAAAATTTAAATTATGAATAAAAAAATCATCTTTCTTTTTTGTACTGTAATCAGCCTGTTTACTTTACATGCGCAAACGATCAATATCCTGGACAGCAGCCATAAAGTCTCTTTGCGCGGATTGAGTGTTGTGGATGATAATGTTTTTTGGGCAAGTGGAAGCAATGGAACAGTAGTGCGTTCAAGGGATGGTGGCCAATCGCTGGAATGGCTTACCGTAAAGGGTTATGAGCAAAGGGATTTTCGTGATATAGAAGCCCTGAATGCAAATTTTGTGTATATTATGGCAGTCGATAAACCAGGTCTGATTTTGCTTACAAAGGATGGCGGTAAAAACTGGAATAAAGTGTATGAAGACACAACAACGGGTGTTTTTATAGATGCCATGGCTTTTAATAAAAATGGCGTTACCGTAGCCGTTGGTGATCCTTTGAGTGATATGAAAGCGTATGTGATTTACCGGAAAAATAAAGATGCTGAATTTTTTAGATTACAAAAGGAACAGATGTTTGCACAGGGAGAAGCATTTTTTGCGTCAAGTGGTACAAATGTTCAATTCATTCCCGGTACGGATGAATTTGTAACTGTATCAGGTGGCCGTATTTCCCGTTTTCATCACCTGAAAATGAATATTAAATTACCTTTAAAACAAGGTACTGAATCAACAGGTGCTAATTCTATTGCTGTTTGGGATCAGCAAAATATGTACGTGGTTGGCGGAGATTTTTCCAATGATAAAGACGCCACCGGCAATGCATGTTATACAACGGATGGTGGAAACACCTGGCAGCTTCCCATACAAAGTCCGCATGGGTACAGGAGTTGCGTGATCTATGTTACAAAAAATAAACTGGTCGCCTGTGGCACAAGCGGGGTGGACATTTCAGAAGATGGCGGTATTACCTGGAAACTCATTTCAACATTGGGATTTCATGTTTGTCAACTATCAAAAAGCGGGAATGCTGTTTACCTCGCCGGGCCACGCGGAAGAATTGCGGAGTTAATTTTTTAGATAAATTTTTGGTTGCCAGCTTTTGTTTTTTATTGTATCAATATTAGTAAATTAGTTTAATGAATGATAGAGATATTTTTAATGAAGTTTTTAAGAATTATGGCGGCATAATTGACGTTCATGATTTAGGTAAAGACTGGCAAATATTTGAGACAATATTTGAACGTGTTTTAAAACAAATAAAAAGTGCATATCCGAATGCGCCAGACATATATATTAATTTTATTAAAAGTTTAAGATTAAATGCCGCTGTCTCAATCAAAGAAGAGAAATATTATATTGGCATAAATATAGGTTTATATTTTATTTTTATAGATGTATTTAAAAAAATTCTTTGTAATAAAAAATTATACACAAATCTTGGAGATAACAGCAAAGAAAGTGAATTAAAAAGCACTATAAATGTGTTAATTGATAATGGATGTGTTTGTTACTACCATGATAAGTTGAATTATAAAGATCCTATTGATAAAGAACGAACTTTATATGCTGGATGTTTTACAATGATGGCAATTCAATTTATAATTTATCACGAAGTATGTCATATTATCCATGGTCATGTAAAATATAAATTTAATAATCTCAAGAATTCTAATTGTTGGGATGAAATACCTGAATTAATGAATTTTGATTTATTGGAAAATTCTTTTGATCAATCTCTTGAAATTGATTGTGATTCATTTGCTACATTGTCGTACTTTAGAAAATTTTCAAGCCTTGTAAAAGATACAGATAAACAGCCATCTGTTTTCAACTTGATTTTTAAGGATGGAAAATCTTTTCTTAAATGTTGGATTTATACCATTTATCCTATGTTTAGAATTTTAGGATATCACCCGGATTGGACTGTTTACAAAAAACAATCTCATCCACCACCCATAATAAGATTTTCAAATTCTTTCAGAATTTTATTAGGCTTATTAATCAAGGATGGATATTTGGATGACGATTTTGATTTGTTTGAGGATGCGCATAAGTACATTTTGGAAGCAGAGATAGCCTTTTCGGAGGTTACTTATCATGAATTTGATGTAAAAATAATCATAGATATTCAAACAAAAAACGACGAGTATGTTGACTTTCTTTGGGATGTATTGAAAGAAAGTTTTAATATACTATCACCATTTTCATATTTAAAAAAAGAGTAAATGTATTAAAAACGCCTTTTTGATTTCAAATACATTTCAGTAAAAATCTATACTTTTGAATTGATCGAAAAATGGGGACACTTACACTTGTACTTTAAAATTATTATACTTTTAAAAATGTAAATATTTATATGAGATTTAAAATCCTAATTCTTATTCTTCTTATTTCATTAAATGCTTGTAATCTTTCTAATAATGAAGTATCTAATCAAGATCAAATAAATTTCTCTGATACAATCAATAACTCAATAGATTCTAACTCGTCGACGCTTGATATTGATTCCTCTAAAAAGCTTGAAACCGAAATAACTAACCCCATTGTAAATAAAACAGAGCCAATTACCGAAATATCAAGAAAATTAAAAACCGATGAAAACTTTAAGGATTACTATGAAATACAAGTAAAAAATAATACTAAGAAAACAATTACTAACATTTTAACTGAAGACGTAAGTATTTTTAGTAATACAAAACAAAACTATCATAGTGAGTTAATAAATAATCGAATTATTATTCCCTCGGGAAAAACAAAGTCTATCAAAGTGTATTCTGGTATGTACACAGAACCTAAAATATTAACTCTAAGATTTAGCAATGGAGATACTTATAATTTTGGTTCACTTCCTTCGGTCTATGATCAATAATTTATTTGCTTTTATCCCCGCTCTTCTTAGTGTTGCGCAGCGCACTAAGGAGGTAAATAAAAGCCAGACTTAACCTGGTATTTAAAAAACAAATGTTTAATTAAATGAATTTTTTTAAATTGTATTTTGACTAAAAATGAAGGGTCTAAAATAAGAGGTCAATTTGTATTTTTGCCTGGAACTTTTGTGATCATTTAATTAAAGCTTAAACACTATTACTTTGAATTGCAGACTAAGTCTGGCATTTATTATAAATCCGTAGAGTCCTTGCAGAACTCTACGGGTAGCACGGAGTAGTAACAATGAACATTTTATTATAAATTTGGCAACGGTTCCGGGCAAAAGGAATTCTATTTCCCCACCTGCTGCAAGCCGTAAACGTTGGACGTAATTATCGCATGACACTTATAAGATTATCCATATTATTAGTTACAATTTTATTGACAGGCTGTTCAACTGGCTACGAAAATGATGGCAATGCCGTTTATTACAAATCATGGAATGAAGGTTCAGGTTCTCATAAAGACAGACTTGATGCAGACCCTAAAACTTTTAAAGTTTTAACAAACGAGAGGTATGCAAAGGATAAATCGCATGCTTTTTTTGAAGGAGAAATAATTGAAGATGTTGATGCTCCAAGTTTCGAATCAATTTCGGAATGGTTTGCGAAAGATAAGAACAAGGGATATCGTACTCGGTATCCAGTTATATCATCAAGAGGTACAACTTTTAAAACAATAGATAACGATTGGTATTCGACTGACGGTGTAGACATTTTCTTTGACACTTTACCACTGCACGTTTGTTCTGCAAAAAATTTCCGTTTTGTTTTTAATGACAATAGCGAACAATTACATCCGTATAGATGGACCACCGACGGTTGCTTTTATTATTACATGCACTTTAAAGTTCCATCAAAAGATTATTCAGATGTGGTTGTTTACAAGAACAGTGGTGGACTTTCAAAAGACAAGAATTACGTTTACATTTTAGACCATAAACTAAATTATGATATTGATGGAAAGAGAGTTGTTGACACGATTGACGCAGCAAGTTTTGTAGTTACTGGTCTTCTCGAGTGCAGAGACAAATGGGGATGCTTCAATCCATATCATGGACGTGAAAACTGTGACAAAAAGTAACTACGCCCGACAAGCAGTTTTGCACAAGCGGGGTTTCGTACTAACAATCAGCATTGGTACATGTTTCCCCCTCTCCTTAGTCTTGCGCAGCGCACTAAGGAGGAAAATAAAAGCCAGACTTAGCCTGGTATTAAAGAAACAAATGTTTAATTAAATGAATTTTTCTAAAATGTATTTTGACTAAAAATGTAGGATGTAAAATATGATATCAATTTGTATTTTGCCTGGAACTTTTATGATCATTTAATTAAAGCTTATGCGCTATAACTTTAAATTCCAGACTAATCCTGGTATTTATTATAAGTCCATAAAGTCCTTGCAGAACGCTCCAGATAGGACGGGTATTGGCGCGACAACAATTTAAAAACGGAAAAGAAATGTATTGATAATCGATACTAAAACTAATTTGGATTAGTCAAGAATTTAGTTTAATATTGTGGTGGCAATTAAGAAACCAGAATTGTGGTGGCAATTAAGAAACCAGAACTAGCAATGAAGAAACAGAACTACTAAGTTCACTCTTAACAACAGATGTTTTAATTGCATACCATACCTAGTAGACAAACACCTACAGGGAAGCCGAAAACTGCATTTTGAAAGAGTAAGCAAAAACTTATTATCATGAAAGCAATTACTTCTGTTTTAATAACTTTAGCGGCATTTAATACTTCTATTGTTTTTGCTCAGCCTGGAAGTTTAGATCTCAGCTTTGGTACAGGCGGTAAGGCAACGGCAAGTTTCGAACCACCGGAAGATGTTGGTCGCCATGCTGCCTTACAGGCAGATGGGAAAATTGTACAAACGGGCTACTCCTATAACTTAGGTATTGGAGTGGTGCGATACAATACCAATGGCACACTCGATAATACATTTGGTGGCGATGGTAAAGTAACCACTGACATAGGAACTTCTTATGATGAAGGCTATGATGTAGCTATTCAGCAGGATGGTAAAATTGTTGTGGCGGGATCTTCATACAATACTAGTGGAAACTCGGATTTTGCTGTGGTACGTTATAATACAGACGGCTCGCTGGACAATACCTTTAGTGATGATGGAAAAGTTACAACCAAAATTGGAAGTAGTGATGATGTTGGTTATTCATTAAGTATTCAACAGGATGGGAAAATAGTTGTGGCAGGTTATTCCTTTCAGGGAGGCAAAGCAGTCTTTGCATTAGTAAGATACAATGCAGATGGTTCTCTTGATAACAGCTTCGATAGTGATGGAAAAGTTACTACCGCAATTGGAAATGGGGATGATATAGGTTGGTCGGTAACTCTTCAACCGGATGGAAAAATCTTGTTAGCAGGACTTTCATCTAATGGTTCTGATTATGATTTTGCTTTGTTGCGATACAATACTAACGGTTCGCTAGATAACAGCTTTGACGGTGACGGCAAAGTGACAACCGCAATTGGAAGTGGTGATGATGTGGGTTTTTCAGTAGCTATTCAACCTGACGGAAAAATTTTGATGGCAGGATATTCATTTAATGGTTCTGATTATGATTTTGCTTTAGTCAGATACAACTCTGACGGCTCGCTTGATAAAAGCTTTGATGGTGATGGTAAGGTTACCACCGCAATTGGAAATAGTCATGATTTGGGTTATTCAGTAGCTGTACAGCAGAACGGCAAAATTGTAGTAGCAGGAACTTCTTATAGTACTTCTAATTCTGATTTTGCCTTGGTCAGATATAATACTAACGGTTCACTTGACTTCAGCTTTGACGGAGATGGAAAAGTCATCACCGATTTTAATAATACCAATGATGACGCAGCATCTGTAAGCTTACAATCGGATGGAAAAATAGTAGTGGCAGGAACAACACGCACCTCTCAGTCTGTTTTTGCAGTTGCGCGGTATAATGGTGATGCTATTTTGCCTGTTACCCTCATCTCTTTTATTGCAACCAATACAGGAAAAAGCGTTTTATTAAACTGGCAAACTGCAAATGAATTAAACAATAATTATTTTTCAGTGGAGCGTAGTGCAAACGGGATAAGCTTTCAGGAAATTGGCGAAGTAAAAAGCAAAGGCAATTCTTCTCAACCGCAGCAATATAGTTTTGAAGATTACAACATTTTAAACGAACATAATTATTATCGTCTAAAGCAAGTTGATAATGATGGAAAGTTCACTTATTCAAAAATTGTAAGTGTTGATTTTGTGGCATCTCAAACAATAAAACTGTATCCAAATCCTGTGAAAAATATTCTGAGAGTTGAAGGTCTAAATCCATCAATAAATACAACGCTTTCTATTATTGATGTTTCAGGAAAATTAATACAGCAATTAACAATTACAGGCAGTATTTATGCTTATAATTTACAAAAGCTTACAGCAGGAAATTATTATATAAAGATTGAAGCAGATAAAAAAATTACGATACTGAAATTTATTAAGGAATAGTAATGTAAAAAATCTTAAAAAGTGTTGGTGGCGTAATGAAGATTTGTATATTGAAAAAGTTGTATTGAGGCAACGAGATTTGGAAAAACGAAATAGATATTTGTTGAATACCAATCCCCTTTTTAAAATTACTTATGTGTATTAAAGTGCTGTGCGTCATGCTATGTAGAATAATCCATTTCAATACATACTAAAATAGTTATGCCAGGCACCCCCCCGCTCTCCTTAGTGTTGCGCAGCGCACGAAGTAGGAAAATAAAAGCCAGACTTTGCCTGGTATTTAAAAAACAAATGTTTAATTAAATGAATTTTTCTAAATTCTATTTTGAATAAAAATGAAGGATCTAATATAAGAGATCAATTTGTATTTTTGCCTGGAACTTTTGTGATCTTTTAATTAAAACTTATGCGCTATAGCTTTGAATTCCAAACTAAGTCTGGCATTTATTATAAATCCATTGAGTCCTAGCAGAACTCTACGGATAGCAGGGATTTTCAGGTACGAATTTTTTTAGGATAACTTCTTATAACAAAAATTTGCGTGTTATCGGCTACTCTTGTGCGACACTGCGAAATTGAAAATATTGTTCTCCTTCAGACTTTCCACAAGAGCAGTTTTCTGTCTTACTTGGTTTGTGTTAACTTATAAGTTATCTTTGTGCCGTGACTACAGAACGACAAATTATATTCCACGGACATTATTTTCAGGACTTTTATCTATACCAAACTGAAAAGGTGCGTGAGAAAATTGGTTATGTATTTCGTGTGGTTAAGACGGTGGAGAAGATACCTGAGAAATTTTTGAAGCATCTTGAAGGCACAGAGGGAATTTATGAAATCAGAATTGAGGTTGGCACGAATATTTTTCGCATTTTCTGCTGCTTTGACAAAGGAAATTTAGTTGTGCTTTTTAATGGATTTCAGAAAAAGACTCAAAAGACACCGAAACAAGAAATTGAACTTGCATTGAAATTAAAGAACGAATACTTCAATCAAAAAAGAAAAGTAAAATGAAAAAGAACGAGGCAATCAGACAGACAAAAAATTTTGATGAACTGCTGGATATTCAATATGGCAAAATCGGAACAAAGAAGCGTGACGAGTTTGAAGAGAAAGCACAATATTTTGTAATTAGTGCACTGTTGAAAGACGCAAGAAAAGGCGCTAACTTGACGCAGGAACAACTTGCTGAAAAAGTTGGGACAAAGAAAAGTTACATCTCACGACTGGAAAACGGCAACTGCGACATTCAGCTTTCTACTCTTTACAGAATTTTTGAAGACGGACTTGGCAGGCGAATTAGCTTAATTATCGCCTGACCACCTTGTGAAAGAAGCCGAGCAGCCCACCTCTCCTTAGTCTTGCGCAGCGCACTAAGGAGGAAAATAAAAGCCAAACTAAGCCTGGTATTAAAGAAACTAATGTTTAATTAAATGAATTTTTCTAAATTGAGATTTAATAAAAATCAATTATGAGACAGCACTTTATTAATATATTATTTGTGCTTTATTGTTTTTTGTTTTCTAACATTTCGACAGCGCAACCGAAACCATCTGATAATTTACAATTTGATTCACTTGCAACAAGGTGGGATGAAGGCATGCCTCTCGGGAATGGATGGCTGGGAGAATTGATTTGGAAGAAAGATAATAAGTTACGTATTTCATTGGACCGTGTTGATCTTTGGGACGACAGGCCGATGCCAAAAATTGACCAATTAAAATTTAAATGGGTGGTTGCACAGGTAAATAAAGGACAGTATGATACCGTGCAGGAAATTGGTGATGAACCTTATGATAATAGTCCCGCTCCAACAAAAATTCCTGGCGCTGCGCTGGAATTTTATTGCGTGCATTTCGGGAAAGTAATTTCAAATACACTTGATATTAAATCAGCATTGAGTACCATTAAATTTGAAAATGGAGTAGCGCTCTATAATTATGTTCATGCGGTTGATGAAACCGGTTATTTCGCATTTGAGAATTTGCCGGCAGCGCAGCCAGGCATCAATGATAAAAGTTATATTCCTGAATTGGTAATCCCAAATTTTAATGCTGATGATATTTCCAAAGATGATAATAGTCATAGTGGTGCAGGCTTACAAACACTTGGATATAAAAAAGGGACGGTTATAAAAACGGCCAACAGTATTCGATATCACCAACCTGCATGGAATGGAAATTATTATGAAGTGTTGGTGCAATGGAAAAAAATTTCCCCATCCGAAATTATAGGATCCTGGACTATCTCTAACAATAAAAAAACATTTTTACCAGAACTTAAAAAAGAAGAGAATAAATTGCCGGGCTGGCAATCACATATTGCATGGTGGAATCATTTCTGGAATCAATCTTCTGTTACCATTCCGGATTCAATTCTTGAAAGGCAATACTATCTTGAATTATATAAGATGGGTTGCGTGGCAAGAAGCCATACGCCCCCAATTTCTTTACAAGCCATCTGGACTGCGGACAATGGGAGTCTTCCTCCCTGGAAAGGTGATATTCATAATGATTTAAATACTGAATTAAGTTACTGGTCTTTTTATATGGCTAATCATTTAGAAGAGTCAGCATCTTTTACGAACTGGCTTTGGAAAACAAAAGAACAAAATAAAAAATGGACAAAAAATTATTTTGAAACAGGCGGACTGAATGTACCTGGTGTCACTACGATCACCGGGAAAGAAATGGGTGGCTGGATACAATATTCAATGAGCCCGACAACAGTAGCCTGGCTTTCCCAACATTTTTACTGGCAATGGAAATATAGTATGGATGAAAAATTCTTATTAGAAAGATGTAAGCCATATTTTGATGAAGTACATACCTATTTCAAAAATATTCTTACAATAGATTCGGTTACAAAAAAATATAAGTTGCCATTAAGCTCAAGCCCCGAAATTTTTGACAACAGTATTCAAGCCTGGTTTCATCAATGGACGAATTATGATCTCTCACTGGTAAAATCTTTTTATACAGAATATGAAAACGTATTGCAAGCTGCCACAGGATTGATTCCGGCAGATATTGAAAAAGAAAAAAGCTTACTACCTGATCTGGCTACAAATGAAACAGGGCTTACCATTGCGCCGGGCTTCAACCTTTTTGAATCACACCGGCACATGTCGCCTTATATGGCGATATATCCATTGAACCTGCTCGATGTTGAAAATAAAAGTGATAGTGTGATTATAAAAAATTCCTTACGTCAAATAGAAAAGAACGGAACCCGTGCATGGTGTGGTTATTCCTTTAGCTGGATGGCGGGTTTATATGCATGCGCCAAAGAGGGCGACAGTGCAGCAAGGATGTTACAAATATTTGCCACTAATTTTTGTTCTATAAATAGTTTTCATTTGAATGGCGATCAGAAAGGCGGAGAATATTCCAACTTCACTTACCGGCCATTTACACTGGAAGGAAATTTTGCTTTTGCACAAGGAATCCAGGAAATGCTTTTGCAAAGTCATGAAGGATATATTGAAATTTTTCCTGCTATTCCATCTGCATGGGAAAATGTTTCTTTTAAAAATCTTCGCACACAAGGCGCATTTCTCATTTCCGCAAAAAAAGAAAATGGTGTGTTGGAAGAAGTAAAGATTATTTCAGAGAAAGGCGGTTTGTTATGTTTAAAAATGCCTTTCAAAACTTTTTATATTACTGATACTTCAAAAAAATATTTATGCGATAAAAATATTTTAAAAATACAAATGAAAGCGGGAGAAAATATTGTGGTGAAGAATGCTTATGAATAAAGAAAGCAGAATAGGTCATTAAAGTAATTGAATTGGATCAATTGAATAATGGTTAATGGTAAATTGTAAATTGTTAATGTCGGTTGTGCGACTTGCACTGAGCGCTGCCGGCTGAGCGAAGCCGAAGCCGGAGTTTAAAGAATAAAATGATTTAGGATGTGGTGATTTAAGATTTAAGATTTATTTGATCCCGGTAAGTCAGCCGAAGCCGGAGTTTAAAGAATAAATTCCTTGTTTCTCGTTTTGTGTTTTGTGTTTGGGGTTAAATTTCGATTCGGAATTTTATATTCTCTTTTGCGATTTTGATTTATTTATAACTCTTTTTATTTGTTTTAAACAATAAATAGTAAATGAGCTTTTTTAAGCTAATTGCTAATTGCTAATTGCTGATTGCTGATTGCTGATTGCTCATACCTGATACCTGACAGCTTCTTCACTCAGAATATTTTTTCTTTTTCACCGGCACATAATCTCTTTGTGCAATTTTTGAATCTTCCGTTTGATTATTTGTTATAGAAATTGAGCCTAAAAAAAGTAATGTAAATATAATGATAGAAGGTATCAATTCCTGCCAGCGTATCCAATATCCCCACCAGCCGTAAATCGCGCCCTGCGTGGGATTGGCGGATTCGTAAATAATTTTGATCTCCTGGTTTTCCGTATAATTTTTAAATAAATAACCGGCATCTGCCCGAAATGTTTTTCCATCAACAATATACATTGCCAGTGGAATTTGATTCGCGGAAACGGAATCTTTTATGAAATGAATTTTTGCAGGAATAATATTTCCATCAAAATAATCCGGCCTGCGTGTGAAAACGGCATACAGCGAATAACACGCGATGAAAACAATGATCACAATTTTATACAACGGATTAAATTTATTTATTTCAAACTTCTGAAATCAACAGGCACGAGTTTGCTTACACCGGCTTCCTGCATGGTCACGCCATAGATCACATCCACTGCATTCATCGTCATTTTGTTATGAGTGATGATAATGAACTGTGAGTTCTCACTAAATTGCTGGATCATCTGTGTAAACTTGATAACGTTCACATCATCTAATGGCGCATCCACTTCATCAAGAATACAAAATGGCGCAGGTTTGATGAGGTAAATGGAAAATAATAATGCCGTTGCTGTCAATGTTTTTTCTCCACCACTTAATTGCGTAATAGATGAAGGCCTTTTCCCTTTCGGTTTGGCAATGATCTCAATACCGGTCTCAGCAAGGTTATCAGGATTATCAAGTACCAAATCAGCCGTATCTTCTTCTGTAAATAATGCCTGGAATACATGTTGAAAATTATCCCGCACTTTATTAAATGTTTCAAGGAATTGCTTGTTGGCCGTTGCACCAACTTCCTGAATTGTTTGCAATAAACTTTCTTTCGCGGACACCAAATCATTCTTTTGTTCCAGGATAAATTCATAACGCTTTTTCATTTCTGTAAAAGCTTCAATGGCCATAGAATTTATTTCACCCATATTATCCAAACGCTTTTTCATGCGCTGGCAACTTTCCTGCAATTCTTCCACAGATGTTGATGTAATGCGGCTTTCAGAGAGAATGGCATCCAGTTGCACATTGAATTCTACCTGCAATCTTTCCTTCATACCGGCCAATTGCAATTTCAATTCATTCATACTGTCTTTCAATTCGCCGGTATGATGTTCCTTATTTTCTTTTTCTTTTAAACGGTTGCGAAGCAATGATTCTTTTTGCTGCAATTCATTTCGAAAATTATAAAATGCCTGGTCTGCCTCGTTCAATATTTTTTCTTCTGTCTCTTTAGTTTGCATAAAAGCCAATAAAGATTTTTCTGCTTCTTCCAGTTGTAATTTACTTTCAGTAATTTCCTGCTGCACTTTTGTAAACTGTTCTGTATTGCTGTTGATGCGCTCATGCAACTCAGCCAATTGATTTGTTTTAAATTTCAGTTCCTGTTGCAAACCGGCAATTTTATTTTGTTGCCTGGTGACTTGCAGGTTACTTTCATTATAAACAACTGCTGCTTTATTATATGCATCTTCGGCCTCATGAAAATCTGTTTCGCAGTTTTTCAATTCCGCTGAAATGCCCGCCAATTGGGTGTTTAAAGACAATAAACTTTCTCTTGTCTGTGCAATATTATTTTGTTCCGCTTCTAATCTTTGCACCGTTTCTTCCATCCTTGCCTTGCCGGAAGTAATGGATTGCTCTATTGATTCTATTTTATTTTTAATGCCAAACAATTCGTTATTCAGGCGATTGATTTCCTGTTCTGAAGCCTTCACCTGGTTCTCTTTCAATGAAGCAGCATATAGAGCAAGATCATCCTGCTTTTGTTTCATTTCACTTTTCAAAGCATTCACAACTGCGTCCTGTAAAATAATTTCATCCTGCATTTTTTCCAGGTTTTTTGCACGACCAATTTTCTGGCCTTCAAATAGACCGGTACTGCCACCACGCAGGGAATATTTTCCTTTTACATATTTTCCATTTTTTTCAATAAGCACCGCATCTGCATGATTGGCTTGCATCGCTTCTTCATTTTCCGCGATAAAAACATTGCCCAATAAATATTTTGCCAAAGCATAATATTCATCATCCACTTCCACTACATTCAATGCGGAAATAGTATTGGCGGGTTTTTGCACAGAGGAATCATTCGTTGAAATTTTATCAAGAATGAAAAAATTTGCTTTACCTTTTTTATGTGCCGCCAATAATTCCACCGCGCGAATTCCTTCTTCCATATTATTCACGACGTAATAATTCAGGTAAGGCTCCAATACATTTTCAACAGCCTTGCGGTATTCTTCGGGCACATATAAAATATCTGAAAGTATAGGTGCCTGTGTGCCCCACTCTTTATTTTCATGTAAAAATTTTACACTTTCCGGATAGCCTTCCATGGAATCTATCAGGCTTTTTAGCAGGTTAAATTCATTGTGTTGAGCATCCAGTTTCCGGTTGGCATCCATCAATTCATTGCGCAGTGCTTCCATTTGTTCCTGAGCTTCCAGTATCTGGCTTTTCGCCTGTTCGTGTTGCTGGATCAATGTTTCAAGAGCAGCCTTTTTTTCAACGAGTGAAGTTTCTAAAGCTTTTAGTTTTGACTGTTCCGTTTCAAGTTGAATGGATTTATTTTCCTGTTCCTGCTTCGTTTGTTCTTTGGTGCGTTGAAGATTTTGGATAAATGTATCTGCAACAGCTACTTTTTTTTCTGCTTCAAATTGTGCCCGCTGAATTTGTTGAAGTCCTGCGCGCGATGCGTCAACAACTTTTCTTTTATCATCAAAAATAGCCCTTGTGTTTTCTGCACCTTCCCTGGCAGTAATTAATTTTTCATTTTGAGCAGATAAATTTTGAGACTCTTCATTTACCTGCAATTCTGTAAAGCGAATAGAATCCTGTATCGTGCTTAATTGCCCTTCTGCATTTTGTAAAAATTGTTGCAGGTTTTTTTCGTTCTCCAGCAGGTAAGATAATTTTTGCGCAGCCAGGTTTTTATCGTTCTCCCGGTTCTTCAAATTTTGCATGAGCTCATTGAAACTTTGTTGCTTTTCATGCAAAGATTTTTCTGCTTCAGTAAATTTTAATTTTTCATTTTCCAATGCCGCTTCTTCCGTGGCGATGCGCGCATCAATTTGTGTTTTTTCATCTATTGAAGCATCTAACTCAGAAGTCAATTTTTGATAAGATTCATTAAATCCTTCCAAAGAAGCTTTCGCTAATTCAATGGAAGACTCGCGGTATTCTTTTTTTATTTCATAATATTTCTCCGCTTTCCTGGCCTGGCTTTCTAAAGTTTTTACCTGGTTATTAATTTCAAATAAAATATCTTCAATGCGGTTGAGATCCATTTCAGTTGCATCCAGTTTTAAAGTGGCTTCTCTTTTCCTGGTCTTATAAATAGTTATTCCGGCCGCTTGTTCGAGCATCCGGCGGCGGCTGTTATCTTTATCTTTAATAATATCATCCACCATCGCCAGCTCAATGATCGCATAACTATCATTACTGATTCCGGTGTCCATGAACAAATTATGTATGTCTTTCAAGCGACAGGCAACATTATTCAGGCGATATTCACTTTCCCCATTTTTATAATAACGGCGCGTAACGGTTACTGTTGAAAATTCTGTAGGTAAAAGGTTTTTAGTGTTTTCAAATGTCAGGCTTACTTCCGCAAGTCCGCTGGCACCGCGGGTTTTAGAACCATTGAATACCAGCGCTTCAAGATTTTCACTGCGTAAAGAAGAAATTTTCTGCTCCCCAATCACCCAGCGGATACTGTCAATGATATTACTTTTGCCACAACCATTTGGCCCGATAATGCCGGTAATGCCTTCATCAAAATTGATAATAGTTTTATCAGCAAAACTTTTAAATCCTTTTATTTCTAATTGTTTGAGGCGCATAAAATCATTTTTTGCCGGTGCAGCACATATTTTTATCCTGCGAACTTAACGGAAAAGTATAAAAAATGAACCTGCTTTTTAAATCCTGTGGAAAATTGGTGCATAGTTAACGTTATGGGTAAAACTTGTGCTTTCATTTAGACAAAACCGGCTGACTTTTTTTCAGTTATTTTTGTCGCTAAATAGTTTTAGTTGAAACATGACTTTACAGATTATTATGCAATCCTCGGCGTATCTCCGGATGCCTCATTGAAAGAGATCAAATACGCGTATAGAATTTTGGCGATGAAATATCATCCCGATAAAAATCCCGATGGCTCAACAAATACCTATTTTTTACAAATAGCTGAAGCTAATGAGATTTTGCAAAACCCCGTTAAAAGAAAAAAATATCACGATAGGTATTTTTATGATTATATCGTTTCAAAAGAAAAAGAAATAAGTGCAGAGGGTATTTTAAAAAATTGCCAGATTTTACTTCAAAACCTGCAATACACTGATCCTGTTCGGATGAATCCGCATGCCTTGTCTGCCATTGCAGCAAAGGTTCTTTCTGAAACAGACATTTTATTTTTATTGAAGGAGAAAAGAGAAACGTTGAACAGGGAAATTGCAGAAACTTTACTTCACTGTTGTTTTTATTTGAATTACCCCGGGGTTGCAATAATTTGTGAAAAATTGGAAATGCTGAGCGTGAATGATGAAGAGATTCAACTGTATGCAAAAAAAATGTTGAATAATAAAAAGCTTTCCTGGTTTTGGAAACGCAATGAATGGTGGATCATTTTGGCCGTTTCACTGGTTTTTTGTGCCCTGATTTTTTTCATTCACTAAAGCCGGCCTCGTTTATTCAATTCAATAGCCGATGCCATATATTTGCATGCGTGAAAGCAATTCACGTTAAAACATATTATTAGTAATGAAAAATATAAAATTAATAGAGATCCCTTCGGAAATTGGCGCAGGCACACGCGGTGCAAGCCTGGGCGTAGAAGCCATCAAGATTGCAGCCCTGGATTTTATGAGCAATTTCTTTGTTCATTTTCCATCTGAAAGCATTCCCACTGAAAATAAAATTTTGTATGAACCAATTGATTCACCTTATGCCAAACGCATTAAGGGACTTGTTGCGATGTATGAAAAGATCACGAAATCCATCAGCGAAACGATTAAAAATAATTTCTTCCCGGTCGTATTAAGTGGCGACCATAGCAGCGCCGGCGCAGTGATCGCGGGTATTAAAATGGCGAAACCAAAAGGCCGCCTTGGCGTGATCTGGATTGATGCGCATGCCGATTTACACACACCTTATACGACACCTTCGGGCAATATGCATGGCATGCCATTGGCTACGGCGATCAATGAAGATAATAAAGAAAACAAAGTGCATGATTTAGATGCCGAGACTAAAAAGCAATGGGATTATTTAAAAAATATTGGCAAGATCGCGCCAAAGGTTTTACCGGAAGATGTTGTTTTTATTGCACTGCGGGATTATGAAAAAGAAGAAAGAAGTATTATTGAAAAATATGGCTGTAAGGTTATTACAACTGCTGAAGTAAGGCGCAAGGGCCCGGAAAATGTAGTGCGTGCAGTCATTCGTTCATTGAGTGAATGCACGGATATTTATTTGAGTTTTGATGTGGACAGCCTGGACAGCTCTATTTCAAAAGGCACAGGAACGCCTGTCAGCAATGGTTTGCGAGAAAGAGAAGCAGAAGACCTTGTCAGTAAATTTATGCAGAACAGGAAAATTTGTTGCTTCGAAATCACAGAAGTAAATCCAACATTGGATAAAGAAAATTTAATGGCAGAAATTGCTTTTAATATTTTACAAAGGAGCGTAAATATCCTGATGATGAGTTGATTCTTCCCCTGTACTAAAGTCTGCAATGGTCAGCGGCTTCATGATGATTTTTTTCACGAAAGAAAATTGATTTAATTTTTTTTCATCATCAGAATAAATGGTTGATGAAAGTACAAATACATCCGGGGCATTGCCCATGTTAAACAGCTCTTCAATTTTTTGTATAAAAGTAAAGCCATCCATTTGCGGCATGTGAAGATCTACAAGGATGATATCCGGTAATACAAACTTTTCATTCATATTATCATTGATCCATTTCAAAGCTTTTATAGCTGAATCAAAAACCAGGGATTTTTCTGCAAAAACGGCGATGCGAACCAGGCGCTCACAAACCATGAGCGCGATGGCATCATCATCCACTATAATTGCATTTTTGTAAATAGGCATACAGGCTTCAGTTTAATTGGGTTTGGGGGTATATGCCTTGCAACTGTAAAACTAATAGATTCGATGCTATTTACAAAGTCAATCTTTTTTTTGCACCAAAACAAGATCTTCGAGTAAAACATTCAATGGTAAAGCGCCCACTTGTATGATGGCACGTTTATTTCTCAATTCAATAACTTTTCCAACCTGGTGATTTTTTTTCATCTTAACAGTGGCACCCATTTGTATGTCACCTTCCAGTTCCTTATATGCAGATAATATTTTTTTAGCGGCCTTTTTATTTTGCGCAGTTTCTTTTGTTTTGAAAAGTAAATTTTTTATTTGCTGAATTACCTCTTCCTTATTATCTGTTTTTTTCCATTCCAAAATAATTTGTTTGAGCCGGAGTTCCATATCTTTTAAATAAGCAATTTTATCCAGCGTTACTTTATTTTGATGAGCGAGCAAATCAACTTTTTGGCGATGCTGTTCTTTATCTACAATGATTTCCATTTTCTTTTTAAGGGCAGTATTTTCAATGAATGAACGCTCTAATTTTTTTTTCTCCGCGGCAATTACCTGCAAGCCTTGCTCTGTCTGGTTCAATAATTTATCCAGCCGGAAATGATTTTCATCCACGAGTGAACGTGCCCTATCAATCAGTTTTCGTGGAAGGCCGATGCGTTCTGCAATGGCGAATGTATAAGAACTTCCGGGTTTGCCAATTGCGAGTTTGTATAAAGGTTGTAAATTGATTTCATCAAATGCCATCGCGCCATTGATCAATCCTTCCGTGCGATTCGCCATGATCTTTAAGTTCAAGTAATGTGTGGTTACTACGCCGATGGCATGTTTATGCGCAAGCTCTTCGAGAATAACTTCTGCAAAAGAACCACCCAAATTCGGATCACTGCCACTACCCAGTTCATCAATAAAAAATAATGTTTTTCCACCAGCATTTTCTAGAAAATATTTCATGTGCATTAAATGCGAAGAATACGTGCTGAGTTCAAATTGCAAACTTTGGGTATCACCAATATGGATAAATAATTTTTTAAAAATACCCATTTCAGAACCTGGCTGAACGGGTACAAGTAAACCACTTTGCATCATGACCTGGTTGAGGCCAATGGTTTTCATCGCAACAGTTTTCCCTCCTGCATTCGGCCCGCTGATTATTAAAATTCTTTTCTTGTGATCTAAAGAAATAGAAACCGGGATCGTTGTTTTCCCTGCTTTTTTATTGTATAAAAAAAGTAGCGGATGATATGCGTCAATTAAATGAATACATGCTTTATCAGAAATTTGCGGATAATGCGCATTCATGTCAATGGCCAATAAAGCTTTTGCCCGAATAAAATCATATTCGCCGATTGCACTATTATACATTTGCAGCAAGGGCGCAAGCACACGCAGGCTGGTTGTAAGTGCACGCAAAATGCGCAAGGTTTCTTTGCGTTCTTCCTGTTCCAATAAATAAATGGAGTTACTGATTTCCACGGTTTCTTCCGGTTCTATAAATGTTGTCCTGCCCGTATCGCTTTCGCCATGCAGGATACCTTTCACTGATCTTTTATATTCCGATAAAACAGCCACTACCCTCCTGCCATTACTAAAACTTTCTTCAATATCTGCTGAATAACCGGCTTTACGAAGACGTGCAATTACTTTATCAAAACTCCGGCTCAATCCCTGTCGCCGGCGGTATAAACTCATTCTTGTTTTTTGTAAAAGATCACTTGCACTATCTTTTACAATTCCATTTTCATCCAGCACTTCTTCGATCTGTTTATTAATTTCCTTTTCAAAATGGATATGTTCGATCACCGCGAAAAGGCCTGTGTACATAGCTTTCCGGTCCGCATCAAACCAGCGGAAAATGTTTTTCATATTCTCACACAATGCATGCACCAACATGAATTCTTCACCGGATAAAATACTTCCTGCAATACTCAATATTTTTAAAATGGATGTAAGTTGTAAAGTGTAATAGGGAAATGAACCTGATTGCTGTATCAGCATTTTATATTCATGGCTTTGCTGTAAGGCCAAATCAATATAATCTTTCCGGGTATGCACACGGATATTTTCAGCGCTTTTTTTGCCTGTTTCTGTCTGGCAATAATTTTTCAGCAAATCCTTTATGGCTGAAAATTCCAGTTGATGTAATGCTGAATCCGGGTAAAAAATCATGCGGTGTAAAAATAAAATTAAGTGAACAAAGATAAGGCTGGCGAATATTTCAATTTGATGCAAATAATTAAATGGTAAAAAACTATATAAAATACAGTGTTAAAGCATGACAGTTAAGAACTAAAAAATGTTAATTAACTTGTTTCCGCAACTCAAAAAACGGTAATTGCGTACATGATTTTAAACTCAAATAATATGTTGAATTATTTGTGGGGTTTTATAGGCGCCTGCACTTTTCTATCATGTGCAGAACATAAAAATCAAACAACAAATATGATGGACGAAAAATATACTGCCACCGAATCAGGCTTTGATACCGCCACTTTTGGAACAGGTTGTTTTTGGTGTACTGAAGCAATTTTTCAGCGCCTCAATGGTGTGGAAAAAGTCATTAGCGGATATACAGGCGGCCAAGCGGATGACCCCACTTATGAAGAAGTTTGCAAAGGGAATACAGGTTACGCGGAAGCTTGCGAGATTTTATATGATCCTGCTGTAATCAGTTATGATGAACTGCTTGCTGTTTTCTGGAAAACCCACGATCCAACTTCACTGAACCGCCAGGGAAATGATATTGGTACGCAATACAGGAGCGCCATTTTTTACCATACCTCGGAACAAAAGGCAAAGGCTGAATACTATTTGAAAGAGCTTGATACGAGCCATGCATATAACGCACCGATTGTGACGACTATTGAACCTTATACGAAGTTTTATGCGGCAGAAGCGTACCACCAGAATTACTATAATAAAAATACGAATCAAATGTATTGCCGGTATGTAATCCAGCCGAAACTTGACAAATTTGAAAAGGTATTTAAAGATAAATTGAAATCCACAGTTACCGGCATGGCCAGTCAACATTAATCCTTTTTTGAAACATCAATACTTGCCTGTATTTTTGTTTCATGGGTGAGAAACATATTGGCGAAGCCTTACGAAATTTCCTGAAAACTTCTCCTTTAAAAAATGGAGTGCGCGCTGTACAAATCGAATCTATCTGGGAAAAGATGATGGGAAAGACGATTGCAAAATATACGGATAAAATTTCCATCACCAATCATACACTATTTATTCAAACTAATATGGGTCCGCTCAAACAGGAACTCATGTACCAGAAGACGAATATTATTGCGCGTATCAATGAAGCATTCGGGGAAAATGTGATCAATGAGGTAGTGATAAAATAAATTAATCCACCCGCACACGCGGATTTAAAACGCCGTATAAAATATCCGCAAGCATATTTACCAGTACAAAAAAAGTGGCTGTAATTAAAACACTTCCCATCACTACGGGGAAATCTAATTTCTCCAATGCATCTACAGTCACCTTACCAATTCCATTCCAGCCAAAAATATATTCCACGAAAAATGCCCCCGCAAGTAATTCTGCGAACCAGCCTGTAATAGCCGTCATTACAGGGTTTAGCGCATTCCTTAATGCATGTTTCCAGATAACTCTTCTTTTAGAAAGCCCCTTTGCATAAGCGGTGCGGATATAATTTTGATTCAACACATCCAGCATGGAACTCCTTGTAAGTTGCGCGATAATTGCGAGTGGTCTTATGCCCAATGTGATTGCAGGTAAAATTAAATTTTGAAGTTGAAGATGCCTGCCTGTAAATGGACTGTAATCATATAAACTGCCGGTCATGTGCAATCCGGTATAGGGTTGCAAAAGAAAACCAAATATATAGGCCAGCACAATACCCATAAAAAATGATGGTACGGAAATGCCGAGTACACTTGAAAAAATGGCTGTGGTATCCAGCCATGTGCCTTTTTTCACGGCAGCCAAAACGCCCAATGCAATTCCAAAAATAGTGGCAATGAACATGGCCGCAAAAGCCAGGATAAGTGTTGCGGGCAAAGCATCCATTAATATATCTGAAACATTTTTTTTCGATTGATAAGAACGGCGGAGATAAGGAAACTTTAATCCAATTTTTGTGTCGTTACCAACAAATAAACCATGAATATTTTTTTCTTTTAATTCCTCTTTGGAATAAACACTCAAGGGAGAAAGATCATTAATATATAAAACAAATTGTTTCCACTTTGGCTGATCCAATGCCAGGTCTTTACGAATATTTTTCAAGGTTTCTGCATTCCCACTTTGGCCCAGAACCAGTCGTGCCGGGTCTCCAAAGCCCTGGAATAAAAAAAATACCAATATAGTAACGCCTGCTAAAACAGCGAAACCATACAATATCTTTTTTAGGATCAACCGGTACATGCCATTTAGTTTTGAATTGGTAAAGAAGTAAAAATTTTCAACACATTATCCAGGTCATTGCCACCAATTTTATTTTCAATATTTGCTTCATTCATTATAAAAAAAGTTGGATTTACACGCGCCGCAGTTTTGATCACTGTGCCATCACATTGAAGCAATGTTATAAAAGGCAGGTTTCCAAAAATCTTTGCAGCAGTATGCATGTCGGATGTTACAACATATAAGGGAATATGTTTTTCCTTTATCCTGTTTAAAATAGAAATAAAATCTTCACCATTCCATATTACATTATTGGAAAAATCTTTTGCAAAAAGTAAAACATAATCACCCGGTTGAGATAAAATCTTTTGTGTAACATCTGTACCGGATGTGTCATGTAAAGAAAAGTCAACGATCGGCGGCGTTGCATTTCCTTTACGAACGACCTTATCAAAACGATTTACAAATTCGTAGGTAGAATCAAAATTATCAGGGAAATGATCTGCATCAAATTCCAGTGTTTGGCCATTTTTTTTATATTGAAAGGTTATAACAATACTGTCAGGAACCGCGCCGGGCGGCGCTTTCATTTGCTCTAATAAATTATTTCCTTTTTTATACGGCAGGCAATCCACAATCGGTAAATGTTTTAAAACATAGGATTGGAGAATGATCGTGCCTGCAACTACTATGATTAAAATAAGCCATGGAGCCGGCGGCGCTAATGAAGATTTTATTTTTTTTCTATAAAAAAATAAAACCAAGATCAATATCAATAAAAGAAGATCTTTAAAAAATGAAGTGATTGGCGTGAGTGGAAGACAATCACCGAAACAACCACAGGTTTTTATTTTCCCGGAATAAGCAGCATAGCCTGTAAGGAAACTAAAAAACAAAATAAGCAATAATAACAACCAACTAAACAAACGCATTCTCCAGCCAATGATCACAGCCACACCTGCCAGTACTTCAAAAATATTCATCGTGTAAGCCAGCGCTAATGTATAATCATTCAATGACTGTAAATGCCAAACGGAAAAAAATTCCTGCATCTTGTAACTCAATCCCAGCGGATCATTGGCTTTAATAAGGCCGGAAAAAATAAACAGGAGTCCAACGATCCATTGTATGATTTTAATCAAAACTTTTGGCATGATTTCATTATTTTTCAGGATGAAAGAATAAGGGCAAAAACGGCGTAATTGATGATGTCCACATAGTTGGCATCAATTCCTTCACTCACAATCGTTTTGCCTTCATTCAATAAAATTTGTTTAATGCGCATGAGTTTTACCAGTATCAAATCTGTAAAACTTTCCTGGCTCATATCCCTCCAGGCTTCTCCATAATCATGATTTTTATCCAGCATAATCTTTTTGGCAAAATTGATTTCTTCATCGTACCAGCCGCGCACGGTATCAGCCGGAATATCCTGTACTTCAGGTGCATTTAATTTTAATTGTATCAAACCGATCACTGCATAATTAATGATGCCTTTAAATTCCCCGCGTATATCATCCGCCACTTTCTGTACTTTTTTTTCCTGGATAGTGCGTATACGCAAAGCTTTAATAAAAATTTGATCAACTACGGAAATGGTGCGCAGGACGCGCCAGGAAGTGCCGTAATCAATGGCTTTTTGTATAAAAATTTCCCTGCATGAAGCGATCTCCCGGTCATATTGTTCATTGGTATCCGTCATATTCTTTTTTGAATTTAGCAATAATGTCAAAAAAATTTATATCATTACAATCAAAAATAAAGCAAAGCAAACAATGTTTACGCTGAATTGTAAAGGAAAATTGTTATTACTTTCAAAACCTGTTGTGATGGGCGTTATCAATACCACACCAGATTCTTTTTATCCCGGGAGCAGGCTGGATAAACCAATGGATGCTTTGCAACTGGCAAAACAAATGCAGGCAGAAGGCGCGGAAATCATTGATATTGGCGGGCAAAGCACCAGGCCCGGAAGTACAAGAATAAATGCCACAGAAGAGATGGAAAGAGTATTGCCTGTGCTGCAAATTATTCATCATGAAATGCCCGAAATGATTTTATCTATTGATACTTATCATGCAGAAGTTGCTGCTGCTGCTTTGCAAGCCGGCGTTTCCATGGTGAATGATATCAGTGCGGGCGAAATGGATGCGAACATGATCTCCACTGTTGCAGATGCATGTGTTCCATTTGTTTGTATGCACATGAAAGGAACACCGGAAAATATGCAGGTAAATCCGCATTATGAAAATTTGTTTGAAGAACTCATTGACTTTTTTTCAAAGAAAATTGACCAATGCAAACAGGCCGGCATTCATGACATCATTATAGATCCGGGTTTTGGTTTTGGTAAAACGATTGCACAAAATTTTGAAATCCTTCGCAATCTTCAAATCTTTAAAATGCTGGGAATGCCAATAATAGCAGGGCTTTCACGCAAAGCGACTGTTTATAAAACGCTGGGCATCACGACCCACGACGCATTGAATGGCACAACTGTTTTAAATACCATGGCGCTTTTAAATGGTGCAAATATTCTGCGCGTGCACGATGTCAAAGCTGCGGTGGAAGCTGTCAAACTTGTGGAAGCGTATAAAGGAAAAACATAATATTTTGAAAAAAAATTACCAGCCGGAAGCAAGTACTTCTGCAAGGTGCATGACTTTTAAATTCAGTTTATTTTTCTGAATATAACCATCGAGATGCATGAGACAACTCATATCGGTACTAATTAAATATTCCGCTTTTGTATCCAAAGCATGATTCACTTTTTGCTCGCCCATTGCATTGCTGATGGCTTCATATTTCACTGCGAAAGAACCGCCAAAACCGCAACAGGTTTCTACATCGTCCATCTCCACCAAATGCAAACCTTGTACATGTTCCAATAATTTTCTCGGGCCATTTTTAATATGGCATTCCCGTAATGCGGCGCAACTATCGTGATACGTAGCAACACCTTCAAGCTTAGCATTAAAATTTTCTATTTTTAAATAATCCAATAAAAATTCTGAAAACTCAAAAGTCCTTTTTTGTAATTCTGTAATTTCTGTTTGAAGCTCTGAATTTTTAAATAACTGTGTATAATTATTCCGAACAAATCCCGCGCAACTTGCACTGGGCATTACTACCGGAATATCTTTTTTAAAATCTTTTATAAATTTCTTACAAACTGCTTTCGCATCATTCCAGAAACCGGCATTAAAAGCTGGTTGACCGCAACATGTTTGATCCGGGTTATAAATAATTTCACAACCAGCTTTCTCCAATACTTTCACCATATTAAATCCTACAGAGGGATACAACTGATCAATAAAACAAGGTATAAAAATTTGTACTTTCATTTTGATTCAAAAAATCCCGGTTTATTCAATTGCCTTTTCAGGTGTATCATTTTAATTGCAGTAAGGGCTGCTTCTTCCCCTTTATTCCCTTCTTTGCCGCCGGTCCGATCCATTGCCTGGGCAATATTTTCCAGCGTTAAAACGCCAAAGATTACCGGCATGTCCAAAGATAAATTGAGTGCTGAAATGCCTTCTGTGACTGATTTGCAGACATATTCAAAATGTGGCGTGCCGCCACGGATCACTGCACCAAATGCGATAAACGCATCTGGTTGTTCTTGCACCGACAACGCATAAGCACGAATCGCGAAAGGAATTTCAATTGCACCCGGCACTACGATCGTATGATGCTTGATTTTATTTTCATTCAACACATTTACTGCGCCTTCTTCCAGCCTGCCCGTAATGTTATCATTCCATTCGGTTTTGACAATAATTATAAAGGCATCCCTAAGATCAGGAATGCCTTTTTGCAATATGGTATTACCACCAGTCGCCATTATTTTGTACTAAAATCATTTGGTTCAATACTCAGGCGATAAATATATTTATCCGCTTCGTAAGCGCGGTTGGTTTTTGGAAATTTATCTTTTAGTTCTTTATAAGTATCCAGCGCTTCTTTCGCTTTACCCAAAGTCTCCAATTTTAAAGCAGCGCGAAAAAGATATTCAGAAGAATTTAATTCATCCGAAGGAAAAGCAGAAGCAGCTTTTTTATAATTCGCAATGGCTTCATCATTTTTTCCCAACTCGCTGTATGCATCGCCGAGGCTGCCATAAGCCATCATCTGAATTTGTTTTGCATCCGTTTGATAATCCGACAAGTACTCCACTGCTTTATTAAAATCCTGCAATTTCAAATAACAAATACCGGCGTAATATTTTGCAAGTTTGCCTGGTTTTGTTCCACCATAATTATTGATGATATACAAAAACCCTTTATCCGTGCCATTGCCATTCAATGCTGCATTGATAGAATCCATGGCAAAATTTTCCTGCGCTTTATAGATTGCATTGGTTGCCTGTTCTTCTTTTGGTTCTGCCACCTGTGTTTCATAAAAATACCACCCTGCAACGACCACCACAAGTACTGTAAATGCGATGAGCAAAGGTTTCTGGTATTTCATCCAGGTTCCCTGCAGGCGCAGCAGCGGGTCTTCATTATGTTTCTCGGGTTTATGGGTATGTTGAGACATATCGGAATGTATTGTTAACTTTTAAATTTGTCGGCAAAGGTGCGCTTTCAAATTTAAAAAGCGGAATTTTTTTTTAGAAATAATCGTTAATGGACATCATGCCTAATCCGTTATGAAAGGATAATCCTTGTCTTCATACACATCTTTGGTCAATTCACTAATATCCGGCCATGGACTTTCTTCCGCAAATTGGACACTCGCTTCCACCTTTTCATTGATATTTTTATCAATGGCATCTAACTCTTCTTCCGTGGCAAATTTATTTTCCAATATAGTATGACGGATCATATCAATCGGGTCCTTCGTTTTATATTCCGCCACTTCTTCCTTCGTGCGATATTTCTGCGGATCAGAAATAGAATGGCCTTTATACCTGTATGTTTTCATTTCGAGCAGTGTAGGCCCATCCCCTTCGCGGGCTCTTTTCACGGCGCGTGATATGGCTTCGTGTACGGCTTCAGCGCTCATGCCATCGGCATTATCCGCCGGCATATCATACGCATCTGCCAATGTATAAATATCAATTACATTGGATGTTCGTTCAATGGAAGTACCCATGGCATAATTATTATTTTCGCAAATAAAAACGACTGGTAATTTCCAAAGCATGGCCATATTAAATACTTCATGTAAAATTCCCTGCCGCGCCGCGCCATCTCCAAAAAAGCAAAGCACGACATTATCTGTATTTTTATATTTCTCCGCAAATGCAAGCCCGGCGCCAGTTCCAATTTGTGCGCCTACAATTCCATGTCCACCAAAGAAGTAATTTTTTTTATCAAAAAAATGCATGCTGCCACCTTTACCTTTTGCGCAACCAGTTGCTTTACCATACAATTCCGCCATCGCCGCATCCGGTGTAACGCCTTTTGCAATTGCGAGACCATGATCGCGGTAAGCTGTAATGAACGGATCTTCGTGGCGCGTGGCCGTCATACAACCCGCTGCTATGGCTTCCTGGCCGATATAGGCGTGAAAAAAGCCGCGGATTTTGCCGGCCATTTTATACATTTCTTCCGCTTTCAGTTCAAACTGGCGAATCAATGCCATCAGGCTATACCAGTATAAATATGTTTCTTTTGAAAATTTTGTAGGCACAGGATAAACATTTTTAGGAAGCAAAGATATGAAATTGAAGTGATGGGAAAATTCTCCTATCGGCTGGTGTCTCCACTAGCCGAAAATTACCGCCATTGCCGGTCGCCTGACCGGCTATGAATCAAATAATACTCAATATTTTTTTATAACAAACACTGTTTTCCATTTCTGCATATTTCCCATAGTTTGGGATAATTGCAAAACCACTCATTTCATAAAGATGCATCGCCGCCTGTTGTTTGATGCCTGTTTCTAAAACCAGGAAATCATATTTTAATTCTTTGGCCCAATCTTCTAATTCTTTTAATACCATTGAAGCAATTCCTTTATTCCGATGTGTATTCAACACATACATACGTTTTACTTCCATGCCATTTTTTTCATATTCCCTGATCGCGCCGCAACCAACACATAGTTCATTTTCAAATGCAAGAACAACATGTTTGATGTCATCCGTTTTGTTCAACTGTGCATAAAACAAATGTTCATCACCATCCAGGATTTTTAATTCTGCATCCAGTTTTTCTACAAGAAATTTAAAGTCTTTGTTTTGGGAATTGGTCCGGGTAAAATGGAACATGATAACGCGAAATTAAAAATATTTTATTTATGGAGGGTTTCCTCCCCACCCGGTAAGAACAAAAAATATTTTCAATAAGCCTGAATTAAAACTTCCGTTGGAATATTTAAACTGTCATGAATTTGCCGGATCATTTCCAGTGATAGTTTTCTCTTACGATTCAAAATTTCACTTGCCCGGCTTTTGAGTCCTACTACATTTGCCAGGTCTGTTTGCGTATAACCCAATTGCTCCATTCGAAATTTGATTGCTTCAACCGGGTCAGGAAAACCAATAGGAAATTTTTCGTTTTCATAGTTGTCAACTAACATTCCCAACAATTCCAATTCGTCACCTTTTGCCGTTCCTTTTTTTGCATCAAAGATAACTTCAAGTCTTGCTAAGGCTTGTTCATAATCTTTTTTTGTTTTAATTGGTTTGATATTCATTTTATCTATCGGTGGGTGTCCACACCCACCGAAATTAGTGGATTTATTTCGAAAATAAATTGACAGACGATCATACCTGCTTTTTTTATGCTACTACTATTTTTCAGTTTCTCAATTTGCCAGCCGAAATTCATAAAAATATATTTTCCTATCGGCTGGTGTCTCCACCAGCCGAAACTGAATTAATATTATATTATTGAATGGAGAACATACATTCATAATTTTCTATTGGTAGGTGTCCACACCTACCGAAATACTCCTATCAAATAATGACCACACCAGCCGAAACTCATAAAAATATATTATATTGTAGAATGAATATGCTTCTTCACAGGCAAGGTCAAACATCGAGTCATAATTGCTATTTTTATACAGCGACTATTCATCAATTTCGTTATTTATTAGCCGATGATTCATTGAAAAACATTGTCATTGCTTCTCTTCAATAATTAGTGAAGAAAGAATTAGTGATATTATATGGCTTCGTTATTATGCCGAATCATATCCATTTGTTGTGGTATATTATCAAACAAAATGGTAAAGAGAGTGCGCCAGGAAGTTTTTTAAAGTTCACTGCCCATGCATTTAAAAAACATCTTTTACAAACAAACCAATTGCATCTTTATAAATCAGATAAACAAGACAGGCAATTTCAATTTTGGAAAAGAGATCCACTGGCAATTGAGATTTCAACAGAAAGAATTTTTCTTAGTAAGCTTCAATATATTCATAATAATCCTGTTAGAGAAAAATGGAATTTAAGTACATATCCAGAAGAATATAAATGGAGTAGTGCTAAATTTTATATTGAAGGAAAAGATGAATTCGATATGATTACTCATTATAGAGAATAGGGTTTCGGCTGGTGGAGACACCAGCCGATAGGGAATTTAAGTACACATCCAGAAGAATATAAATGGAGTAGTGCTAAATTTTATATTGAAGGAAAAGATGAATTCGATATGATTACTCATTATAGAGAATAGGGTTTCGGCTGGTGGAGACACCAGCCGATAGGAAAATGGAATTTAAGTACACATCCTGAAGAATATAAATGGAGCAGTGCCAAATTTTATATTGAAGGAAAAGATGAGTTTGATATGATTACTCATTATAGAGATTAGAGTTTCGGCTGGTGGAGACACCAGCCGATAGGGCGTCTGATTTGAAAAGATTTTCTCCTATTAAAAAATGCCTCCCGGCGTTTCTCTCTAAATATAAGTTTGATATATTTTCTCTAAAAATTTCGGCTGGTGAAGACACCAGCCGATAGTGTACGTTTGATATATTTTCTCTGCAAATTTCGATTAAAAATAAAACCAGCCGATAGCATTTATTCCGCAACCTCCTTCTTCTTCTTACCGGATTTTGGCGTGAGCATCAGCAACATTCTTTTCCCTTCTAATTTTGGTAATGCTTCGGGCTGGCCAAATTCGGAAAGCCTTTCCGCGAATTTTAAAAGTACCAGTTCGCCACGCTCTTTAAACATGATCGCCCGGCCTTTGAACTGCACATAGGCTTTTACTTTATTGCCATCCTTTAAAAATTTCTCCGCATGCCTGGCTTTAAAATCAAAGTCATGATCATCTGTGCTGGGCGTAAAACGAATTTCTTTTACCTCGCTTTGCTTGGCATTGGCCTTCATGTCTTTTTCCTTCCGCTTTTTCTCGTACAGGAATTTTTTATAGTCAATGACTTTGCAAACGGGCGGGTCTGCATTGGGTGAGATCTCCACCAGGTCGAGCTCCTGCTGCCTGGCAATTTTCCTGGCTTCCTCAATAGAGAAAACCCCGACTTCTACATTTTCTCCAACCAATCGTACCATTGGTACGCGTATCTTTTCATTAATTCTGTGTTCAGGCTCCTGCTGCCTGCTAAACCTTGGATTAAAACGTTGACCTCTGTAAGGTAATGCCATTAAATGTTTTTTAGTGAGTAATTTGTTGCTTTAATTTTTGTAAAACTAATATTATTCGGCTGATTTCCGCTCAGCAATTTCTGCTTTGATCTTTTGGAGAAATTCTTCCGGGCTTTGCTGCCCCGCATCGCCCTTTCCCTGCACGCGTAATGACACTTTATTTTCATTCATTTCTTTCTCCCCGATTATCAGCATATAAGGGATTTTTGCCATTTCCGCATCCCGGATTTTTTTGCCGATCTTTTCATTGCGTTCGTCCATTTCTGCACGAACGCCATTTTCCAAAAGCATATCGCGAATGGATTTTGCATACTCCAAACAATGATCATTAATAGGTAAAATTTCCACCTGTCTTGGCGCCAGCCATACCGGAAATTTTCCTGCATAATGTTCTAATAAAAATCCAATGAATCGTTCATGTGTGCCGAGCGGCGCACGATGAATGATTAAAGGCGTTGATGTTGTATTATCTGCATTGGTGTATTGCAAATTAAAACTTTTGCCCTGCGAAAAATCTACCTGGTTGGTAGCGAGTGTAAATTCTTTTCCAATGATACTCCAAATTTGTACATCAATTTTTGGCCCGTAAAAAGCGGCTTCATCCTGCACTTCTACAAACGGTGTTTTTGTTTCGATCAATACCTCGCGCACGAGTTGTTCTGTCTCGAGCCAGAGTTGCGGTTCGTTCACATATTTCTGTCCGAGTTTGGCAGGATCATGCAAACTCAAACGCATCACATATTTATCAATACCAAATATTTTAAAATACTTCAGGTACATTTCATTCACCGCTTTGAACTCTTGAGCAAATTGTTCTTTTGTACAATAAATATGCGCATCATTCATGTGTAAACAACGCACGCGCATGAGGCCGAATAATTCACCACTTTGTTCATAGCGGTAACAGGTGCCATACTCTGCAAGCCTGTATGGCAGGTCTTTGTAGCTCTTTGGTTCCGCATCAAATATCTTATGATGATGCGGGCAATTCATCGCTCTTAAATAATATTTCGTGCCATCCATTTCCATCGGCGGATACATACTTTCTGCGTAATATGGAAGATGCCCGCTGGTTAAATATAATTTTTCTTTTGCGATATGCGGCGTCACCACGCGTTTATAACCGCCTTTTAATTCTGTTTCTTTTGCCAGTTTTTCAAGCTCTTCAATAATGATCGTTCCATTGGGTAACCATAAAGGAAGTCCTGGTCCAACATCATCATCCATAGTAAAAATGCCCAGCTCTTTTCCGAGTTTACGATGGTCGCGTTTCTTGGCTTCTTCGAGCATTAATAAATAAGCATCCAATTCTTTTTGTTGTGGAAATGAAATGCCATAAATGCGTGTCAACTGTTTATTATTTTCATCTCCTTTCCAATATGCACCGGCGATGTTTGTCAGTTTCAATGCTTTTATAAAACTTGTATTGGGTATATGCGGCCCGCGGCAGAGATCGGTAAAATTTCCCTGCGTATAAAAAGTGATATGGCCATCTTCCAGATTATTTAAGAGGTCTAATTTATATTCATCGCCTTTTTCGGAGAAATAATCAATGGCTTCTTTTTTAGAAATTTCTTTGCGGGTAAACACTTCATTTTTCCGTGCATGTTCCAGCATTTTTTTCTCCAGTTTTTCCAGGTCTTCTTCAGTGATTTTTTTATCGCCCAAATCCATGTCGTAATAAAAACCATTTTCCACCGGCGGGCCAACCCAGAATTTTACCCCGGGAAAAACTTCTTCCACCGCTTCTGCCAGCAAGTGCGCGGAAGAATGCCAGAATGTAGATTTTCCTTTATCATCATTCCAGGTGAGCAATTGCAGGGAAGCATCATTATTGATGGGCCTTGACAAATCCCAAACTTCGCCGTTTACGGAAGCTGCCAATACTTTTCGCGCAAGGCCTTCACTGATTGACGTAGCAATGTCCATAGCATTCACACCTGCTTCAAATTGTTTGACTGCTCCATCAGGAAAACTAATATTTATCATAAAGGCACATTTTTGCGTGGGCAAAAATAATAAATCATTTGCAGAGTTGATAATGTACGAAAGATTTCTTAAATATAAATGTTAACTGTTTCTTAGGTCAGAATACAATTCTGCAAAAGTAGATTTGTAATATGCAGAAATTCGCCCTACTCTTATTTTTTTATACCATTTCATTGTCTCTTTTTTCGCAGGATGTCACCGGCATCTGGCGCGGTTCATTTAGTTCCGGCTATGGCTATCTCAAGCAACAATATAAATATGAAGTGCAGGTCAATGATTTGAAAGGCAGTGCCGCGCAAAACGCCGTGCAGGGAGTTACCTATTCTTACCGTTCCACTGATTTTTATGGAAAGGCCACGCTCACCGGTATGTTTGATAAAAGAAGCAAGAGCATTACCATTAAGGAAACCAAACTGGTGGAACTGCGCATGGCTGCAAATAGTGAAGCCTGTTTGATGACTTGTTATTTGGATTATCAGAAAATTGGTAGTAAAGAAGTTTTATCCGGCACATTCAGCAGTGTGTTTGTAAGCAATGGCGGCGATTGCGGCACGGGCGATGTGTATTTAGAAAAAGTGCCCGAATCAGATTTTAAGAAAGAAGATTTTTTGGTAAAAAAAACACCGCCTAAAAATATTCCAACAACAAATAATAATAATGCGGTTCGCCTGCAAAAAGCGCTGGGCGTGACGCCAGATGGCATTATTGGACAGAATACATTGAAGTCATTGAAAAACCAGGTGCCCGGTTTTAATGGAACATTAAATGTACATGATGATGATCAAATAAATAATTTGATCGCACAAATAAAGCAGCGTAAAAATAATCCGCCGGTTATACAAAAGCCTGAACGAAATGATAATGCAGTAAAATTACAACAGGCTTTAGGGACTACTCCGGATGGAATTATCGGTCCGAATACCATGAAATTATTGAAGAAAAAATTACCGGGCTTTACAGGAAATATCAATATTAATGATGACAATTCGATCAATGATCTGATCGCGCAGATCCGGAAAAAAGATGCTCAAAAATTTACACCACCTGTTATTGTAAAAAAAGAAAATCCACCTGTTGATGAAACGGTGAAAACGCCCAATACTATTACGGAAAAACCTGTACAACAAATGGCGGAACCTCCGAAACTGCCGGTACCAAAGGATTTGAAGGAACGTAGTAGTAATTTAGTGAAAACATTGATCACTAACTCACCAGATATAAAAATTGAATTATTTGATAATGGAGAAATTGATGGCGATACCATTACGGTCTATGATAATAACCAGGTGATCGCTTATCGCCAGGGCTTAACGAATAAACCAATAACACTTAACATAAAAGCTTCGGAGTTTGTGCCCGTGCATGAATTTGTAATGGTGGCAAATAATCTCGGCAGCATTCCGCCCAACACGGCATTGATGGTGGTTACGACCGGTGGAAAACGCTATGAAGTTTTTATGAGTGCCGATGAAAAGAAAAATGCAAAAGTGGTAATTCGTTATGAGCCGCCCGAAAAATAATTTGCAAATCTTTTTTATACATTAACTTTAAAAAAAATTAATACTATGGGAATATTTGGAAAAATGTTTGGTGGCGGGGGAGGAAATCAACAAGGCGGAAAATTCGCCCAACTCATTGAAGCCTGGAAAACAGACCTGAACCTCACGCAAGAGCAGGTGCAAAAAATACGCGAAGCTGCAAAAAGTTTTCGCGAAGAACGCCAGCAATTAAAATCGGATGGCAGTGATCGTTCGATGATCGTAGCAGCCCGTCAAAAAGTGATGGAACAAATCGGCACTTACCTCGATGACAATCAAAAGCAAATTTTCAAAACAAATGCTGCGAAGTATGATGGGATTATGCATGGGGGGAAATAGGATGAGGAGTTTGGGGTCATTATTTTTTTTTATCTCTTAAATCAAAGAGAATTGAATTTTGAGGGATTTCTGATAACGAAAAAGTATACCAGAAAGCCACATAAACTATTTTTATTGTTCGACTTTTAAGGGAACTTTTCAGACACTTTTCAGCATGTCTTATTAATCTTTATAAATATCTTATAATTAAAATATATTACTGTGAGCTACCCAACAAAATTATCAATAGGGAATGCTGATAAGATTATAAACCATTATTTCCAGGCTTTAAAAAAATCTGATGGAATATTTAAAATTAATTTTTTAGACCCTTATACAATTCAAGAGGTTATATTATCTTTTAAAATATTGATTGCTCATAACTATTATAATCAATCACATTCAATAGATCAACTAAAAGCAAATGTTGAAAAAGATTCCGCAGCACTTATGCTCTTCTTAATTGGCTTTCAAAATCAAGAGGCTGAAAAGTCAAAATCATACGCTACAAATAATTTACAAGATTACATGCTTGAGTCAGAAACTCGATGTTTTGGTGAGGAAGAAAATCTTGAATCTTTTTTTCAATATTGCTCACAAATAAGGTCATCTGATAGTTTTTGGGAATTAATATTTTCACGATTACGAGTTTTATATGATACAAATGACACATACCTTTTAAATTATTTTAATATCAGTTCTTTTGATTTGAAATCAAGTACGGATTTTTTACAATATTTAATTTATTTCGAGGATGCACTTATAGCTTTGGAAAAAAATGATATTGATTTGGCTTTTGATGAAATTACAGCTGCTTATGAAGGATTAAAAAAACTTAATGAAGTTTATGAAATGAATTCAACCTTTAATTATATAAAAGGGCGAATTGAGTTTTTAGTTGGAAATCCCAATCTTGCATTAAACTCGTTGACAAAATCAATTTCTATAAATCCCGATTTTGGTTTTTCCTATTACTATAGAGCCATTGTTCATGCCAATTTGGAGAATAAATTAGAACAAGAAAATGACTTTATGAAGGCTGAAAAGTTAGGAATTAAGAGAGCAAAAAGAAATTAAATTACAAGTGCAATTCAACCTATATATTAGAACAAGCTTAGGCATTTATAATATCCTAGATATAAATGAAAAAGAATTAGGAAAGGTAGTTAAGGCCTACAAATATGGTTTAGAATTATTCTTTTTAAAAGGCAAAAGGTATTTATTTGAAACGCTTTACGAAATACAAATCTTCACTTTTGAAAGTGATAAAATGAAAAACGGTTTTGAGCTTTATGAGATTTGTAAGCAACAAAATTTACTTGAATATGGCCCATTGAATATAGACATATGGATTCCTGTGAATGTTCTTGTAAAAAACGGCAAAAGAGTGACGGACGAATATATCAAAGATGATTTCGGGTATTTAAAAGATGCCAGAATAGATGCAAATTCGTATGAAACATTTGTGGATGTGAATAGAATTGATGAGATCGAGGGAATTGAAAAATCAAATTTAGATTTTACAAAATTAATTGCTTTTTTAAAAGAGTTAAATGTTGCATACGCAAATAGGCTTTTTTTGACAATTCCGCTTTTAATTCGATCAATTATTGATCATGTTCCACCCTGCTTTAGTAAAGTTAATTTTAGTGACGTTTCCGGTTCGCATGGAACAAAAAGTTTCAAAGAAAGCATGATAAATCTTGATAAGTCAAGTCGAAAAATTGCTGACTCTTTTTTGCATACTCACATAAGAACTAAAGAAGTATTACCGAATGAAACACAAATAAATTTTCGCCCTGACCTTGATGTACTTTTGCAGGAAATAGTTAGAATAAACAAAAAATAGTGTCTTTAATGAATTATCTTCAGCTTAGTAGAGACGATGCTTCACAGAAAGGCGCTGACAGATCACTAATTGATTTATATAATGACTTGCCAACTTTGTGAAAAAGACAAAAACTTAATTAGAAAATCGCATATAATTCCCGACTTCATGTATAAGGGAATGTTTGACGAAAATCATAAACTCATACTTCAGCCTTCTAGGCTAGAAACCGTTGAAAATTGGGAAATAAAAAAACCTTCAGATGGTGAATATGAAGGTGGTTTATTATGTAAAGAATGTGACAATATATTACTCGGACATTATTACGAAGATTATGCAAGTAAGGCAATGTATGGCGGACAATTATTAAAGGACGAATGTCCAATATTTCAAAATTGTATAAACCAAAATGGAATTCAATTTATAAAATGTGATAATCTAAATTATCACAAATTCAAATTATTTTTATTATCAGTTCTTTGGAGAGCAAATATCTCGACGAGACCATTTTTTAGTGAAATTAATTTAGACAAAAGTGATGATAAAAAAATTAGACAAATGATTCTTACGAAAAATGGCGGTAGGGTTGACGAGTTTCCAATTTTTATTTCATCGTATGTAAGCAATCATAAAATTCCTAAGCAATTAATCGCACAACCAAGACTTATAACCTCATGCAAAGGTCTTAAACTATATTCTTTCATGATAAATGGCTATTTCTATTTTTATTATGTCAACAAACCTGGTACAACTTTACCTTTATTTGTTACAGATGAAACTATTAAACCATCAAACAACTTAAATGTTATAATAATTCCGGAAGAAAAAGGTTTAGATTTCATAGTTGGTCAGTTAGGAATTAAAAGCCCTAACAGACAACAATAGAGTTAGCTACAGGTTGTCTAACTGAAGAAGAATCCACCAAAAACAAATATTAGGAAAAGTTTCAGAAGGACGTTATAAATTTTTAGTGAAGCATCGACTCCCACCGGGGACGATGCGATTCTTAAGTTTTTTATTATTACTCAAAACCAATTCAATTTTCATCGCATCGTCCGCTCATGCGAGACGCTGCTTCACACTAAAATCAATCTCCCATTTTTCAACAATAAATTTAAGTCGAAGTTTAACGCGGAGCTTAACTTACATAATTCAATTCTCTTTATTCATCTTAAGCAATAAATCCTCCAACAGTATAACTATACGATCATACTCGTCTTTTTGACTTTGATCAATTGGGGGATTAATAAAATAATTACTTAGAATCTTCCACGATCTGTTCAATGATCGCTTTGCTTCCTCAATCCATAGAAGTCTTCCTACTCCATCGCTTTTATATACTTTCGTTAATTGAATAAATTGCCAGGGGTAGTATGTTCTTAAACCACGATACCAAATATGGGTCGTATACCCTCTAAGGTTAGGTGAACTCACAAAGCTTTTTAAATGTTTTAAATCTTCTTCCTTACTTTTTCCTAATGGCATAATAATAATTTTAAGCGCATCAAGAGAGATAGCAGGAAAGTAATTCAAACATTTGGTCAGGCTAACCCTCATCTTTTTTCCACCGTTTGTTCTTAGACCCGGTTGGCATCCTGATAATCAGGAACTCTTGATGCAGGCACAAAAGTAAGAAATTTTGTTCATATAAAACACTACCGTTAAAATGAAGTATTTTGCTATGCTTAACTCATATTATATTGAGTGAAGCAACGTCCGCATAGGCGAGACGATGCTACACACACTCTCAATTGAAGAAATACAACTTGCTTTATTTGTGGCTTAACGAAAATGCAGGTAAAACAAAAACCCGGTTTCATCATCCCATACGGGAGAGAGGATTTACCGGGTATCGCATTGCAAATATACGTCTTTAAATTACATGTTTAGTGAAGCATCTTCTCCGGAACGGGACGATGCGTTATTTAAATATTATTTTATTACAATAGCAATTCAATTTTAAGCGCATCGTCAGATTAGACGCGTTAATGCTACACCGAAATCTTTCATTTCTCTTAAAAGAATGTTGACCTGGCATGAGGCATCCGGAAAATATATTTAAAAACTCTTTTATACTTTGTATGCTGACTGAGGTTTTGAAACACTATAATTGCAGCAAAGAAATAAAGTTGTAACTTCATGCAGGAATTATAAAGAAATATCATGCAAAGATTTTATTTTGATACTTCGGTTTTTGGCGGTGCATTTGATAAGGAATTTGAAGAGGAGACCCTGCAACTTTTCGAAAGAGTTAAGTTTGGTCAGATTATTTGCATGTTTTCTGATTTAACAGAAACTGAATTATTGAATGCACCTGAAAATGTGAAGGAACATTTCAAAAATTTGCCAAAAACTTGTATTGAACGAGTAATTGTAACTGACGAAATATTGACTCTTGCTTCAAAATATGTCGCAGAAAAAGTTGTAGGACAAACGAGTATTGATGATTGTATACATATTGCAACTGCAACAATATACAAAGCGGACATTTTAATTAGTTGGAATTTTAAACATATTGTAAATGTTTATAGAATTCGTGGCTACAACTCTATCAATATACGCTTAAATTATCAACCATTAGAAATACGTTCACCGAAAGAAATTTTTAAATATGAAGACTGAAACTAAAAAACCTGTACAAAAAAAAGAATTTGACACAGTCAAAACTTTTAGAGCCATCAAAGACAAAATATCTTTAGAAATGGCTAATATGAACTTTGAACAAATTAAAGAATATTTGAAAAAAAATAGTGCTAAACTTTACAAGAAATAGTGAGGCTTCTTTAAAGTTTTAGTGTAGCATTGTCTCCGGCACGGGACGATACGATTCTGAACAATGAAATACAATTTCATTTTTTTTCGAAACAAGAAAGAATGGAATATTTTTTTTCCGGTTCGTATAAAATATAAAATTAAAACTATTTGCCATTATATTTAATAAATTATATTAGCCCGTTAGCTGTTATTTTTACATTGCTCCATTGAGCGAATCAAACCAAAATAATACATGAAAAAAAAGCTCCTGTTTTTCTCTTGCCTAATTGCTACATTCTGTTTTGGACAGAATCAAAATAATGGCAAACCGCTACCCATTATTGACATGCATTTGCATTGCATTCCTGTCGCATCAATGCTCATGGGCGGTATGCCTGACAGGCTTCCTTCGCCCTTAAAAGACATGGGTGCTTGGGATCAGCGGGACAGTGCAGTAAAGTATTTTAGAGATATTTCAAACGTTGGAAATTCTCTTCCTGCTGCAATCTCTGATGAAGATTTAAGAAATAAAACTTTTGCCATTTTAGAAAAATATAATGTGTATGGTGTTACAAGCGGCAGTGCTGACCTTTTAGCACAATGGGTAAAACTATCTCCAAAAAGAATTATACCCGGTGTAGGTGACTTAGAAACTTTGTCACCGGATAGAATGAAAAAAGAAATCCAGGAAAATAAATTGAAAGTTTTTAGTGAAATCACTTATCAATATGCCGGAATGACTTTAAGTGATAGCAGTCTTGAACCCTTTTTAAAAATTGCGGAAGATTATGATATTCCAGTGGGCGTTCATGTAGGGCCCGGACCGCCGGGTGTTGCATATATTTTTGCGCCGAATTATAGAGCTCGTTTACATAGTGCATTAACTGTTGAAGAAGCATTATTGCGGCACCCCAAACTGCGCGTATTTCTTCAACATGCAGGCTGGCCAATGATTGATGATTTGATTGCTGTTTTATTTACGCATCCGCAAGTGTATGTGGACCTGGCCGTGGTTTGCAACGACTTACCCGTTGAAGAATTTCATTCTTATCTAAAACGAATTATTGATGCGGGCTTTGAAAAAAGAGTCATGTTTGGAAGCGACCAAATGATTTGGCCTGATGCAATTGTAAAAGGAATTGAAGCCATTCAACATGTTCCTTTTTTAACCGAAGAACAAAAAAGAGATATTTTATTTAATAATGCCGCCCGGTTTTTAAGATTAACAGATGAGCAGATTAAAAGTATGTATTAACTAAAAGGATATTTATTAAAGTATCGTTTCTCACATTGAATGATGCAATTCTTAAATTATTTATTTTAATACAATAGCAATTGAATTTTCAGCGGATCGTCCAATTAGGCGAGACGATGCTACACACCCATCATTGAAAATTTATTAAAAAAATAAAATGAGAAAAGTTATTGCAGCAATCAATATGACGCTTGACGGATTTTGCGACCACACAGCAATTATTGCTGATGAGGAAATACATGAACATTATACAGCGCTATTAGAAAGTGCAGACACGATTATTTATGGCAGGAAAACATTTGAATTGATGGAATATTGGCTAACTGTTTTAAAAAATCCGACCGGTATTAAATCAATGGATGATTTTGCGATAGCAATAGATAACATTTCCAAAATAGTTTTTTCCCACACACTCAAAAATGTAGTATGGAAAACTGCAAAGCTGGCTAAAAGCGACTTACAGGAAGAAGTTTTAGAACTCAGGCAACAAGCTGGTAAAGACATTTTAGTTGGAAGTCCGGGTATGATAGTTTCATTAACGCAACTCGATTTGATAGATGAATACCAACTCTGTGTTCACCCCGTAATTGCAGGAAAAGGCTTGCCATTATTTAAAAACATATCAGATAGAATTGCACTTAAACTCTTACAAACAAAAACCTTTGGTTGTGGTGCAGTAATTCTTTATTATGAGCGAATAAAAAAATAATTTTGGTGAAGCATGACAATCTCCCTCAGTGTACGATGCGTTATTTAATTTTATAACTTTTGATTAAGTACAATTGAATTTCATCGCATCATCCCCTTAGGCGAGACGATGCTACGCACTTCAAATAATGAGATTAATATATTTCTTAATTTTCAATTGTTCATTATGGGCTCTTGTAATTTCAAAGACATATCGAATTGAGTTTGAATGGAGAATTGCGATAAGTTTTGAATGTGATTTTGATTAAGTCGCTATAAATGTGTTTCATTGAACAGAAAATAAGTGGTTAGGATCTGCCGCGGATTTATCCCGGCACTCCTGTATCTTTGAATTATAAATTTAAAAACATGAAAAAGTTTTTGGCTCTCCTTACAATCCTGATCTTCTTGTCAGACAAGCAAATCAATGCACAAGTCACCATCCTGAAAGATGGAACTAACATTATTTCATTACCGGGAAATAATACATTGGAATTCAATTTCAAGGGACATTTCTTCTCAAATTTTGTATTTACTGATGCGTCGGGAACAACTCATCCTTTAAAAACATCAAGGAGTATTACTATTAATGGTGTAGCTCAACCGGCATGCCAGGCGGACCAGGTAAGGGAAGCTTATGCTTCTTATCAAAAGGACATCGGCGTTTACATTTGTAAGCCGAAGCCAACTCCGGCGAATGATGCAACAGAATTTGATATGACAGTTGACATGCAGGGCAGTACGGCCAAAAACCAAAGAGTTGAGATCAAACTTAAAAAGTTATGAATAAAGAATTTGTAGTATAATAATCCCACGCTCCGCGGTCGGTGCACGACCTTGTATTTAATTTTTCGATCGGCATCAGTTCCGGTGCCTGACCCGACATTATTAATTTAGCTATTGAATAAAAAATCAACTTTTAGGAAAGCATCATTTCCCGCAGGGAACGATGCGATTATTAAATTATTTATTTTTAATCATTGGCAATTGAATTATTATCGCATCGTCCGCTTAGGCGAGACGATTCTACACACCTTAACAACTTCGGCTACAAATCAATATCAGCAATAGTTCCATCGAAGCATTATAAATTTAGTGATTAGTTGTTACCTTCACATTTGAATATTTGGTTTTGGTCATCGGAGGGAAATTATAAAATCTATATTCATTGAATACTTACCATTGACTGCAATATGACATCACTGCTAAACATTGAATATTAAAACTTATATACTTAATTATGAATTTAAAAATTGCTTCACTCTTAGGATTAGGAATAGCGGTGATGGGCGTTTTTTACATGTATGACAAGCACTTAATTTTTTCAAAAAATATAATTACCATTTCAATTCAAGTTTTAGCTGCCGGACTGATGATATGGGCCAGGCTAACATTTGGGTTGCGTAGTTTTCATGCAACCGCAAATACAACAAAAGGCGGGCTTGTTACAAATGGCCCTTATCGCTGGTTGAGGCACCCAATTTATGCTGCACTCATTTATTTTTTTTGGAGTTGTGTAATAGCATTTCCCTTCAAAGAAACAATTTTTGGAGCATTACTAATAACGTTTGGACTTTTAATAAGAATTTTCTTAGAAGAGAAATTTTTAATTGATAATTATAAAGAGCAATACCTGGACTATTCAAAACATACAAAAAGAATTATTCCCTTTATATTTTAATAAAAGTATCGTCTCCGGCACGATGCGTTATTTAAATTTTATATTTACCGATCAATTACAATTGAAATTTCCAACCCATGATCTCTTTTATTTTAGCCCGCATCACAATGTGTGCAGTTGAAGTTTAAAGTTAAACACTTGATTTTCAACTGCAATATTTTTTTATTTGATAATACATAATAACATATTTTTGTATACGATAAGCAACCATCCTACAGTCCAACATTATTAACTGTTACCCAAAAATGGGAAAGTATTTATTTTACTTTTTCCTGATGTCAAATAGCTTCTTTGCTAAGGGGCAAACTACATTTCATCCCACAGAACAATATTTGAAAATATCTTCAAAAGCATTTTGGCTTTATGAAGAACAAAATTTTATAAAATCGGCTCTGACTTATGACTCCCTTTTTAAAGAATATAAAAATAAAGGATACAGAGAAGATAAATATAATGCGGCATGTGTTTGGGCATTGGCAGGAAATAATGATAAAGCTTTCTTTTATTTAGAACAGGTAATCATTACCAAGGAATGGGTAAATCTTCCAAATATCATATCCGATATGGATTTAGATACTTTACATACCGACAAACGATGGCAGCCTCTTATTGATCAAGTAATTGTAAGAAATAAAACCGCAGAAACAAAACTTAATAAACCCCTTGTAATTTTACTTGACAGCATTTATCAAGAAGATCAGGGTGACAGGGAGAATATCGACATAGTACAAAATAAATATGGAATGCCATCCAAAGAGATGGATTCATTATGGAAAAAAATTAGATACCAGGACTCAACAAATTTAAACCAGGTAAGAGATATCATTGACACCAAAGGCTGGTTAGGGCCATCAGAAATCGGGCAACAAGGAGCTTCAACAATATTTTTAGTTATACAACATGCTGATTCAGCAACACAAGTAAAGTATTTACCATTAATGAGCGCCGCAGTAAAAAAAGGAAAGGCCAGGTCCCAGGATTTGGCACTCCTTGAAGATAGAGTACTAACAAATCAAGGAAAAAAGCAGATGTATGGCAGCCAGGTTCGTATAGATTCTACAGGGCAAAAGTCATTTTTCCCTATTTTGGATGAAGCGAATGTAAATCACCGAAGGGCTTCTGTTGGCTTGGGTCCGCTGGAAGATTATGCAAAATATTTTGGTCTTAGTTATGTGTTACCAAAAAAGGAAAAAGCAAAAGCTCAATAAATTATATGCTTTGAATAAAGGCGACAAAATAAATTTCTTCGCCTTCATTTTTTGATGTTGATCAACCTAAAATAAAACACCCAGGGAAGCCGAAAACTGCATCATTGAAAGAGTAGGCAAAAAAATTAATATCATGAAAAAGATTATTTTTTCTCTGACACTTTTACTAGTTGTTTTAAATTCATTCAGTCAAACATCGGCGCCAACCAAAGACTATTATTTGAAAAAAAGTAAAACCCAGAAAACGGTCGGTTGGATAATGCTTGTTGGAGGTGTTACATTATTCACAGTAGGACTGATAAGTGGCACTAAAAAATTAGTTCAAGATCCATTAAATGCTAAAGCACAGGGCCAAGCATTTTTAGTGATTTCAGGTATTGGAATCTCATTAGGCAGTATTCCATTTTTGGTAAGTGGTAAAAATAATGCACGAAAAGCTGCTGCTATTAGTTTTAATAATCAGAAAATATTATATCTACAGCAAGATGGCTTTGCTTTAAAATCGCAACCCACATTGACTTTGAAAATAAAGTTGTAATGCAAGTATGAATATGAAAAAGGCAGATGGACATTTGCACTATTCAAGATGTAGGCTATACAATATTAGATCAATCAGTTTTTACTTCACAACATTTGCGACAGATCATTGGACTGCTGTGAATTGTTTGGTGTTTTGTGTTTGCTGTTTTTTTGTTTAGGGTTCGGTTTGGTTGATTATTGAAACTAATAATACTATTTAATTTTCGTGTTTTGAGAATTAAGCACAACGGAATATTCTTTACTTAAATTTTTTTAACGCACCTTCACCAATACAAAAAAATTAATTTTAAAAATCATTTTTTCTCTCAAAACAATTTTGCATTTTTACAAAATAAAATCAATGCGCACGGCATTCAGTATTAAATCATGAAGGCGAAAGAAAAAATAGTACCTGCATTTCTTACTGGCGGTGGCGAAATGGGCGAACTTATCCGTTCATTTGATTGGTCAAAAACTGCAAGTGGTAGTCCGGAAACCTGGCCGCAAAGTTTGCGTATCGCCGTACGCATCATGCTTGATTGTCCTTTTGGTATGTATATCGCCTGGGGCAATGAATATATTCAAATGTATAATGATGGTTATCGTCCTATTCTCGGTGCCACAAAACATCCGCAGGCATTGGGCATTAGCACACCCATAAGTTTTGCAGAAATATGGCCTACTATCGGACCAATGTTTGAAGGTGTAATGCAGGGCACACCGGTTGGCTTCACTGATTTTGTAATTCAATTGGACAGGAATGGATATTTGGAAGAATGTGTTTTTGATTTTTCTTACAGCCCCATCCGGTTCGAAGATGGTGAAGTGGGTGGCGTGTTAACGACCGTAATTGAAACCACTGAAAAAGTAAAGGCTGTAAAGGCATTAAAGGAAAGTGAACTAGCATTGCAATTTGCCATTGAAGCAACCGAATTAGGCACCTGGGATTTAAACCCTGCCACAAATAAATTTAGAGGCAACAGCCGTTTAAAAGAATGGTTTGGGCTAAAGCCGAACGAAGAAATAGAACTTTCGCATGGCCTGGCAGTTATTGCAGAAAAGGACAGGAACAAGGTAACAGCCGCTATTCAAACGGCTTTGCAATTTTCCTCTGGAGGGCATTATGATGTTATTTATACAATCATTCATCCGCAAACAAAAAAAGAAAAAATTGTACGTGCAAAAGGGCGGGCATCTTTTAATGAAAAGGGTATTGCTTATCGGTTTAATGGTACCCTGCAGGATGTTACAGAAGAAATAGTTGCCCGCCGGTTGCTTTCAGAAAGCGAACAGCTTTTCAGAACACTCACCGCCACCCTTCCTCATATGATATGGACGGCAACACCCGATGGAAATAAAAATTTCTTCAACAAATATTTTCTTGATTACACAGGTTTCTCTTTTGAGGAATTGAAAGGTGATGGATGGCAGAAAATTATTTTTCCCGATGACCTTGAAAGAGAATTAAATCAATGGCATCATAACCTTAAAACAGGAGAAGATTTCAAAATTGAAAAGCGTGTGCGTCATCATACCGGAACGTACCGGTGGCATTTAAGTCATTGCATTCCCCAAAAAAATGAAGAGGGAAAAATTACAGGATGGATAGGAACCAACACTGACATTCAAGAACAGAAAACAAATGCAGAAGAAAAATTCCTTTTAGAATTTGCAGAAGAATTTTCGCACTATGAAACAGGTGCGGAATTTTTCGGTTCGCTCGTTACATACATTGCCAACAAAACCAATATGGATTATGTATTTATTGGGGAACTGACAGAAAAGGAAAAAAATATTTTTTCGATTCAAACCATTGCCTTAGCCAATCGCAGCAAGCTCGTTCCCAACATTGAATATCCTTTGCCCGATGGACCCTGCGAGCAAGTTATACGCGGCACTGTTTATAATTATCCTGAAAAGAGCAGGCAACTTTTTCCGAAAAATCAAACCCTCGTTCAGTTCAATGTAGAAGGATATGTGGGTTATCCATTATTTGACAGCGATGAAAAAGCGATTGGCTTAGTGGCAGTGATGCACGAAAAAGAAATTTTAAATCCTGAATATGTTTCAGCACTATTAAAAATAGTTGCCAAACGAGCCGAGTATGAAATGGAACGAAATGCAAATACTCACCGGCTTCACATACAAAATGAAACCTTCAAACAGGCGGAAGAAAGTTCCATGCAGGGCAGCTATTCATTTAATTTAACGACAGGGAAATTGGCATACTCTGATAATTTATTCCGGTTGATCGGATATGAAATAAATGAATTTGAACCTTCGCTCGAAGAATTTAATATTCATGTGCATCCTGAAGACAGGGACTATGTAGCAAAAGCAGCGGAAGAAGTTTTAGCCTGCAAAAAGGCTGATGAATGGCACTACCGGATGATTACCAAAACCGGGACAGTCATAAATATAAAAGGAACCGGAAGAGTTATAGAATCAGGAGATGAAAAATTATTAGTGGGAACCTTGCAGGATGTAACAAAAGAATTTGAGCTCAACAAAGAATTGCTGGAAAAAGAAGCATATCGCAAACAGGTAATCAACAATGCGCCTGATGCCGTTATAGTGATTAACGAAAAAAATATTATCACTTTATGGAATCCTAAAACCGAAGAAATATTCGGATGGAAAGCAGCAGAAGTTTTAGGAATGCAATTAACCGACACCATCCTTCCAAACCAATACCGCGATGCCCACAGGGAAGGGATGAAACGATTTTTAAAAACAGGTGAATCACGGATTTTAAATAAAACATTGGAACTTACTGCACTTAATAAAGCAGGTAAAGAATTTCCCATATCCCTCACTATTTCACAGGCATCACAGAAAGGAAATAAATTGTTTATAGCATTTCTCAGGGACATCACGCTGGAAAGACAGAACAAGGAAGAATTAATTTTTAAAACAAAGCAATTAGAAGAAATGAATCAATCGCTTGAATTTAAAAATAAAGAACTTGAAAACAGCAACGCGGAACTTGCATCTTTCAGTTATGTTGCCAGCCATGATTTACAAGAACCTTTGCGAAAAATTCAAACCTTCGGAAAGCGCATTATAGAAACAGAAAATTTTTCAGATAAAACACAGGATTATTTTAACCGCATTATTACAGCAGGGGAGCGCATGCAAAACCTTATTATTTCGCTGCTCGATTTTTCCCGTGCAAATACAACTAAACTCATTTTAGATCCGTGCGATTTAAATACTATTGTTGAAGAATCAATAAGCGACCTGAACGAAACCATTCTTGCAAAGCAAGCAATTGTTGAGTATAAAAATCTTCCAACAATAAAGGGTGGGCGTATTCAACTTTTACAACTTTTTACAAACCTAATTGAAAACGCAATCAAATACAGCCGGCCCGGCATTAATCCGCATATAAAGATTACTTCTTCATACTTACATGGAAATGAAATTGGAGGCCACGCAATTAACCCGCAACAAGGATACCACGCCATAAAAATTGCAGACAATGGAATTGGTTTTGAAAAGCAACACGCAACAAAAGTTTTTGAACTCTTTCAGCGGCTTCATGGCAAGAATGAATATTCCGGAACAGGTATTGGACTTGCCATTGTCAAAAAAATTGTAACGAATCACAATGGTTTTATTATCGCAGAAGGCAAACCGAATATAGGTTCAACATTCACTATGTATATACCAACAACATGAACAAAATATTCTTAATTGATGATGATGAAGATGATCAATTTTTTTTTAAAGAAGTAATTGATTCAATAAACCCAATTCTGCATTGCGATATAGCAACAGACGGAAAAATTGCTCTTGATAAATTAAGAGTAAGCGCCACTTTACCCGACATTATCTTTCTTGACCTCAACATGCCCGTTATGAATGGCTTTGATTTTCTAATTCAAATCAAAAAAGAAATTGGGTTAAACAAAATTCCTGTTGGTATTTTCAGTACATCAAATAATCTCCGCGATAAAGAATTGACCAAAGAAATTGGCGCCCAATTTTTTCTAACAAAACCAAACGACTTCAAGATACTTCGTAAAAAAATTCAACAAATTCTTTCCGCAGATTTTTCAGCTAATGAATATATATCACTTAAATGACGGCCGCTTTACTCCGTGAGCGCTACACGAATACATAACAACAATTCTCCCGCCTGAACGTGGTTTCCAACATCATTCACCTGCTGCAATGCACCAGTATCTATTACAGAAGTCTGCTATTCTGCTGCAAGAATTGGAGTATATATTCCAAAACTTAATTTCTGTTATTTTCTGTAATTAATCTTTTCCACTGTTCATTGAATTCATTTTGTTTCAGCATTTCCTCCATTGAAATATGTATCCGGTAATTCCATTTATTTTCAGCATTAGCCGGGTCATTAATCCGTTCTTTCGCAGGATCTGCAGCGCGTAAATTTTCATCAATAGCAACCATATCCTGCCACTGAAAAATGCACCACATCGCGGGTGAATGTAGAAATTGCTTCACTATTTTTTGGATGATATTTCCATCTGCTTCTGCAGGCGCTTTGCCGGGCATTTTCAAAATATCATTGTAAAAAAGTTGTGTAGTATTTTCATCCTGCTTCCACCAATACCGCAATACGGGCATATCATGCGTGCCGGGCGTTGCAACGCTTACATAAGGAATAGTTGTAAGGTTTGTAAATATTGCATTATTTTTCTTTGGCATTCGTTGTACTTCCAGTGTAAGAATTCCATTGTTCTTTAATACTCCAGGCACGAAACCCGGCGCCCAGCCCAGGTCTTCACCACAATATAACATGTTGGTTGTTTTACGCAAAGCAGATAAAATTTCAATACCATTGCTTTTCCAAAGTTCATTTTGCCTCGAGAAAAAATAATCATGGTATAATTTATTCAACTTATTTTTCGTGTTTTCATCCAAAGAATTGAATGAAAATGTGTGCTGCATATCTACGCGGAAATGAAAACCATTTTCAGGATCTTTCAGCAAAATAATTTCTGTATGCAGGTGCAATAAACGCGCTAATAGTTTTTTGCTTTGGGCACTATCGTCTCTTTTTAAAATAAATTCCTGTAATTTTATTTGTGTATTGTATGCTTCTTTAAATTCAAAATGACCGGGTATTTTTTCGTTTAAATAAAAACCTTTTACATAACCAGATTTTTCTAAAAAGATATTTTGCAAAAGTCGTTCTGTTATAAAAGGTTTGCAAAATCTTTCTTCATCAAAACTAATATTGTATTGAGTGAAATCATTTTCATGCAAAGCATTTGCTGGTACAAAATAGCCTAATATTCCTTGTGTATTTTCTTTGGGAATGCTCCAGATACGAAAAAAACCGAGTATATGATCGAGCCGGATCGCAGCCGCATAAGCGTTGTTGCGATTAAGTTTAGCTTCCCACCATTGATAATTATTTTCTTTCATAGCTTCCCAGTTATATGTGGGAAATCCCCAGTTTTGTCCATCAGTTGTAAACGCATCCGGCGGTGCACCAGCATGCAAATTTTCATTGAATAAATTTGGAAATTGCCAGTGATCTGCACTCTCACGTTTAATTCCAATAGGCATATCTGCTTTTAGTGAAATGCCTCTTTTCTTTAAATAATTAACAGCATCCAATAGTTGTGTATGTAAATGAAATTGCAGGAAATAATGAATGGAAATCTCTGATTCATTTTTTTTCAATATCTTTTTTATGGCAGCCGTATTATATTTTTTAAATGCAGGCCAGGCATAAAAATCCGCGGTTGTATATTTATCCCTTAAAAAACAAAATGCTGCATAAGGCTCAAGCCAAAACTTATTATTTATAAAAAATTCCTGGTAATTTTTTAATGCAAATATTTGCTTTTTTTGGAGTGGAAAGATTTCTTTAAAGAAATTCCATTTTAGCTTGCTAACTTCAGGATAGTTTACTTCCGGCAACGCATTTAATTTTTGTAAATCAACAGCATATTTTTCTGCAATGTGTGTAAATTTTTTTTCTGCCATTGTAAACAAATTCAAATACATCGGATGCAAGGCAAACGCAGAGATCGAGGAATAGGGATAGCTGTCTTCCCAACCATTTGTAGCTGTCGTATCATTTACTGGTAAGATTTGAATAAGTTTAATGCCTGTTTTCTCCGCCCAGTCGCCGAGCAATTTTAGATCATTGAATTCACCTACTCCCCCACTGTTTTCACTGCGCAAACTGAAAATGGGAATAGAAACGCCAACACCTTTTTTTTCTTCATAATTAAAATTTCCAAAGCCATCATTCACGGATTGCAAAATATTTTGCTCCATTTTTTTCAATAAACGGTTTTCTCCATTTTCAAATTGCAGTATAGATTTTTTCGCCGTGTCATACAGTACATATTTATATTCAAATGGAAAATCTTCTGAAGATAAATTCAACTGTATTGAATAAGTATTCTCTTTGGTAGCAATTAAAAAACATTTTCTGGAAATCGTCCAGGAACCTGTTGCAGCGCCGTTTCCAAGCAGGCAGACTTTTAGATTCGGCGTGACAAATGGAATATTGATAGTAAAAATATGAGTGGTGTTATTTTTTAATTTCACAGCTTTAAGCTTCCCTCCTTTTAGCGGATATGGTTTTTGAAAAATGGATGAATTGTAGATGTTCAGCAAATTCCCGGCATCATTCCATTGATCCAATATTGAAATTTTATCATGCTGAAGAAAAGAAAAATCTAATTTACGCCATTCACCACCTTCATATTTATTTTCATCATTTAACCCTTTTAAAAAATAACTATATACAATTTCATTGTTTAATAATTCATTCCTGTTCAAATCAATCGCAAAATGCCATATCGCATTTTTACCATATTGCATAGCAAATACATTTTCCTGCAGTTCATTTTTAATGATCAAATGCAAAGATTCTCCAAATTCGCTCCGGTAAGGGATTTGAAATAAAACATGGAAACTGTTTACTTTATCTGTGATTTTATTATTTTCCTTCATAACTTTTTTTGAACGCGGTAAAAATAATCTCCAGGTTTTTATTTCCTTTTAAATACTGCATTTTTTTTCAAAATAAAAAAACCTGATTTATAAAAATGAATTCCTGAAATTTGCGCTTCTAATTTTTAACTTATATGCCGCTGAAAAACAAGAGCGCAGCACTTGGATTTATTTTTGTCACTTTATTGCTGGATGTAATTGGCCTGGGTATCATTATTCCTGTTTTACCAAAACTCATCACGGAATTAATTCATGGTGACCTGAGCCTGGCAGCTGAATATGGCGGCTGGCTTACGTTTGCGTATGCTTTCATGCAATTTTTATTCTCTCCGGTTTTGGGAAATCTCAGTGATAAATATGGCCGAAGGCCTGTTTTATTATTCTCCTTATTTGGTTTTGGCATAGATTATTTATTCCTGGCTTTAGCGCCAACAATCGGCTGGTTATTTTTAGGCCGCGCAATCGCGGGCATTACCGGGGCGAGCTTTACAACAGCCACAGCATATATAGCAGACATCAGTGAGCCGGAAAAAAGAGCACAGAATTTTGGCTTAATAGGTGCAGCCTTCGGGCTTGGTTTTATCATCGGCCCGGTCATTGGCGGCGTGCTGGGACAATATGGTTCCAGGGTGCCGTTTTATGCTGCTGCAGGGTTAAGTTTATTGAACTGGTTATATGGTTATTTCATTTTGCCGGAATCATTGAGTAAAGAAAATCGCCGTGCATTTCAGTGGAAACGCGCGAATCCATTGGGTTCCATGATGCAATTAAAAAAATATCCTGCATTCACCGGCCTGATCACTTCATTGGTTTTGGTTTACTTATCAGCACACGCTGTGCAAACAACATGGACTTATTACAACATGGAAAAATTTAACTGGGATGAAAAGATGGTGGGATATTCCCTGGGCTTTGTCGGATTAATGATCGCTATTGTACAGGGAGGATTGATCCGGAAAATTTTACCCAAGATCGGTCCGCATCGGGGTGTATATATTGGTTTGGTTTTATATAGTATCGGCTACATTTTATTTGCCTTTGCTTCGCAGGGCTGGATGATGTTTGTTTTTATTATTCCATTTGCATTTGGTGGAATAGCGGGACCATCTATACAGGGAATTATTTCCAATGATGTGCCTGCGAATGAACAGGGAGAATTACAAGGTGCATTAACGAGTATGATGAGTGCTACAGCTATTGTTGGACCATTATTGATGACCGGGTTGTTTGCATATTTTACCAAGCCCGGTGCACCGGTATATTTCCCGGGAGCGCCATTTTTAATGGGTGCAATTTTCACAATTGTCAGTGCCATTTTTGCGTATAAAAATTTAAAAGCGAAAAGGCATACTCCTAACTAATTATTTTTTCATGGGTTGTTTCTCCTGCATAAAAGCAGCAACACTTTCCGGATCGGGATGCTGCGTACCGCGGTGACAAGTGGCACAAGTAACAACGTTAATAGTGTCCGCACGTGTTGAACTATCGAAGTTGAAATATTTTGCATTAATATCCATCGTCATTCTGAGCATGTGACGCGCGATGAGTTTTTCAGGTTTATCATCACTGGGGAAATCCATTTTATCCTCAGCTTCATTGCGCACATGACAAAAGCTACACTTCACATTCAGTGCGGCTTTGAAGCCATCCATGATCATATCTAAGCTGTCGTCACTGATATCTTTTGGTAGTACCTGTAAATTTTGATGGCCGCCAAAATTTGGTTTTGTTGTAGTTGTTGTAAATGCAGTAGCAGCACAAGTTATTGCGGTAATTAAAAAAATAACTACGGGCATTTTGTTTCTATGGAAAAAATTCATGTATTTATTATTTGCGACGAATATAAAAACAATTCATTTTAAAAATATTTTTTCGCAGTTAATTTTTAGAATCATATCCTGCTTTCATCCTCACCTCATCCATTGTTTCCATTAGTAAAAGCGTATCAGCATGGCGCATCATTTCACTTTCAGTTTTGCCGGCACGAAGACAGCCCATCACATGAGCGATCTCATACTGCAAACCAAAGCCACCTGAAAATTTTACAGGTATGATTTCTTTTTGTAAAAAACCATTAGAACTGTATTCAATAAATTCCAGTGGCGCATGAAAGCGGTGCGGCAGTTTGACAAATCCTTTGGTACCGCCTATAAAAGATTCTACCGGTGAATTTGAAAGATAGGTGGAAATATTTTGCGCCACAGCGCCATTTTTATAAGAAAAAGTCATGGCAGTTTGTACATCAACACCTGTTGAACTCATTGACATTTGCGATTGTATATAATCGGGTTTTCCCAAAACCTGTAATGCCATAAATATTGTATAAACGCCTATGTCCAGTAAACTTCCGCCAGCCAATTCTTTTTTCATTAATCTTTGAGGTGCATCCATTGCAGGAATGTAACCGAATGAATTAAGCATTGTCTTTACTTCTCCAATCTTCCCGGACGAAATCATTTCCTGCATTTTTAAAAAATGTGGCAGGAATCTCGTCCATAATGCTTCCATCAAAAATAATTTTTTAGTCCTGGCTGTTGTAAGCATTTCTTTTGCCTGCATTGCATTTTCAGCAAAAGCTTTTTCACATAAAACTGCTTTACCATATTGAAGGCATAACAGTGTATTTGCAAAATGAAAATTATGTGTAGTCGCAATATAGACAACATCTATTTCTTCATTCTTCAACATTTCTTCATAATCATGATACACAAATTTTGAAGGAAATTTTGCTGAAAAATCCAGGGCATTTTCTTTGTTATGTGTAGCGATCGCGTATAGTTCTGCACCGGGCACCAGGGCGAGATCAGCAGCAAATTTCCTGGCAATTCGTCCGCAACCCATGATGCCCCAGCGTATTGAATTTTTATACATAAATAGTTTGAAAAAAAATTAGAACCTCAAATTTAAATTTGCGGGTTTTTAAGAATTGCGGCAGCAAGGCGCTCATCTCTTTTATACACATCGTTCCTGAAATTTAAAACTCCATCACCCGTTACCCACGAGGTAAAATAAGCAATAAAAACAGGTTCCGGATTTTTTAATGTTACATATTTTTCCCTGCCGGCATGCATGGCATTATAGATAGAAGTTTTATTCCAGGACGAATCATTTCTTAATAAATAATCCGCCATTTTTTCGGCATCTGACAGACGGATGCACCCATGACTAAATGCCCGTGAAGACTCACCGAATAAGGACTTTGCAGGTGTATCATGCAGGTAAATATCAAAACTGTTTGGGAATAAAAATTTCACTAAACCCAATGAATTATTGGGCCCTGGCTTTTGGCGCACATTGCCTCCATTCCATTCCATGTCGTGCCTTGCGAGATAATTACTGTTTGTCCTGATGCCCGGCATCACTTCATTGCGCATAATACCCGGGGGAATGTTCCAATAAGGACTAAACACAACGTATTTTATTTCACCATTAAAAATAACCGTCTTATGCGCTGGCTGTCCAACAACAACATCCATATTCCAGGACAATTTGTTATTTTCATATACATGCAATTTATATTCAGGAATATTTACAACGATATAATTTGACTGCAGATTCACCGGCACCCACCTGCTTCGTTCCATATTCACAATGATCTGTTCGATCCTGTTTTCAACAGGTACATTCATTTCTCTAAAAACTGCCGGGCCTGCTGCGCCATCTGTTGACAAGCCCATTCGTTCCTGGAAATGCTTAAGTCCAAAATACAATGCAGAATCAAAAACAATACTGCCGTTATTTGCCTGCATATCACCTGTGATTAAAAAGTACTTGCGCATTTCTATGACAGAAGCAGATGAATCACCGATCTTTAAAACTTTTTTATCCGGTTCAATGATTGGCCAGCCGCCTTTCGCCTGTATATCTTTATACGTTTTTAAAAAATTGCGCAGCTTCGTGTATTGCGCATACACAGGTGCATCCTGCAATATGTCTTTACCGGAAACAAGGGAATCAAGTAATTCGTTGTAAGAAACTTTTTTTCGGGGCAGCAACCAATCCATAGATACAGATTGCTTTTCATCAATACCCTGCCAAACATTTTTGGCATACATAAAATACTGCGCGGTAAGCATTATATCAGTAAGAGGAGATGGTTTGTTTGTACTATCGCGGCCATTATTTTTCATCAATAACATAAATTCATTTTTATACGGGAAAGAATCCTGTAAGCCTTCTTCACTGATGTTTTGAATGCGGTTAAATAAATTTACGGCGGGTTCTATTAAGCCACTTTTATCATACCAGGCAAGCGCAAATTTTCTTTTAAAATAAAAAGTGTCCAGGTCTTTTTTTAATGGCATCAGGGCCGGGAAATTTTGCAAAAAAACACTTATTTTACTACTGTCAAAAAACACATCGAGCTTGCTGTTGAAACTTCCCTGGATGGTGATGTCCTTTGGAGAGGCTGCTGGTATTGTGTCTTTATTATTTTTATTTGTCGCATTGCTGTTACAGGAGGCCAGTAATAAAATGAGCAAGGCATTCATAAAAATCACTTCTAAATATTTTTTCATATCAGGTTACTTTCAATTCATGATAAAAATAAGACTTATTTTTTATACTTGTTTTGCATGTTGTATTCAAAGTAATTTCAAAAAAATGGCCGGCTATTTTTGCCGGCCATTTTTTCAAAAAATCATAACTAATTAAAATACATTGTATCCAAAACTGATGTAGTATAAGCCGCCGATAAACGGATTACCAAATGCATTTCTATAGTATTTATTGAGCAAATTGGTTGCGCCTAATTTGATCTGATTTTTAGATGTGCCAATATTCAACTTATAACTAACCTGGGCGTCCAATGTACCAAAAGATGGAATTTCACCGGTACCAAAAGTGCCTTCCCAGTTTACTTTGTCCTGCCATTTGTAGATCACGTTAAAACCAAGTCCCTTGTAGGCATCATCATTGGATAAACCAAGATTGAAGCGGGTTTTAGGGGTATTGAAAAATGCCACGCCATTATCCGGAACGCCGCTGATATTATCCCCGTAAACATTACCCATAATGCGGTAGCCTTTCATACCTACTTTGTATTCGAGGCTCAATCCCCAGCCATTTGTTTTCACTGCTGACTTGCTATTTGTAACAAAGGAAAAGTTCTGTGTAGTGAATGGGCTGCTTAATTGTGAAATGGAAGTTGTAGGATCATTGTCAATACCACGGGCAACAGCAGAACGCAAAATGAAGTCATTGTATTTGCTGAAATAATAGTAAGCATCAATCAATAATTTTTTTCCGACGATACCACGGTAACCAACTTCATAAGATTCCATTTTTTCAGGTTGGACCTGAACGAAATCTGCTTTCACCAATAATCCCGGATTCGGTATGCCGGCTGCAACAGAATTCCTGAAGGCAACTACACTTTCCGCTGTGTAAACCGGGTTCGTGGCAAAATTGTAAAAAGTACCAAATTGTGGTAAGCCACCAATCAGCTTCGTTCCTGGTGTTGTAAGATTGATATACTGATCCTGGTTGGAAGGGAAACGATATGCCTGCTGGTAAGAAAGCCTGAAAAAATTATCTTTCGCAACTTTAATTGAAGCAGTAACACGTGGCGTAAAATTACCTTTAAAATTATCCTGCTTATCAAAACGGCCGGAAGCAGAGAGTTTCAGTACATCATTGAATAATTCTTTCTGCAATTGAATATAAGCGCCAAATTCATTGATCTTTATCGGGGCTGCAGTATCTGCAAAAATGGTTCCCTGGGAATTAATATTATAAAGCCTGTAACTCGCGCCAACCAAAACATCTACAAACTTTACATATTGTGATAAATTCCATTGACCTTCTAATTGATAGAGGTCAGACTTATCTGCAAATTGAGCGCCTCCATCATTAATAGAAGTGGTGATGGCTTTATTGAAAGCAGCAATGTATTCAGGAGTTCCTGGCATGTACCGGCCTATATCTGCCTGGCCCCTGGCAATACCATGTGCCGCTCCGGCAGATGCGCCTTGTAATACAGCGCCTGCATAATTTGCAGTGTATTCACCAAACCAACTTCCGTTATCCTTCCATGCATTATTTATTGATAGCGCTGCCAGCGTGGTTGCATAAGAATCTCCAGAGTTTTCCTGGGTAGTATATGCACGGAAAAACCAATTTTTAGCTTTAAACTCTAATTTGTATTGACCAATAACAAAATTTTTCAAAGTATATCTGTCTGCTCCTGTATATATAGCATTTCCTTTTCCCCAGTTACCAGTAAGTGAAGCTTCAATGGTAGGAGAAATTTTGTAATAAAGACCTGCTGATAATTTGAGGTTATATGAATTATAATCTACGAGGTCTTTTTCTGAATAGCCGGTTCGGCTAACAAGCTGACCACCAAAAACATTATTTGCGATACCTGCACCAAATATATTTAAGACACCATATTCAGGGTGCACGGCATAATAACCAATAATTTCCTGTTGTGTGGGTGCTCTTCCAAGCATGGCGACCAAAATACCAATTACTGTATTTAATGTAGGATTGGATGGTCCGAAAATGCCTGCCAAAGCGATATCCTGCATACTTGCACTGGCTTCATCACCATATACATTCACACCATCATAATTCGGATCTGTAGCCCTGTCGCCTGGTTTTATTTTGCTTAATACATTATTACGCAACAAGTCTGTGGTATCATCTGCCTGCCAGTCATCTGTTTTAGAATAGGAAACGCCGATTTTAAAAGCAAATTTATCAGACACTTTTTTGCCCCAACGCAAACTCCAGTCATAAAACGGAGAAGTAGCATGGCGGTAATCATTAAAATGCATAGCACCCTGTTTGATCAAAACACTCAGGCCCTGGTATTTAAAAGGATCTTTACTCGTAATTAATAATGTACCATTCAAGCCACCTGAGCCATACAATGCAGATGATGCGCCGGACAACAATTCCATATTATCCACATCAAGTTCTGTAATACCAATTACATTTCCTACAGAAAAGTTCAAAGCCGGGGCCGAATTATCCATGCCATCCATAAACTGATTAAACCGCAGGTTACCGCTACCATTGAAACCGCGGGTACTCACTGTTTTAAAAGTATAACTGGAAGTAGTAACGTCCACTCCTTTTAAATTTCCTAATGCATCATAATAGTTCGCACCTGGTGCATTGCGGATTGTGGTAGCACTTACTCTTTCAATAGAAACCGGTGATTCAAGAATGCGCTCCGGTAAACGGGAAGCGGCTATCACAATTTCCTGCCCGAGTGCATAAGAAGGTTCTATATCTATAATGAGATCGGTGCCGGTAAATTCCACATCTTTAGCAGCGTAGCCAATAGAACTCACCACCAGGGTAAATGGTGGTTTTTGATTGGTTGAAAATTTAAAATTTCCGCGGTCATCTGTGTATGCGCCAACAGATGTGCCTTTGATCAAAACAGAAACTGCCGACAGCGTTTCTTTCGTCTCACTATTTTTAATGGTGCCTGAAACTGTGGTTGACTGCGCAATTGCAGTAACACATAAAAGCAAAAAGCTACCAAAAAAGAATACGAACTTCTGCATGTTAGTTTTACTCATAAGGATTTGTTTTATTAAAATTAGCACAATAATAATTAATAACATTTTATTTAAAAAAAAATAAAAAAAAGATGTACAAAACTTGTTGATTAAATTATTCCATAATCGTTTCCGGGGTTTATTTTTCAAATAAATTTGAGGTATGAAAAAATTTGAATTTCCCAAACAAACTCATTTCTATAAAGGCAAGGTTCGCGACGTTTATACCATTGATAATAACTGGCTCCTGATGATTGCCAGTGACCGTATTTCCGCTTTTGATGTAATCTTGCCACGATCAATTCCTTTTAAGGGACAGGCACTCAACCAGGTTGCCGCGTATATGCTTCACGCCACTGCTGATATTTGTCAAAACTGGCTGGTATCAACACCTGCAGCCAATGTTTCATTGGGAAAAAAATGTTTGCCCTTTAAAATTGAAATGGTCGTTCGTGGAAATTTAACAGGCCATGCCTGGAGAACATACCAGCAGGGTAAAAGAATTTTATGCGGTGCTGAAATGCCGGATAACATGAAAGAAAATGATTTTTTTCCTTCTCCTATAATTACACCTTCCACCAAAGCAGCAGCCGGGCATGATGAAGATATTTCAAAAGAAGAGATCATACAACAAGGTCTCGCTTCAAAAGACGAATGGGAGAAATTGAGTAAAACTGCACTGGCATTGTTTGAAAGAGGGAAACAGCTCGCAGCTTCCCGCGGCCTGATCCTGGCGGATACAAAATATGAATTTGGAAAAATTGGTGAAGAAATTTATTTAATGGATGAAATTCATACGCCGGATTCTTCGCGGTATTTTTATGCAAAGGATTTTGATGAGAAACAAAAAAACGGCGAGCGCCAAAAACAATTGAGTAAAGAATTTGTGCGGGAATGGCTCATCGAAAATAATTTTATGGGAAAGGCCGGACAACAGGTGCCTGCAATGAGCGATGAATGGGTGGATGCCATTTCAAAAAGATATATTGAATTATATGAAATACTGATTGGTGAAAAATTTAAACCGGAGCATGACAGTGACGATGCATTGTATGAAAAAATGATGCATGAATTAAAAACACGCGGCATCATTTAAAGCGATTGCAATTAATTTTCTTCTTCTTTCAATGCATTCAGTCTTGGACGAAGTCTTGTTTTACTTTTATTAAAAATATGTTGGCCTTTATCTATTCCGGCACGCAGTTGTTTGCGCCGTTCATCTGGTAAAAGCAACATTTCTTTACAAGCATCAGAACAACAATGTTCCATTTTTTCTGCACATTCACTGCATTGAATAAATAATAAATGGCAACCATCATTCGCGCAATTCACATGATCGTCGCAGGGTTTGCCGCATTGGTGGCAATGTGCAATGATTTCCTTTGAAACCCGCTCCCCAAGCCGGTTATCGAACACGAAATTTTTCCCGCTAAATTTATTTTCCAGGTTATTTTCCTGTACCTGTTTGGCATATTGAATGATGCCACCGTCCAAATGAAATACATGTTGAAAGCCTTTGTGCAATAACCAGGCACTGGCTTTTTCACAGCGTATGCCGCCAGTACAATACATGACGATATTTTTTTCTTCATTGCCTTTCAGCAAATCCACAGCCATGGGCAATTGCTCCCGGAAAGTGTCTGAAGGCAATTCCTTTGCCTGCAAAAAATGACCGACTTCATATTCATAATGATTGCGCATATCCACGATGATGGTTTGCGGATCATTCAGCATGTCATTCATTTTTACAGCATCTACATAATTGCCTTTTTTCTGCATATTAAACAATGGATCTTCGATTCCGTCTGCCACAATTTTATTGCGGACTTTTATTTTCAAAACCCAGAAAGCTTTTCCGTCATCATTGATGGCTGGGTTTAACCGGGTATTTTCGAGACCGTGAATTTCAGTTAAATATTTTTGAAAAAACACGACATTATTTTCAGGCACACTTACCTGTGCATTGATGCCTTCTGAGGCTATATAGATCCTGCCAAAAACATTTAAGCTATGCAAGTTTTTGTACAGTTCATCCCTGAAAATCATTGGATCTTCAATGTTGAAATACCTGTAAAAACTAAATGTTTTTCGGGGTTCCTTTTCAGACAGCATTTTTTCTTTGAGTTCCCTGTTTGAAATTCGGTTGTGTAAAACTGCCATCTGTCTATTTTTTCAAAATACAAAAGTACATCATTGAATTTAAGGAAAAATTAAGGCAAATATTAAAATGCTTTTAAAAATTCAAAACTTGTCGTTTGAGAGATAATTCATATTAAATTTATATAAATGTTGTCCAACCTTACAATAGAAGCCATAGATGGATTATTTAAAATTTCTGCTTATAAGGATGTTTTTTCAGAACAGCCCGATGAAGCATTATTAAATAAAAATATCGAGTTATTCCTGAATGATTTTTACAGTTATAATTTCGCGGATACCAATTATGCGAAGCTTTTGGAGGAAAACAGGAATTTTTTATCGTTGTCTGAATTTTCCAAAAATGCTTCCCTCGAAGATATTCTTCAATACATTACTTTTTTTCTCTGGACAAATAAGTCATTTCCCGGTTATTTTAAAAAGAAAGTACTGGATGGCACCATACTCAGTTTGTTGCGCAGGCTGGATGAAATTTTGAAAACAAAAAAATAAAAATTTCATTTCAAAATAACTGCACCCAGGCCGGGCAGATTTAAAGTTACTTTGAACAAATTATTGGGGTCTTCTTTTGTGTCAGCTTCTGTTATTTCATTCATCCCCGCTATCTTTTCAATATGATTATTTTCATTAACCGGCCTTACAACTATATCCTTATTGATAACTTTCCCGGAACCCCAAAATTCTTTACTGTCCGTATTCAGTATTTCTTTCCATTCGGTTTTTCCCCTTAACTCCATTTCCCACTTTTCATGAATGGTTTCAGTCAGGTTTAAAATAATAACGATATCATTTTCGGGGAGCAAGCCTTTTCTTCTATATGAAATGACGCAGGATTCAGGTTTTGAAATATCAATCCATTCAAAGCCTTCGGGATAAAATTGTTTTTCATACATCGCTGGTTCATTCCTGTATAATTCATTTAATTTTTGCACGCAATACTTCAAACCTCCATGGCTTACGAGGTCTAATAATTCCCATTGCAATTCCGTTTTATAATTCCATTCTGATGTAGCGCCAAATTCATTTCCCATGAATAATAGTTTTGTTCCGGGATGTGTAAAAAAGTATGCATACAACAAACGCAGGTTTGCAAATTTCTGAAAATCATTGCCGGGCATTTTATACAACATAGGGCTTTTCCCATGCACCACTTCATCATGAGAAAAAGGCAGCATAAAATTTTCACCATAAAAATACATCATGGAAAAAGTAAGATCGTCCTGGTAAAATTGCCTGAAAATCGGATCGCGTTTAAAATAGCGCAACGTATCATGCATCCAGCCCATCATCCATTTCATGCCAAAACCTATTCCATCTTCATAGGTTGGCTTACTGATCTTCGGCCAGTCTGTGGACTCTTCAGCGATCATTTGAATATCCGGGAAATCTCTATACAAAGTTTCATTCAGTTCCTTTACAAATGCAATGGCTTCGAGGTTTCCGTTTCCACCATATTTATTGGGTTCCCATTGTCCTTCATTCCGGCTGTAATCCAGGCGCAGCATGGAACTCACGGCATCAACACGTAAACCATCCGCATGAAAACGATCGCACCAAAACCGCGCGCTGCTGATCAAAAAACTCTTCACTTCTCCCCTGCCATAATTAAAAATATAACTCGTCCAGTCCGGGTGATATCCTTTATTCACATCATCGTATTCATATACCCTGGAACCATCAAACATAAATAAACCATGTGCATCTGAGGGAAAATGAGAAGGCACCCAATCCAGGATCACACCTATATCTTCCTGGTGCAATGTGTCAATCATTTTTGCAAAATCCTGCGGATTTCCAAAACGGCTTGTCGGTGCAAAATAACCAATGCCCTGGTAGCCCCAGCTCCCATCATAAGGAAATTCCATCACCGGCATAAACTCTACATGCGTGAAGGCCATTTGTTTTAAATAAGGAATTAATTTTTCCGTGATCTGTTCATAGCTATTGTATTTTTCAGGATCATTTTTATCTGGCCGCATCCAGCTCGCTAAATGAATTTCATAAACGGAAATGGGTGCATTCAAACTGTTGATGCTTTTTCTTTTTTTCATCCATGCACCATCTTTCCATTCATAAAAAGTACCCCAGGTAAGAGAAGATGTGTAAGGCGGCTTTTCCCAAAAATGTGCAAAGGGATCTCCTTTATCCAACTCCAGGCCTGCTACACCTTTTATATGATATTTATACGCTTCACCCGCCATGATCCCAGGTATGAAACCTTCCCAAATCCCGGATTCATCAGGCCGCACATGAAGCGAATGTGCATTGATATTCCAATCATTAAAATTTCCTGTAACATGCACGTTAGTTGCATTTGGTGCCCATACAGCAAAATATGTTCCTGCTGTTTTGTTGATGATCAATTGTTTGTTTCCAAAAATTTCATATAACGTATAATGATTTCCATCACGGAATTTTTTTACGTCTTCTTCTGTAAATAAAGAATATTCCCAAACGGGCTTTACCAAATCAATGGCAGAAATTGCAACATTCTTTTTGTTGATATTTTCAATTTGATCGGGCTTAATTTTTATATGTTTCATTTTTTTCCCCATCAAAATCTCCTTTTATATTTCCATTTGACCATTAACGTAAAATTATGAAGGCAATTCCATATTCTTTTTTTTCTTTATCAATATTTGCAAATACGAAAACTATCATAGATTAACTGCGCATGAAAAAAATCATTTTACTTCTCACTATACTTTTTATATCAACTTTCATTTTTTCTCAAACTGCTTCAGTAAAAGGCCATATCAGCGATACCACGAGTAAAGAAAATCTTTCTAATACTTCTGTTTCCTTTTTGCGCAGCAAAGATTCTGTGTTGTATAAATTTACACGCACAGATAAGAATGGAAACTTTTCTATTCCAAATATGAATGCAGGTAAATACCTTATTTATATGACTTATCCCGGCTACGCGGATTTCATTGATGAAGTAACGGTTGAAGATAATAAAACAAATGATTTAGGTACACTCGCGATGCTTACAAGAGAACATCTTTTGCAGGAAGTAATCGTTAACCAACAAGGTGCCATTCGTATAAAAGGTGACACAACTGAATTTAAAGCCGACAGTTTTAAAGTGCGGGAAGGGGCAAACGTTGAAGAATTACTGAAAAAATTACCCGGCATACAAGTGGATAAAGATGGCAATATTACGGCAATGGGTGAATCTGTAAAAAAAGTGCTGGTGGACGGTGAAGAATTTTTTGGAAATGATCCAACAGTTGCTACGCAAAATATACAGGCTGATGCAATTGACAAAGTGCAGGTATTTGATAAGAAAAGCGACCAGGCAGTGTTTACGGGCATTGATGATGGAGATAAAACTAAAACCATCAATCTTACTTTAAAAGAAGATAAGAAGAAAGGCTATTTCGGAAAATTAGAATTGGGTGGCGGTCCCGATGATAAATGGAATAACAGCGCCATGTTCAATGATTTTAAAGGAAAAAGTAAAATTTCTTTTTATGGTATTATGAGCAGTACAGGAAAAACTGGTTTGAATTGGGATGAAAGAAGTCAGTATGGAAGCAGTGATGGAAATTCTGTTATGATGGGAGACTTTGGTGGCATGATGTCGTTTTCTACTGGTGATGCTTTCAGCAGCCCAAATTTTTATGGACAGGGATTGCCAAAAAGTTGGGCGGGTGGAATTAATTATTCCAACAAATTTGATAGCAGTAAGCAAACATTAAACGGCAGTTATTTATATAATAAAATAAATACGGAAGGCAGTGGTTCTACCATTTCCCAATCATTGATTCCCGGAAATGTTTTTACGACGAATGAAGTAGGAAATAATTTTACCAGCAAAGACCGGCATGCATTGAATGGAAATTATGAATGGCAGTTTGATAGCCTTACTTCTATGAAGATCACTGCCAATGGGACAACCGGCATAAATAGTGGAAGCAGTGTGTATAACAGTACAACAATAAATGATGCGGGCATTTTAGCAAATACCAGTCAGCGTACAAGTAGTTACACCGGTAATAATAATAGTATCAATTCAACTATTTTATTGCGCAAAAAATTTGCAAAACCCGGCCGTACTTTGTCTTTTAATTTTGATGAGCAATATAGTAACAATAATACAGACGGCTATTTATATTCATTGATTGACAGCCTCACACAATCCGGTGGATACCAGCAGGGCATTACAGATCAGAAAAAAATAAATAATACCAGGACTTCTATGTTGAATGGAAAATTGGTTTATACAACACCTCTTTCAAATACAGTTTTCTTATCATTGAATTACGCGTTGCGTAAGAGCACGAGTAATTCACAAAAATTGTCTTATGATAAAGATGTTGCCGGAAAATATTCGGAATTGAATGACACCTTCAGCAATCATTATAATTTTGATGTGCTTACAAATACTGCCGGTGCAGGATTTAATTATAATGGTAAAAAAATAACTGCATTTGCCGGAACAGATGTGGCTCTTTCTAATTTTGTACAAACAGATGAAATATTAAACCAGGTATTAAAAAGAAATTATACCAATTTTTTTCCACGAGCTAATTTCAATTATAAATTCAACAGCAGCACAAGAATTTCCATTAACTATAGTGGAAGTACAACACAACCTTCGATCCAGCAAATACAACCTATTCAAGACAATACAAACCCGCTGATTATTACGATTGGTAATCCTTTGCTCAAACAAGCTTTCAGACACAATATCCGTTTTTCAGCAAACTCCTATAAAGTATTTACGCAGCGTGGTTTTAATATATATGGAAATTTTTCATCTACAGAAAATGCCATTGTAACTTCATCTGTTGTGGATTATTCTTCAGGCAAAACTGTAAACCAATACATCAACACAAATGGAAATTATAATTATTTTTCTAATTTCGGTTATAATATGAAATTAAAAAAACTGGATATGAACCTTTCAACAGGAATAAATGTGAGTGGAGGTAATTTTAATAATTTTGTTAATAATCTTAAAAACACATCAACCAATCAAAATTTTGGTTTTAATGCAAGTATAAATAAATATAAAGAGAAAAAATATGATTTTAATTATAGCACATCAATAGAATACAATATAGCAAAATCTTCTATAAATTCTGCAGTTAAAACAAACTATTGGACGAACGAGCATTATCTCAATTTGAATGTTACTTTGCCATGGAAATTTGAATTGAATAATCAAATTGATGCTAATTTCCGCCAGAAGACAGATTTATTTACAAAAAATAATGACGTGATACAATGGAATGCGTATATCGGGAAAAAGATATTTAAGGATGATAAAGGTCTCATTAAATTTAGTGCTTTCGATATTCTCGACCAAAATAAAGGCTACGACCGTTATATCACCAGCAGTGTGATCCAGGAAACAAATTATCAAACGATCAACAGGTATTTTCTCCTGAGTTTTGTTTGGAATATTTCAAAAAGTGCAGCGACCGCAAATAATGCAGCAGCTACTATTATTAGAAATTAAATTATTATATGAATAAATTACTCCTTGTTATCTTTCTTTTCACCTGCTCATTTTGCAATGCGCAAAATATATTTATATCCTCGGGTAAAATTGAATTTGAAAAGAAAGTGAATTTATATAAAGAAATGGAATCTTTCAGTTCTGGTGGCGGTAGCAGGATGGCGGAAATGAAAAAGATGATACCGCAATACAGTCTTTCTTATTTTGATTTATATTTTGATTCTACAAAATCTTTATATAAACCAGGAAAAGCAGCACCCACGACGGGCATGAAAGTTCCTGACTGGTTCCAGGGTCCGGCGATTGATAATGTAATTTATGATGATTTAAAAAATGGCAAAACGGTAAGCCAGAAAAATGTTTTTGAAAATACTTTTCTGGTCAATGACAGCCTACGAAATATTGAGTGGAAAATGACTTCTGAATTACGTGAAATAGCAGGATTTCAATGTCATCGTGCAGAAACAATTATCATGGATTCCATTTATATTATTGCTTTTTATACCGATCAGATTATTCCGCCCGGCGGCCCGGAATCATTACATGGTTTACCAGGAATGATACTGGGCATGGTTATTCCGCGAATGCATACAACCTGGTTTGCAACCAGTGTGCAGGTAACCGGAATTAAAACGGATATAATTTTGCCTCCACATAAAGGGAAAAAAGTAGGCTACTTAGAATTAGATAGTCAACTCAAAACTGCAATGAAAGATTGGGGACCAAACGGACAAAGTTATATCTGGCGTGTAATGCTATAATTTTTTATAAAGTAAAACCATTCGGTAATACGGTACCTTTTTTTACAACTACAATGCCGCTTTTTACTGTATATAATTCCTGTTCCGTATTTTCTAAATGTTTGCCACCACGTATTATAACATTGTCCCCAATGCGGCAATCTTTATCAATGATCGTATTTGTGATCTCGCAATTTTCACCAATACCTAATTTGGGAATACCTTTAGCAAAGTGACGATTCATATCTTCCAGTGACTCATAAAAATCATTACCCATAATATAACTATTGATGATCTTACTGCCTGCACCAATCCTTGAGCGAATGCCAATGATACAATTTTCAATTTTTTCTGCATGTAAAATACAGCCTTCAGCGATCAGCGTTTTTTCAAATTTTGTTCCATTGATCTTGCACGGTGGCAACATGCGGGAACGGGTATAAACCTGTTTTTCATTATCAAATAAATTAAACATGGGAATATCCTCCGTGAGCGCCAGGTTCGCTTCAAAAAAAGAATGGATGTTTCCTATATCTGTCCAGTAACCTTCATACTGGTAACTGCACACTTTATAATTCGCAATAGAATTGGGTAGAATTTCTTTTCCAAAATCCGTAGCATCCGGGAATTCACCGTGCAATAATTTATCCATGACTTCCCTTTTAAAAATATAAATACCCATGGAAGCCAGGTATTTTTTCCCCCTACTTTTCATTGTTTCACCCGTATCACTTTCCCAATCATTGAGCAAATCAGCAGAAGGTTTTTCAATAAATGACGTGATGACTTTTTCATTATTTGCTTTGATAATTCCGAGTTCCGGTGCATCTTCCGCATTCACCGGGATTGTAGCTATGGTAATATCTGCATTACTTTCCCTGTGTACACCGATCATATCAATAAAATCCATTTGATACAATTGATCACCACTGAGTACAAGCACATATTCATATTCATTATTATTAATGTGGCGCATGGATTGCCGCACTGCATCTGCTGTACCCTGGAACCAGCCCTGGTTATCGGGCGTTTGTTCCGCTGCGAGTATATCTACGAAGCCGGTACTGAAAGCGCTGAAATGATACGTGTTTTTGATATGCTTATTCAATGAAGCTGAATTGTATTGCGTGAGCACAAACATGCGGCTGATGTTAGCATTGATACAATTGCTGATGGGAATATCCACGAGCCTGTATTTTCCCGCTATGGGCACTGCCGGCTTGGAACGTGTGGCAGTTAAAGGATAGAGCCTGGAACCCGCACCACCACCCAATATGATGGCAACAATAGAATTTGATAAACTCAGCATAACACGTATTTAGATTTATAAAAAATTAATTTGCTTTTTATTCAATAACACTTTCATAAACATCCATATATTGTTGAATGGCATGTTCCCAGCTATGATCGAACCGCAACATTTTTTCCCGTATTTTTTTCATTTTTTCCGGGTCGTTTTCATACAAATCCAAAGCCCGGCCAATGGCATTATTGATGTCGGCTACAGTGGCATAATTAAACACAAACCCCCAACCATTTTCTTCCCCGCAATCTACAACTGTATCCCTTAGCCCGCCTGTATTCCTGACCATGGGAATGGTGCCATATCGCATGGCATACATCTGATTCAAACCGCATGGTTCTACCCTGCTTGGCATCAATAAAAAATCTGCTCCTGCATACATTTTATGACTCAACTTTTCTTTGTAGCCAATTTCTGCATGCATATTTCCTTTAAAATGTTCAGACAATTTTAAGAGTTGTTGTTCTACAAGTTCATCACCACTACCCAAAATCAAGATGTTTAATCTGCCCGGAAATAAATACATGGCTGATAAAAATGTGTCCGGTAAAACATTCGCGGCTTTTTCTGCGACAAGCCTTCCGATAAAAATAAAAAGTGGTTTTGAATTGTCTAAATGAAATTCTTCACAGAGTTCTTCTTTGATCAGGGCTTTGCCTTTTCCTGCATTTTTAATTTTAAAATGATGATCGAGATAAGTATCTGTTGCAGGATTCCAGACTTCTGCATCAATGCCATTTAAGATGCCAACACATTTATTTTTTTCCATGTTAAATAAATGTTCCAGGCCATTTGACTGGTACATTAATTCCTGTAAATAACTTTCACTGACTGTTGTCACCCGCCAGGCATTTTTAATGGCTGAAGCCATCGGGTTAAGCAAGCTGTTCCATTCCAGCAAGCCTTTTTTCCATATATCCCATTCTGGTAAATAGAAACTTTTATCCCAACCCATCCATCCCTGGTATTGCGCGTTGTGAATGGTGAAAACTGTTGGTATGGTTGATAATTTTTCAAATGCATAACAATATTTCAGCATGAATGGGATCAGCGCTGTGTGGTGATCATGGCAATGAATAATATCCGGCGTATGCTGCCAATGACTCATCCAGTGCAGGAAAGCAATTTGAAATGAAGTGAATCTTTCAGTATCATCATCATAGCCATACACCTTTTCCCTGTCTAATAAACCATGGATATCCACGAGGTATAAATCAAAGCCAAGTGTATTATTTTTTTCTTTGTAAATTTTATAATCAAACCATCGGTCGCCCATATTGGTGCGGCCGGTGAAATCTTCCGTCCATTCATTTTTATTTAAGAATGGGGTAATATAAAGCGGCATCACCACTTTTGCATAATGGCCGGCTTTGCATTGGTATTTTGGTAAAGCACCGACTACATCGCCGAGGCCACCGACTTTTGCGACCGGGTAACATTCTGCACTCAAATGAATTATTTCCATAGCTAATTTATCTTTTTCATTTTTTATTTGCACAGTTTGCCTTCTGCAAGCTGCAAAATATTCAATCAAATTTACTGAATTGAAATTGTAAAAGATTTTTTTTTCAGAATAACTTAACTTTATGAAGATATAATAAAAACTCAAAAATGAATGAAGCAAAAAGCCTGGTGATCGGAATTGATATTGGCGGCACAAATACCGTTTTCGGAATTGTGAACCGCGCTGGCAAAATTATTTCAAGAGGAACTGTTTCCACTTCTGCATTTACTGAAGTAGATAAATATATTGATCATTTATATGACGCTATAATTCCCGAAATTGAAAAAGCTGGTGGTAAGGAAATGTTTAGTGGTATCGGCATTGGTGCACCGAATGGAAATTATTATAAGGGTACGATTGAATATGCACCCAATTTAAAATGGCAAAAAGGAATCATTCCTTTTGCGGAAATGATGGAGAAAAAATTTGGGATCCCTTCATTTCTAACCAATGATGCAAATGCTGCGGCTGTTGGTGAAATGAAATATGGCGCGGCAAAAAACATGAAAGATTTTATTATGATCACATTGGGTACTGGCGTTGGTAGTGGTATCGTTGCAAATGGCGCCGTGATATACGGGCATGATGGTTTTGCAGGTGAAATGGGACATATTACTGTTTTGCCCGGTGGCCGGAAACACTGGTCCACCGGTGCTTTCGGGCCATTGGAAGCGTACGCTTCTGCCACTGGTGTACGGCTTACTGCCATTGAATTTCTTGGTACGGGTAAATTCAAAGACAGCCTGTTGGAAAAACATCCGAATGAAGAAATCAACAGCAAACTTATTTATGAATATGCTGAAAAAGGAGATGCGCTTTGCCGCGAAGTATTCAAAATAACAGGAGAAATCCTGGGTCTTGCTTTAGCAAATGCCGTCATGTTTTCTTCCCCTGAAGCGATCTTTTTATTTGGTGGTTTATGCGAAGCAGGCGACCTTTTAATGAAGCCGGTAAAAGAAAGTATGGAAAAAAACCTCATACCCATATTTCAAAATAAAGTGCAATTAATTTTCAGTGAACTGAAGCAATCAGATGCAGCCATATTGGGTGCAAGTGCTCTGGCCTGGTAATAAAAATGCGGGCAAAACATGCCCGCATTAAAAAAATATTTCTACAATTATTTATCATCCTTATTACAAGCCAGGAATATAAAAGCAGCGATCAAACCACCACCGAAACAACCAACAGCATATACCCAAAGGTCACTCCAATTGGCCATGTGCATGAGTAAAACACCCAATGCTACTGCGGGATTAAATGCACCGCCAGAAAAACCACCCAGCGCATACGCCATACAGGTAACAGTCAGACCAATTGCAAGTCCATAAAAACTATTTCCCTGTGTGCCTTTCGCTGTTGCTGTATTCAACACTACAAACACAAGCGCAAAAGTTCCGAGAAATTCAGCAATTAAACCACTTGTGGAATTAGCCATTAATGCAGCATCCACGGGTATTTTATCACCTAATAAAAACATCACCGTAAATGCAGCAGCAGCGCCACCAATAAACTGGATCACCCAATACCCAATAGCATCACTGAACGTTATTTTTCCCCTAACTAAAACAGCGAGTGTGACTGCAGGATTATAATGTGCACCGGAAATATGGCCACCTGCAAAAACCATCACCATCAGTACAACGCCTATTGCAATTGGAGCTGTGATGGCTGCTGTAGCGCCGCCACCAAGAACAGAAAGGCCAACGGTTAAAACAAGGAAATACGTACCAATAAACTCTGTGATTAATTTTCTCATTGTTGATTAATTTTAGTTAGGTAAAAGATTAAAATTAGAAAAAAGAAAATTAACGATGCAGGAAAATATTTTTGAAACTCTTTTCTTATTTTTTAATAATCCCAATTAGCATCATTACCCAGCCGGCAATAAAACACAAACCTCCAAATGGTGTAATTGCGCCGATCCATTTCATATTATCAGCGCCCGCAGAAAGTATAAAGGTTAATGCATATAAAGAACCTGAAAATAATATAACGCCGGCAATAAATAACCGCCCGCTCCAAAGCATATAATCATTGGGAAAAGATTGAAATAAAATGCCTGCTGCTAATAATGCAAATACATGATAGAACTGGTATTTGACACCTGTTTCGAAAACGGCTAATGCAGATTCACTTACTTTTTCTTTTAATGCGTGCGCACCAAATGCACCGAGGGCTACAGCCAATGCAGCAATGATTGCTGCGGAAATTAAAAAGGGTTTATACATAGTTGATTTTTTTTAAAATATCTTCTATTAAATGAACAGGGCTTTCAATATGGACTACAGCTTTTGAAAAACATGAATTTCTTTCTTCCATTTTAATCTGCAAAAAATTTAATAATTCATCGGAATCAAAATCACGAATAAGTGGCCTGTGATTTTTTTCATGAATTAATCTTTCAGCCAAAATAAACGCTGGTTCATGAATCCAAACGGTCAATCCATTTTTATTCAGCCAGGATAAATTATCAAAAAAACAAGGAGTACCACCACCTGTAGCCAATACAAAGTTTTGCTTTGTTTCAAATGTTCTTAAAATGTCCGATTCTTTTTGCCTGAAATATTTTTCTCCATGATGAAGGAAAATTTGCAAAATCGTTTTTTGTTCTTTGCTTTCAATTTCCCCGTCAAGATCAAAAAAATCCTTTTCCAATGCTGCTGCAATTTTTTTACCCCAAAAAGTTTTTCCGGCACCTGTCATGCCGATAAGAAAAATATTTTTATACTTCATTCTAAGAAAAAATAATTTTTATATGTTGCTATTCAAATGCATTGATGCCGGTAACATCCATTCCGGTAATCAGCAAATGAATATCATGCGTGCCTTCATAGGTAAGCACACTCTCCATATTCATCATGTGGCGCATGATGCTGTATTCGCCGGTAATGCCCATGCCACCAAGCATTTGCCGTGCTTCGCGCGCAATGTCTGCAGCTATTTCACAACTGTTTCTTTTCGCCATACTCACTTGTTGTGGCGTTGCTTTCCCTTCATTCATTAATACACCCAGCCGCCAGGCCATTAATTGTGCTTTCGTGATTTCAGTGATCATTTCAGCCAACTTTTTTTGTTGCAACTGGAAGCCTGCAATTGGTTTTCCAAATTGCACTCTTTCTTTACTGTATTGCAAAGCCGTATCATAACAATCCATCGCTGCACCCAATGCCCCCCATGCAATTCCGTAGCGTGCTTTTGTAAGGCAACCCAATGGACCTTTCAAACCTTTGACGTTGGGAAAAATATTTTCTTTCGGCACTTTCACATCATGAAATACCAGTTCGCCCGTAGCGCTTGTACGTAAGCTCCACTTGCTATGAGTTGTAGGAGTAGTAAAACCTTCCATGCCTCGTTCAACAACCAATCCTCTTACAATACCTTCTTCATCTTTCGCCCATACAACTGCAACATCTGCAAATGGCGCATTGCTGATCCACATTTTTGCACCATTTAAAATAACATGATCACCTGCATCTTTTATATTCGTCACCATCCCTGCAGGATTACTGCCATGATCAGGTTCTGTTAAACCAAAACAGCCCAACCATTCACCACTGGCTAATTTTGGTAAATATTTTTTTCTTTGTTCTTCTGAGCCATATTCATAAATGGGAAACATCACCAAAGAACCTTGCACACTTGCTGTAGAACGAATGCCGCTATCACCTCTTTCCAGTTCCTGCATCATCAGTCCATAACTGATATAATCCAGTCCGCCGCCGCCATATTCAACTGGTATTGTAGGACCGAAAATTCCGAGATCACCCATTTGACGAACAATTTGTTGTGGAAATTCTGCCCTTTGTGCATATTCTTCTATGATGGGTGAAATTTCTTTTTTCACGTAATTGCGTACGGATTCCCGAATGAGCTTTTGCTCATCCGTTAATAATTCATCTGTCAAATAATAATCCGGGGATTGAAACTGGTCTGTCTTTACGGCCATAAGAATTTTGTTATGAGGATTTTAAAATCTTTTTTGCTGAACGGTGCAAATTTAAAGGGAACTGGCGTAGCTGCCATCTTTTAAGATTATTTTTTAAAAAATACAACAAACACTAATGATCTATATTTATATTAAGCCTGAATGCAGTGATAAGAATTGGTCGTTTGCTGGTTTGGGTGTAATCTTGCCGTTTTTTAAAAAAGATTAAATCTTTTATTTCTATAAAATTCAAATCAATTCACCATGGCATTACAAGCCGGTATCGTAGGATTGCCAAACGTCGGAAAATCCACACTTTTTAATGCATTAAGTAATGCAAAAGCACAGGCGGCAAATTTCCCTTTTTGCACCATTGAGCCAAATATTGGTGTCATCACAGTACCTGATGAACGCCTGATTGTTTTGGAAAAATTAGTGGTACCACAAAAAGTTATACCAACTACTGTAGAAATTGTTGACATTGCCGGATTGGTAAAAGGTGCAAGTAAAGGGGAAGGTTTGGGCAACCAGTTTTTGGGAAATATCCGCGCAACGGATGCCATCATTCATGTGATCCGTTGCTTTGATGATGACAATGTGATACACGTGGATGGTAGTATAAATCCTGTGCGTGATAAAGAAATTATTGATACGGAATTACAATTGAAAGACCTGGATACGATTGATAAAAGAATTAATAAAAATGAAAAGTTATCCCGTACTGATAAAGATGCGGCCAATAGTTTGCGGGTTTTAAAAGAACTGAAAAGTCTTTTGGAAAAAGGGCAAAATGCACGTGCATTTGAAGTGAATAAAATAGATCGGGAAAAATATATTGATGAACTTTTTTTATTGACAGCGAAGCCGGTAATTTATGTATGTAACGTAGATGAAAAATCAGTTGTTACAGGGAATGCACACACGACTGCTTTGAAAAAATCAATTGAAAAAGAAAATGCAGAAATACTATTGATCAGCGCTTCCATTGAAAGTGATATTGCACAAATGGAAAACTATGAAGACCGCCAATTATTTTTAGAAGATATGGGTTTGCATGAAAGTGGCGTGGCAAGGCTGATCAAATCAACTTACAAAATATTAAACCTGGCAACGTATTTCACCGCAGGTGTGCAGGAAGTGCGTGCATGGACCATTTCAAAAGGTATGCAGGCACCACAGGCTGCGGGCGTGATTCATACAGATTTTGAAAAAGGGTTTATCCGTGCGGAAGTGATCAAGTATGATGACTTTGTAAAATATGGTTCTGAAGCAGCTTGCCGCGAAGTGGGAAAATTAGCCGTGCAGGGAAAAGATTATGTAGTGGAAGATGGAGATATTATGCATTTTCGTTTCAATGTATAAAACACTGAATTATTTATACCCCAATATCTTCAACATGCTTTGAGCCGTTTGTTCCCTGGCGTTCAGCCAATCTTCCAGTTTACCATTTTTATCAAAATCAATGATCACATGTTTGGGTGAAGGCACCATGCAATGTTTGATACCACCATATCCGCTGATCTGGTCCTGGTAAGCGCCTGTATGGAAAAAACCAACATATAATTTTTCACTATTGGGCGAGTCACCATCGTCATTCGCATGAGTAAGTTTGGGAAGAAAAACTTCATTGATATGTTCTTCCGAATCATAATAATCATGACTATCACAGGTGATGCCACCGAGCACAACTTTTTGATATTCATTATCCCATTTATTAATGGGAAGCAATAAAAACTTTTCTCCAATTCCCCAAGTATCAGGAAGCGTTGTGATAAAAGAAGAGTCAATCATATACCATGTCTCGCGGTCATTCTGCACTTTCTGGCCCATGATGCTGTAAATATGCGCCATGCTTTCTCCTACTGTAAAACTTCCAAATTCTGTATAAATATTGGGCATTGGCACTTTTGCTTTTTTGCAAACTTTTTTAATGTTACCAACTATTTCATTGATCATAAACTGGTAATCATATTCAAAACCCAGTGAATGTTTTATAGGAAACCCACCGCCTATATTTATTGAATCCAATTCAGGGCAAATCTTTTTTAACTGGCAATATAAATTGATGATTTTATTCAATTCGCTCCAGTAATAAATATCATCCTTGATGCCTTTATTTAAAAAAATATGCAGCATCTTCAATTGAAATTTATGTTCATAGCCTTCAATATTGTCCACGTAAAATTCCAGGATATCACGCGGGCGAATACCAAGTCTTGAAGTGTAAAAAGGAAATGAAGGTTCTTCTTCCGCGGCTACGCGAATACCAAGTTTGAATGGCTGGCGCACACTTCTTTTATAGGCATCCAATTCTTCTTTGTTGTCTAATATAGGGATCACATTTTTAAACCCTGTATTGATCAATCGTGCAATGCGTGATGTGTATGTTTTTTGTTTATAGCCATTGCAAATAATCGTTATGTCTTTAGTGATCTTTCTTTTCCTGTACAATGCATTGATGATCTCAATATCATACGCATAAGAAGTTTCCAGGTTTATTTCATGCTTCAACGCTTCTTCCACTACATAAGAAAAATGAGAACTTTTGGTGCAGTAGCAATAAATATATTTCCCTTCATACTTATGCTTTTTTATGGCATTATGAAACATCCGTTTCGCTTTATTGATCTGGCTTCCGATTTTTGGGAGATAACTTAATTTTAATGGCGTTCCATATTTTTTAATAAGGTATTCAAGGTTTACACCATTGAATTCGAGATAGCCATTTTCACCAACATCAAAACCTTCCTGTGGAAAATGGAAGGTTTGTTTGACCAGGTCGGTATAAGTATTATTCATTCCGATAGGGCTTGCTTTAAAAGATGTCAATTTATTATTTTTTGCAAAAATAGTTTTTTGCAACAATCATTTCATAAAAAAAACCGGGCGATATTTCCCGGTTTAATAATTTATATGAAAAAAATTATTTTACTGAATCCACCAGCGCTTTAAAAGCAACGGGTTCATTCATAGCAAGATCAGCCAATATTTTACGGTTGAGGTCATTGCCTGCTTTATGTAATTTATCCATAAACTGGCTATACGTAAGGCCTTCCTGCCTTACAGCCGCATTGATACGCGCGATCCACAACTGGCGGTATTCGCGTTTCTTCAATTTCCTTCCTACATAACTATAGGTCTGACCTTTTTCAACAATATTTTTTGCTACTGTATAAACGTTTTTGCGTTTACCATAATAGCCCTTGGCATTTTTGAGTACTTTTTTTCTCCTGGCTTTAGAAGCGACAGCATTTACTGAACGTGGCATGTTGTATATTTTTTATTCCGTAAAACGGAACAGATGAATTAATTTTTGTTCAATTTTATTTTAATCTTAATAAACGCATAACAAAATCGCGGTTTGGTGCAGCGACCAGGCCTTGTTTGTTTAAATTCCTTTTACGTTTTTTAGATTTTTTGGTGAGAATGTGTCGCTTAAAAGCTTTTTGATAAGCGATCTTTCCGGTACCTGTCACTTTGAAGCGCTTCTTTGCGCTGGAGTTTGTTTTTACCTTCGGCATTATTTTATAATCTTATAAAGATTACTCCCTGCTGGCGCTACCGTACAGACGGAAGACTTGTTGGGCCTTACGGGAAAATTTATTTTAAAGAGGCGCAAAAGTACTGTAAAAAAATTATAGTACAAATAAAATATAAAACCTTAAAGAATACCGCAGGGCTTTTTGCTCAAAGCCATTTATCTTAAATTTGCAAAAAAAAATTGAAAGCATGAAAAAATTAATTCATGCAGGAGCAATTCCATTGTTTCTCTTAATGATTACGCTTCCTGCTATTGCCCAAAAAGATGGGTCAAAAATGAAATACATAGATCCGTCCAATATGGATTTAAGTGTAAAACCTGGTGATAATTTTTATTTATATGCCAATGGCAACTGGCTGAAAGACAATCCTGTACCGCCATCTAAAACACGTTGGGGCAGCTTCGATGTGTTACGTCAAAGCAGCTTAGATAAATTAAAATTACTGACGACCGAAGCGGCTGCCAATACTTCCAAAAATTCAATTTACCAGCGCGTGGGCGATTTTTATGCAAGCGCTATGGATACTATAACGATTGATAAATTGGGTTACACACCAATTAAACCGGAACTGGACAGGCTTGCAGCACTTACCACAAAAGATGAAGTGCTGAAAGAAATTGCCGGGGAACGAACACAAGGTATCGGCGGATTATTGTATGGCTTTAATGTTGGCCAGGATGACAAAGATGTAAATACATATATCCCCGGTTTTTCACAAGGAGGGACAACATTACCGGATCGTGATTATTATTTAAAAACGGATGCCCGCAGTAAAATGATCCGGGATGCTTATGTAAAATACATCAGGGATATGTTTAAAATGGTTGGTGATGATGAAGCCACTGCACAAAAAAAAGCAGAGGAAATTTTAAGTCTTGAAACCGGGCTTGCCACCGCACAGAAAAGCCGCGTGGAAATGCGCGATCCAATTAAAACGTACAACAAATATTCAATCGCTGATTTTACAAAACTCACACCGGGCTTCGACTGGAAGGAATTGATGTCTATTATGAAAGTAACTACTGCAGATAGTGTGCTGGTTAACAATCCGGCATTTTTTCAAACAGCAGCTTCCCTCTTTGCAGCAGTGCCTTTGGATACCTGGAAAGCTTATTTGCAATGGGCAGTTATTAAATCAAAAGTCGGATATTTAAGTTCAGATTTTGTAAACCGCAATTTTCAATTCAATAAAATTTTATCCGGGCAAAAAGAAATTACTCCACGCTGGCAGCGCATGAGCGGCCTTACAGATGGTTCATTGGGTGAATTATTAGGCCAGTTATATGTAGATAAATATTTTACGGATGCGGCTAAACAAAGGATGCTTGCATTGGTAAAAAATGTACAGCAAACTTTTTCAGAAAGAATTGAAAAGTTGGACTGGATGAGTGACGCAACCAAACAAAAAGCCGAAGAAAAATTACATGCCATTGTAAATAAAATTGGTTTCCCTGATAAATGGGAAACTTATCCCGGTGTTGTAATTACCAAAAATGATTTTCTGGGAAACATCCGGAGTGTACAACAATTTAGATATAATAAAATGGTGAATCACATGGGTATGCCCGTTGATAAAACAGAATGGGACATGACGCCTCCAACGATCAACGCATATTATAATCCTACTAATAATGAGATTGCTTTTCCAGCAGGAATATTGCAATTTCCTTTCTTTGATTTTGGCGCTGATGACGCGGTGAATTATGGTGGTATTGCAGCAGTGATTGGTCATGAATTGACACATGGCTTTGATGATGAAGGCCGTCAATACGGAGCAGATGGAAATTTGAAAGATTGGTGGACTGCCGATGATGCGAAAAAATTTACTGAAAGAGCCGACCTTGTTGTAAAACAATATAATGCATTTACTGTAAATGATAGTTTACATGTAAATGGTCAATTGACTTTGGGTGAAAACCTCGCCGATCTTGGAGGTTTGAATATTGCGTATGCAGCATTTAAGAAAACACCGGAAGGCCAGTCAGATAAAAAAATAGATGGCTTTACCCCTGATCAGCGATTTTTCCTGAGCTGGGCACAGGTTTGGCGGGCAAATATATTGCCTGAATCTTCCGCCATGTTGTTAATGACCGATCCGCATAGTCCGGGCATAGCCCGTTGTAATGGACCAGTATCTAATATTGATGCCTGGTATAAAGCATTTGATGTAAACCCGGAGATAAAATGTATAAACCGGAAAATGAAAGAATTAAAATTTGGTAAATAAAACTTTTCCATAAAGAAAACCTCGCAGAACGCGAGGCTTTTTTTTATGGAAATAATATTTTCAATTAATTCTCTTTTTTGGAATTGCGATCGTACTGGCAACATTTTTCCAGTTTGAAATAATCCGCATCAGCAGCCTTTATAGAAGGCGTATCATAACCGGCTGCTGCAATACTTTTTTGGATATTCAGGTTTGTGGTCTTTGTTTCGTCATAATTGACTACCAGTATCTTTGTGACCTTATTCCAGTCAGCAGTATTGGCACCGGCTTTGGTGGCTGCAGTTTCAATATTACTTTTACACATACCACAATTACCAAAAATCATCAGTGTATCAGATTTTGATTGGGCAGATGCGATAAAACTGAATGCAAAAATCGCGATTGATGCGAATAGGAACTTTTTCATAAATAATTTTTTAAAATAATAAATCCAAAAATAGCTGAATCGGCTTAAAATTGAGTGGAAAATTTGCTAAAGTTTCTATTTAATTCACAAAATTCCACCAGATGCCAACACGGATCCAAAGGCCACGTTCTGCATAATGTGGAGCGGCGAAATTTACTTTCGTAAAACTGAAGCTATTTTGAATATTCAATGTGTTCAGGTTTTCCAAACGAATAAAGCCTTTAAAACTTTTTATCCGCATTCCCAGGTATAAATTTATTTCCGGGCTATTATGAATTGTCAATGTGTCCTGCACAATAAAATGGCCATTTAATGGCGAGTAATTATCGGCTTTATAAGGCGTATTATAAATCACTTCTACACCGGTTGATAAATACAGGTTTGTAAAAAAATTCCCTTCAAAAGCAAAACGGTTCCGTGTAAAAATGAGTGGGATTTCAATGGGTGCATTCGCTGTGGTTTTTTGAAGATGCACTTCTGAATAAAAATTCCAGTGTTTGGCTATTTTAAATTGTTTCTCGGCTGCTACATGCAATATATTTATTAATGCAGCGGATTGTTTCGCCTCATAAAAATTATCGAAATAAATATAATTACCGATGATAAAATATTCACCGGTGAGATCTAAATGCAATGAATTGAAATGCAGGTTGGCAAAAATGCGTGTATTATTTTCTTTATTAAAGTTGGGTGCAACTACAGGAAAAGAACTGACCTGGTTATTAAAAACAGAAGCCGGAGACTTGTTCACATTTTGCAAACCCACTTGAAAAAATGCGGTGGAATGCACGATTTGTTTTTGTAAAGAAATATACGCGTCATAATCACCCGCATAACTTCCGGCAGCATATAATTTTCCACGCGCAATCAAATCCCATTGTTGATTTTTTGTACGGTTTCTGTATTCAACATTTGCTATAATATTATTGTATTGAACAACAGGCAGGTTTACTCCGCCACCTTTTATCCATTCATGAGTAGCCCCTAATTTAAAAAACTGGTTGAAGTTATTTTTTTGTGGATATGTGATGATGCTAAAATCATTCACCAGGTTTTGCCAGTTATCCTGGAATCGAATGGTGGGGCTGTTTACAAGATAATTAAAATATTTCGTGTAATTGGAATCAACAGGATTTATATCTGAAAAAATAAATTTTTGCGACTGGTAACTGATCGTATGCTGGAAGCGAAGCCGCGGATAAAATAATTGGTAGGTAGTGGAATCAACAACCAGGGAATCCTTCTGTCCTATATCATAATATTGGCGGAATAGAAAAATATTTTCATCATATTCCGTACCTGTAGAAATATTGGTAGAAAAAAAATTACGGCTGGATAGTGCATTATTTCCCAGCCTGGTAAATAATTCAAACGGATCATTTAAAGAAAGGCTGTCAAGTTTTCCTTCATCCTGTAAACCGCCATTATCCGAGGAGCGCAATTTATTATTGATAAAAATAAAATAATTTCCATAGCGCTTATTCCTGCTGGTGAAATAAGTATTGATACGAATATTATTATGACTGCTATTTTGATTTTTATAAGACCCCGGAGAATTGATAAAACGATATTGAAATGTAAAATTAAAATTGCGTTTACTGTTTTTGGTATATAATACATTGATCATTTGTTCGCCTTTTCCTCCGAGCATGTATCCCAATTCCGCATAAGGCCTCGATGTATTAAAAAAACGCGTGTCTTTTACTGTAAATCTATATAGGTCATACGAATGAAAGCCAGCATCCCAGCCAGGTTGCATATTTGGAGAAAAAATAATAGGCTCTGAAGCATTTCCCAAATTTCCCAAGTCCACATTTTTATAAGAAAAAGGAAACCATTTATAAAAATCCGTAATGGATGAATCAAGGTGTTCAATCCGCGTAGAATCAAAATACCTGTAACTGATAGTTATAGAATCTTCCAACGGATTTCTATGTATGAGCGAATCTTTTTGAGTAGGCTTTTTAATTGGCCTTCCCTGGCTGTCATACGTAATTTGCGATGCCGGATTTTGTGTATTAGGAATAGTTTCCGGGGTGACTTGTGCAAATAATGACACAGGTATTGCAGTTGCCAGCAACAGAAATAAAAAAGTGAAACGTTTTAATTTCATGTAATTTTTCAGGTCTGCAAAATAACCGCATTCAAGGAAATGAAAAGATAAAATATTGAACGCATATAAATTTTACCGATTTATTCCAAAGCATCCTATTTAGAAAATACTTTCTTAAAAATATAATGATAAATCGTGCTTTCAGTTCCATTTGAAATTGGAAAGGCATTTACCAATTTCCAACCGTCTTTACCGAGAAAATTTAAAGCATCAATAACAGTATTGAACTTTTTTGACTTACCACTTTCATCCATTATTTTATTTGTTTGAAATAATCCGCGTGCCTCTCCATAATCAATATCAATGGTTACTTTATTACTTAAGATTCTTTGACTGGCGACAACCTCACAATATTGCTCAACCATGGATGTATCCATTTGAGCATAAATTCCGGTGCAACAAAAAAGTCCTATAACAAAAATTAGTTTTTTCATCTCTTGTATAATTTTTAGATCAATGAAGGTATAATATCAAAGGAAAATTATACATTTTAAAACGAATAAAATTTTTTTAGTTAAATGATTCATTAAATTTTATTCCATTAAGCTATATTTCTATATAGAACTTCTACGTTGCTTTATGATGCTATTGCATCATATCTCCATAAAATGTACCTTTGCGCAAAATGAACAATATGCCAGAAACGATCACATCAAAAATTGATTTTAAACTCCCTTATAAAGTAAAAGACATTAGCCTTGCAGCCTGGGGCCGCAAAGAAATTATGCTCGCTGAAGCTGAAATGCCCGGACTAATGGCCATACGTGAAGAATATGGAAATGCAAAGCCTTTGCAGGGTGCTCGTATTGCAGGTTGTTTGCACATGACTATTCAAACTGCAGTTTTAATAGAAACATTAATTGCGCTGGGCGCAGAAGTAAGGTGGAGCAGTTGTAATATTTTCTCTACACAAGATCATGCCGCTGCTGCAATTGCGCAAGAAGGCATTGGTGTATTTGCCTGGAAGGGTCAATCACAGGAAGAAGCCGACTGGTGTATAGAACAAACTTTATTTTTTGGCAGTGCCGATAAGCCATTGAATTTAATCCTGGATGATGGCGGCGATTTAACAAATATGGTTTTTGACCAATATCCTGAACTCATTAAAAATATTAATGGCTTAAGCGAAGAAACAACTACCGGTGTACATCGTTTATATGAGCGCATGGAAAAAGGTACTTTACCAATTCCTGCTATTAATGTAAATGATAGCGTTACAAAATCAAAATTTGATAATAAATACGGTTGCCAGGAAAGCCTGGTGGACGCTATCCGCCGCGCTACAGATGTAATGATGGCAGGAAAAGTTGCCGTTGTGGGTGGTTATGGAGATGTGGGAAAAGGTTCTGCAAAAAGTTTACGTGGTGCTGGCGCACGTGTGATTATTACAGAAATAGATCCTATTTGCGCTTTGCAAGCCGCTATGGATGGATATGAAGTGAAAAAAATGATTGATGCTGTAAAAGAAGCGGATATAATTGTGACAGCTTCCGGATGCCGCGATTTAATCACGGAAGAACATTTCCGCGCGATGAAAGATAAAGCCATCGTTTGTAACATTGGCCATTTTGATATTGAAATTGATATTTCCTGGTTGAATAAAAATTATGGTAATACAAAAAATACGATCAAGCCACAGGTTGATCTTTATACAATCGAAGGAAAAGATATTATTGTTCTTGCAGAAGGCAGGCTGGTAAATTTAGGTTGCGCTACAGGCCATCCATCTTTTGTGATGAGCAATTCATTTAGCAACCAGGTACTGGCGCAAATTGAATTGTGGAAAAATCATAGTAAGTATGAAAATAAAGTGTATGTGTTACCAAAACATTTAGATGAAAAAGTAGCCCGTTTGCACCTCGCAAAAATAGGTGTGGTTCTCGAAGAATTGACCGGCGCACAATCTGAATATTTGGGAATTCCAAAAGGAGGCCCTTACAAAACAGATATGTATCGCTATTAATTTTTTATAAAATAAATGAATACCCTGCAAATTTGCAGGGTATTTTTTTGTCGATTTTTATTGCAAAATTTGTCTTATTTTTGAAAAAGATAATTTTTTACATAAAACCAAACTAATCATCATGAAATTATTTCTGTACGCTTTCATTTTAGCTGCGGTGGCAGCTTGCAATAACAATGTACCTGAAAATAAGAATGCAGATTCAACAAAAACTGAAACCACTTCCCCGGATGAAGTTGCTATTAAAAAAGCGGTTGATGATGCGTATGCATGGATTAGTTTTAAGAAAGGTACAAAACCGGACTATGAAAAAATTCATGATTACTTTATACCACAGGCTCATCTTATTTATTTTCCGAATGATTCACTGGAAGTATATTCTTTAGATCAGTTTGTTACCTCTTTCAAAGCGATGATTGAAAGTGGGCAAATACAATCTTTTTATGAAGAAGAATTGTTTGGCAAGACTGACCAGTTTGGCCGCGTAGCACAAAGGCTCAGCACATATAAAACGTATATCAATACGAGGGATTCCATTTCTGAAAGAGGCGTGAATAGTTTTCAACTGATTAAAACTCCTGGTGGCTGGAGAGTATCCAGTATTATATGGGATATTGAAAAGCCCGGCTTACCAATTCCTGCAAATTATTTGCCTGAAAAAAAATGAGGAAGATTATTTATAAAGATTTATAAAAATTATTTTTACACATGATTGAATTCAAATACACTATTTTATATGTTACAGATGTAAATGCTGCATTGTCTTTTTATGAAAAGGCATTTGGTTTTACAAAAAAGTTTATAACACCGGATGATTCTTATGGAGAATTAAATATGGGAGAAACCACGCTTTCATTTGCGGCAAAAACGCTGGCTAAATCAAATTTAAAAGATGGATTTATAGAAAGCAATTTAAAAAACAAACCATTTGGTATCGAGATTGGTTTTACTACAGATAATGTAGAAGCTACTGTGAATACTGCAGTTGAAGCAGGTGCAACAATTATTGAACATCCAAAAACAACTTCCTGGGGACAAGTGATCGCATACCTGCGTGATCCCGATGGTTTTCTTATAGAAATTTGTACACCAATGGAGGCGTAATAAACTGCAAATTATTTTTTTATCATTTTCATTTGGCCAGACCAAAATACAGTCACGCGGAATTGTGCATGTGATATTTGCTTTTTAGAATAAATTTTTGCTTTATAAAGAAGGATGCCATTGGGGGCATTCTTCTTATTTTTGCATACCTGAAAATTGTCATTTTTTACTTGCCATAGTAAGTTTAAATTTTCTGAAATCCTATCCCAGAATATATTAAATTTGTAGAGAATAAAATTTAATTTAATGTCTTTACAATATATTACTGATTCGACCGGTAAACAAACTGCTGTATTGATTCCAATTGAAGAATGGCAAATTCTTACTTCAAAATATATCTATTTAAAGGAACTTGAAAATCGAAATTTAAAAACTAAAGGAAAATTATCTCAATTAGCTGGGAAACTTTCGGAAAAAACGGCAAATGCAATGCTTAACTATGTCGAAGAAGGTCGAAATGAATGGGACGAAAGAGTGAAAAAGTGATTAACAAAAAATCATGTTTTTATTAGACACAAATACAATTATTTATTATCTCAAGGGTGATTTACCTCCGAAAGGAATGCATGAATTATCAGAAATTATAGACCTGGAGCCACCATCAATTTCTATAATTACAAAAATAGAAATATTGGGATTTAAGACTGATAATTTAAAAGAAAAAAAACTCACATCTCAATTTGTGAATGGTTGTTTTATTTTTAATCTAAATAATCAAATTGTAAATCATACAATTCAATTAAGACAGAATTATAAAATAAAGATCCCTGATGCCATTATAGCTGCAACTGCCATTGTTTCCAACATGATTTTGATAACACACAATACAGAAGATTTCATAAAATTGGAAAAACTTAAATATAAAGACCCTTTTTTAATTTGAAGGACTTTATCTATTTATTCAAAGACAATTTATTTAAAATTTAATAGGGCAACCTGATTTTATCTATTTTTTATAGCATTCACTGAAATAATTTGAGTAATTTTGCCGCCTTATATTTAAAACATGAGTACCACAGGATTAAAGAAAATTTTTACAAATAAACATGCCTGGTCTTTTATTGCTGTACCTGTTTGTGTCTTTTTGCTCTTTTTTTCTTTGTCATCATGCAATAATAGCAATGCAAAAACTACAGGCATCAATACAAAAGCAGTGAGCGATTCAGCAAATTATACAAGTGTGGAATGGCAGGACAGTCTCGTTAATTTTGGAACAGTAAATCAAGGCGATAAAATTCATATTTTATTTCATTGTAAAAATACCGGCACAAAACCTTTATTTATCGTAGCTGTGCAACCTTCATGCGGCTGTACTGTTGCATCTTATACCAAAGAAGCCATTGTACCGGGCGCTGAAGGAAATGTAGATGCAATTTTTGACAGCGGACACAGTAATACACCTGATGTACGTAAAGTGATTTCGGTAACGACAAACACGATTGAGGCATCACCCGCTTTAGTCTTTACAGGAACAGTCATACTAAAAGAAAAAGAAGATAAAAGCGACCTTTAATTTTTTATAAAAATTCAATTCAACAAACAGTAAAATAAAAATCAACGCAATGAACGCAACTTTATTAATGGCAAGCCCGGACGGGCAGGGAGGTTCTAGTTTTTCACTGATCATGATGGGTGCCATCATACTCGTATTCTGGCTATTTATGATTCGCCCGCAAGCCAAAAAAGCAAAAGAACAAAAGAAATTTATTGAGGGAATGCAAAAAGGCGATAAGATCGTAACGATTGCAGGTATTCATGGTACAATTTATAGAGTAAATGACGATGGCACCATTCAATTGGAAGTAAATCCCGGCAGTTACCTGAAAATTGAAAGGTCTGCGATCAGCTTAGAATGGAGTAATACAGCCAATAAAGCTACGATAGCCACACCTATCAAATAAGTTATTTAAATTCATAAAAAAGGGGCTTCGGCCTCTTTTTTATGCGGGTTTATTGATCTTTGTTCTTTACTTTTATACCGACCAATATAAGTTTAATGAGAAAAAAAGTTGGCCTTACCGGTGGCATGGGAAGCGGGAAATCAATTGTCGCACGAATATTCGAAACCCTGGGCATCCCTGTTTTTAATGCAGATACAATTGCAAAAAAATTGATGGAAGAAGACCCTGTCGTTCAACAAAAAATTGTACAGCTTTTTGGGGAAGATGCATATCATAATGGAAAATTAAACAGGGCATTTTTAGCCGGTATAGTATTTCATGATAAAAAAAGATTGACTCAATTAAATAATATCGTTCACCCGGCAACTATCGCTGCGGCAGGTGTTTGGATGAATCTACAAACTGCGCCATATATGATCAAGGAAGCAGCGCTGATTTTTGAAGCCGGTGCAGAAAAAAATCTCGACCTGGTTATTGGCGTCTCTGCACCAAGAGTTTTACGAATAAAAAGAGTAATGGAAAGAGACCTTGTCAGTAAAGAGCAAGCGGAAAGCCGGATGAAAAATCAAATGGATGAAACAGACAAAATGAATTTATGTGATCATGTAATTATAAATGATGAAAAACATTTGATTATACCACAGGTACTCAAAATTCATCAAATAATTATGAACAGTACAAAAAGAATCTTATGAGTTTAATGCTGCCTGCAATTCCTTATTACGCGGTTATTTTCACTTCTGTAAAAACAGGGATTGATGCAAATGGTTATGCAGAAATGTCTGAGAAAATGTTTTCACTGGCTGCATTACAAAAAGGTTTTCTTGGCGTAGAATCCGCACGTGCTGAAATTGGCATCACTGTATCATACTGGAAAACGGAAGAAGATATTTTGAATTGGAAAAAAGATATAGAGCATTTAGTAGCGCAAAAAACGGGTATTGAAAAATGGTATCAATATTATACAGTACGTGTTTGCAAAGTGGAACGCCAATACAGTTTTGAAAAATAAAATAGGGTTTAGTTTTCGTCCAGGAATAAACTTTTCAATTCTGGTGACGGCAGCCAGCAAGCTTCTTTTTTACCAAACCATTTATACCTGTTTTTAGAAATCCATGAATAAATACCATCGCGGATAAAACGGGGCACAAAAATAAAAACATACAACCAGGACCAGGGTGCTGATAAATATTTCGCACATTTTAAAGCACCTGTTGATCGCGTATAAATAATTTGATTTTCGTAAAGAATAAATGAATCGAAATGTTTCTCCGCTAAATTATTTTCTTCAAGTAATTGCTGCCCAATGGCAGATTGCAAAGACGCAAAACGAAATTGCTTTTTTTTATCGTGCCGGATAACAAATTGCACACTGGCATTACAGAGATTGCATACGCCATCAAAAAAAATTATAGGGTTTTTTACCTGTGTGAGATCTGTCAATTTTATCTTTTAAATGAAAAATTATTCCATATTATGAAATACCTTATTCACATCTTCATCCTGTTCAAGCCGTTCTATCAATTTTGAAACTTCTTCCGCCTGTTCATCGGTTACCGGCACTGTGGTCTCTGGAATCCATTCCAGTTCAGCACTGAGCGGTGTTATATTTTTTTCTTCCAATGCTTTTTGAAGATTACCAAAGTCGGTAAAATGGCAACGCAAAATAAATACAGGATCACCATTTTCATTTTCACCTTCACCCATTTCATCCAGGCCATGATCAATTAATTCAAGTTCGAGTTCATCCATATCCAGCCCATCAGGATTCAATTTAAATACACCCATTTTATTAAACTGGAAACTCACACTGCCACTGTTTCCCAAAGAGCCGCCACCTTTATTAAAATGTGATTTTACATTCGCTACTGTACGCACATGATTATCCGTGGCGGTTTCCACTAAGATGGCCACGCCATGCGGCGCATAGCCTTCATATAAAATTTCTTCATAATTTTCCGTATCTTTTCCCAATGCTCTTTTGATGGCTGCTTCCACCCTATCCTTGGGCATACCAACGCTTCGCGCGTTTTGATAACAGCGGCGTAACGCAGGATTCATATCCGGATCCGGTCCGCTATTTTTAACTGCTATAACAATCTCTTTTCCAATGCGTGTAAATTGTTTTGCCATGCGGTCCCAGCGGGCAAACATGGTTGCTTTTCTTACTTCAAAAATTCTTCCCATTCTTACTAAATATTTTTTGCAGGATTAAATTTTTCCTGCAAAGGTTTAAAATAAAGTGATGCAAAATTAAACCCTTGAAGCGAGCCTTCCAAGTATAAAAAAACCGCCGGATTTTTCCAGCGGTTTGAAGTAATTATTTAAAAATATTAAGCTTCTGATGATTTTGGATGTAATGACATTTTCCGTATGAAAACAAATAAATGGATGATGCCAAAAATGATTGCTATGTACAGCAAAGTCCTGTCTGTATCCCAGCCGGCAGAATATTGGTGTAAAAATCCGGTGATGAATAATAACACACTTAACCCAACACCAACCCAACGTGCTGTGTGCATACCAATCCTGTTTTCAGTGCCATTGCCGAGATGGCTGTGTTTGGCGCCGTAAGCAAGATATATATCAAGGCCAATAAGCATCCATACAACTAAACGGATCCATGTATCAGCGGGAAGAAATACCATCATGAACATACATGTGAAAATACCAAGTATTGGAACTAATGGTACGAATGGTGTTTTAAATGCACGTTGTAATTCAGGCATTTTTCTACGCATTACCCAAATACCGGCACATACAAGAATAAAGGCAAACAAGGTTCCGATACTGGTCATTTCACCAACAACACGTGCAGGTACAAATGCCGCAAACAAGCTTACAAAAACCATGAATAGCAAATTACTTTTTGCTGGTGTTTGTGTTTTTGGATTAACTGTAGAAAATATTTTAGGAATCAATCCGTCTTTACTCATACTGTAAAATACGCGTGTTTGTCCCATCAGCATTACGAGTATTACTGAAGAATAACCACCAAGTATAGCCACAAGAATCGCACGGTTCAACCATGGATAATCAGGTGTAATAATTCCCGCTGCATTTATTGTGCCCATGTGGTCAATCGCTATTGCTACGGGTGCAATACCATCCTGCCCGGCAAATGATTTATAATTTGCAACGCCCGTCATTACGTGGGCAAACAAAATGTATAAAATTGTACAAATTGCCAATGAGCCCAATATACCTATCGGCATATCCCGTTTGGGATTTTTAGCTTCCTGCGCGGCGGTACTCACCGCATCAAAACCGATATAGGCAAAGAAGACAATTGCCGCGGCTCTTATAATTCCACTAAAACCAAAACTACCAAATGAACCGGTGTTAGCAGGAATATAAGGATCATAGTTCGCATTATTAATATATTTCCAACCAAGAAAAATAAACACAAGTACAACAGCAACTTTTATACAAACGATAACGGCATTTACTGTTGCACTTTCTTTGGTACCTTTAATTAAAAGCAAACTCATTAATACAATAATTCCAACGGCAGGCAAATTGATCATTCCGCCCGGCTCAAACGGCCCGACCGTAAGTGAATGCGGCAAGACAATATCAAAACCTTCTAAAAATTTTACAAGATAACGGCTCCAGCTAATGCCCACAGTAGCAGCTCCAACCGCATATTCCAGCACTAAATCCCAGCCAATAATCCAGGCAAGGAATTCTCCCATCGTAGCATAAGAATAGGTATAGGCACTTCCCGCTACAGGAATCATGGATGCGAACTCTGCATAACAAAGACCGGCAAAAAGACAACCGAATGCCGCTACCACAAAAGATATGGTAATAGCAGGTCCCGCATTGTTTGCCGCAGCAAGTCCTGTAATTGAAAATAAGCCGGCGCCAATAATTGCACCGATACCAAGTGCTACTAACGCCATTGGTCCCAGTGTTCTCTTTAATGTATGGCTTCCGGTTTCCGCTGCCTCATTCATTAAAAGATCCATCGGTTTTCTGACAAATAAACTCATAAGTTGATTTTTTTTGTATGGTTATGGATGGGCAAAATAGTGATTTCTTTTTGTTTACCTAAAAAACTTTTATGAACGGAATGAATTTTTTTAGAAATAAAACATAATATATTTCTGCATTTCTTTTACAAAAATAAAGTAAATGAAATTTTATTTTAGCAATTTACATCTCTTTCATCATCTTTTTGTATCATGCATTCTTTTCATTTTAATCTTATATTGCGCTGATTTAAAAACTATACATGAAGTCATCCAATAAACTAACACAGTGGATTTTAATCGCAATGATATTAGGTGCCATTACCGGTTACATCATTTTCAGGACATCATCTCCTGCATTTATTCTAAGTTTTTCTCCCAAGATTGAATTATTGACCACCATTTTTTTACGACTCGTGCAAATGATTATTGCACCGCTTGTGTTTTCCACTTTGGTTGTGGGAATTGCCAAACTCGGTGATTTAAAAACAGTTGGCCGTGTGGGTGGAAAAGCTTTGCTATGGTTTATTTCGGCATCATTATTTAGTTTATTACTGGGTATGTTTTTGGTAAATCTTTTTAAGCCTGGTATTGGATTTGACCTGACACATGCCAACCCGGAAAGTGTAAAAGATATCGCCGGGCATACAACCTCATTCAGCCTCGAAAATTTTATCACACATCTATTTCCCAAAAGTGTTTTTGCAGCTATGGCAGATAATGAAATTTTGCAGATCGTGATCTTTTCTGTTTTTTTTGGTATTGCTACCGCTGCATTGGGAGAAAGAGGAAAAATAGTTGTGAAAGGCTTAGATGCAGTATCACAAGTTATTTTAAAAATGGTGGACTATGTCATGAAATTCGCTCCCATTGGGGTTTTCGGCGCTATTGCCGGTGTTATCGCAACAAATGGCCTGGAGATATTTATTTTTTATGGAAAATATTTCATGTATTTTTCGATAGGTATTTTATCCCTCTGGATCGTGATGCTCTTTGTGGGCTGGCTCATTTTGAAAAATAGATTACCGGAATTATTACGGGCACTTGTAGAACCACTGATCATCGCATTCAGTACCACAAGCAGCGAAGCTGTTTTTCCTAAACTCACAGAAGAACTGGAAAAATTTGGATGCAAAAATAGTATCGTTTCTTTTGTGCTACCACTGGGTTATTCTTTCAACCTCGATGGCAGTATGATGTATATGACTTTTGCAAGTATTGCGATTGCGCAGGCTTATGGCATACACCTGGATTGGGGCACACAATTGACGATGTTACTGGTGCTCATGCTGACGAGCAAAGGTATTGCCGGCGTGCCACGCGCATCTCTTGTAGTAGTGCTTGCAACTTGTGCTATGTTTAACATTCCCGCCGCAGGAGTTGCCTTAATATTGCCCATTGACCATTTCTGCGATATGCTGCGCAGCATGACCAACGTATTGGGAAATGCATTGGCAACAACGGCTGTAAGTAAATGGGAAAAATCTTTAAATTAATTTTTAAAATTCATACATGGAAAAAGGGTTTATTCAGCAATTTATAGAATGGATTATTCACAATGGCGGCCTCTACGTAATGCTGATTGTGATATTTGCCGAGACTGGTTTGTTCCTGGGATTTTTCCTGCCGGGTGATAGTTTACTTTTTGCAGCAGGGATTTATATCAGTGATTTATCAAAGGAATTTTTTGGCCTGCATTATAGTGTGATTATTATTCTTGTAATCATTGCATCAGTCCTGGGAAATATAGTTGGCTATTGGTTTGGTGAAAAAGCCGGGCCAGTATTGTATGAGAAAAAAGACACTTTTCTTTTTCGTAAAAAACATCTTTTGAAAGCGCATGACTTTTATGAAAAATATGGCAAGGGCACCATTTTGCTTGCAAAGTTTTTACCACTGATCCGCACATTTGCGCCCATCGTGGCGGGCATCGTAAAGATGGATAAAAAAACGTTTATTTTTTATAATATCATGGGTAGCATTTTTTGGGTTACATCCATGATGCTCGGCGGACATTTCCTGCAAAACTGGGTATTGAATAAATATGGTTATAGCCTGAAAGATCATATTGAGGCCATCGCAATTGTCATCATCCTGATTACCACATTGCCGGTTTTGATTAAATTATTTCTTGGCGGTAAAAAAGAACCTGCAAAAACTGATTAGCATATTTGTATTCATTTTATTTTTAGATAAACTGAAAACTGCATGAAATTTCTCATTATCCGTTTATCTTCTATTGGTGATATTGTTCTCACCACACCGGTGATCCGATGTCTGAAAAACACGTTGCCCAATGCGGAAATTCATTACCTCACCAAGACTTCATTTACCAGCATCCTGGCAGAAAATCCATACATTTCAAAACTGCATGCATGGGGGAAAAATGAAAAAGAAATTTTGCAAATTTTGAAAGCAGAAAATTTTGATTGCATCATTGACTTACACCACAATCTCCGGACTTTAAAAATCAAACGATTTTTGAAACCGGCAAAACATTTTTCTTTTCCCAAATTGAATATTCAAAAATGGCTGCTTACGGCTTTGAAAATTAATGTGCTTCCCGATATTCATATTGTTGACCGCTATATGGAAACCTTGAAATCATTCGACGTAAAAAATGATGGAAAAGGCCTGGATTATTTTATCCCCAAAAAAGATGAAGTGCCCGTAACAGAACTCCCGGCAACGCATGCTTCCGGGTATATCGGAATTGTTATTGGAGCTGCTCTAAACACTAAAAAGTTACCGCTCGAAAAATTGATCACGCTATGTTCCGAAATTGCACACCCTATTGTTTTATTAGGCGGCCCCGAGGATCATGCAACTGGTGAAGAAATTGCCCGCCATGACCGGATAAAAATTTATAATGCCTGTGGAAAATTCAACCTGAATGAAAGTGCGTGGCTCGTTAAAAAATCATTGCTGGTTATTTCACATGATACAGGCCTGATGCATATCGCAGCCGCATTTCAAAAAAAGGTGATTGCAATATGGGGAAATACAGTACCAGCTTTTGGTATGACGCCCTATTATGGAACACAGGAAAATAAATCGCAAAATTTTGAAGTAAAAAAATTATACTGCCGTCCCTGTAGTAAGATTGGCTACGCGAAATGCCCGCTGGGACATTTTAAATGTATGCAACTACAAAAGATTGACCTGATTGCAAAAACTGCGGAAGAATTGCTTCGCTAATTCTTTTAGAAAAAATTAATTTCCACCGGTTGCGCCATCACGCACTTTGATCTTCTTTTTTCCTTCATTTTTCTTTTCGTATTTCAGCACTTCTGCAGGTTTTACTTTGGAAGGATCCGCTTTTTTAGCAGTCGTGGAGTCAGTAGAATTCTGTGCAGTCAATACCAATTTTTTTGTGGGATCAACCAATTGATCTAAAACATATTCTTCTGTTTTCATTAACCTGCCTGTTTGCGGGTCATAATATTTCCAGGTGCCTTGTTTAATGGTGGAGCTTTCAACTTTTATTATTCTCGTGTACACAGTATCTGTTTTCAGATCGGGCACATCTACAGTATCATACGGATTTTTTGGATCAATGGCTTTCCAGCTTTCTTCGCGAACAATGCCATTGAGATTATAATAAACGGATGAGCCATCTTTATATCCCCAACGATAATGTTCTACAGAAATGGGATCGCCAATCAGGGTAAAAGCTTGCCATTCACCGGTTTTGTGGTTGTCTTTATAAAAACCCATTTCCTGGTAGCCCGGTTCACCACGCAGGGGTTCTAATTTTGAGATCCATTTTCCCTGTTTCAAATTATTATTGTCAATGCAATTCAATGTATCTCCTTTACCATCAAGCCTGTAAGTTTTACACTGCGAGAAACCCTGGTAACAAATAAAAACACATACTATTAAAATTAAACTTTTCATTCTTACTTTTTAAAAAACACTGTCTTAATTGAACGATATAAAAAGGCATTTATTATGAATGCTTCTCGCTCCTTATATTTAAAATATAATGAACGGCCAATGTATAACCATCCAAACCCATGCCTGAAATTGTACCGCTGCATTGTGCACTGATATGGGAAATTTTTCGAAAGTCTTCCCGCCCGTAAATATTGCTGATATGCACTTCCACCACAGGACAGTTGATCGCAGCAACCGTATCACCTAAAGCAACTGATGTATGTGTATAACCACCGGGATTGAAAATGATGGCATCATTTTGCAAAGCCTGCTTTTGTAATTCATTGATTAAAATGCCTTCTACATTGCTTTGGAAATAAGTGAGTGATGCAGCAGAGAAATCTTTTTTTAATTTTTCAAAAAAAAATTCAAAGTTTTCATTTCCATAAATATCCGTTTCCCTGCTTCCGAGCAAATTAAGATTTGGGCCGTTGATAATGGCAATATTCATGTATCAAATATACAGTAATTACTCGTAACGCAATGCTGTGATGGGATTAAGCCTGGATGCTTTGATCGCGGGCCATAAGCCTGCCAGTAATCCCACAGCGGTACATATTATAACCCCTGTAATTACCCAGCCCCAGGGCACAACAAAGCCTGTTTTTAGAAATATGGAAAATAAATTTCCAACCAGTACGCCCATGATAATTCCGAAGACTGCACCTAAGACACTGATGATTGTAGATTCAAATAAAAATTGTTGACGGATACTTTTCCTTTTTCCGCCCAATGCTTTTATTAAACCAATTTCTCTTGTTCTTTCGTTCACAGAAACGAGCATGATATTCATTAAACCAATCGCTGCAGCAAATAATGTGATCAGGCCGATAGCGCCGGCTGCGCCTTGTATGGCGCCTAATAAACTAATGAAAGTTTCTGCCAGTTTATCACTTTTTTCAATAACAAAATTATCGCTTTCAGTAGGCAACAATTTACGAATACCACGCATTAATGCAGTGGATTCGCTGATGGCTGCGTTCAATTGCTGTACATCAGATGTTTGAACACCAATGGTATAAGAATTGGAAATATTCTGAAGACCGCGCAGGTTATTATACGTTGTAATTACGATATCATCTGCACGGAACAAAGCACTGGAACCTTTTGCTTTTAAAACGCCAATGACACGGTATGGAATGCCCTGCACTTTGATGATCTTATCTACAGCCCGTATGGTATTTGCACCAAATAATTTGGCAGCAGCGCCGTCTCCAAGAATGCAAACATTCCGGCCTGTTTGCACATCCAATGGGTTAAAATTCCTGCCGGCAGCCAGTGAGAAACCATTCACCTCCAAATAATTTTCATCTCCGCCATTGAGGCGCATATTCGGATTGGTCTTTTTATTTCCGTAACTTATTTCCTGTCCGCCCGGGCCGTTGAGTGCAATACTTACATCAGCGGGAAAATGAAAATTTGCTTTAAAAGTTTCTGCATCATGAACAAGAATAGGTTTATCAAGATTTGATTTTTTTACTTTCGTCTTATCAACCTTTTCTGTTTCATTATCATTTCCAAACCTGAATCTTTCTTTAAAAGATATTGTAAAACCGTTGGCACCCATCGTAGAAAAACTATCCCGAAGTCCACTGTTCATCGCGTCAATGGCGGTAATAATACCGATTAACGCCATGATGCCAAATGCAATGATCGCAACTGTGAGGCCGGTGCGCAGCCGGTTACTTTTAACGGTTTGCCAGGCCAGTGAAAAAGAATCTTTTAAAGTCATATCAACATTTTATTTGCATGCAACAAAAAGGTTGCTACAGAAAAATTTTTATTTAATTAAAGATAAGCAGCACTTGCAATCAAAAATAGATAAAATAGAAGGAAGGAAAAGATAAAGTATAAATGGTTAGAAATAAAACCAGTTGAGCAACAATTGCGGGAAGGCACCCAGCAAAATAATTAATACAGCAACAGCAATTAATGAATTTTTGAAAAATGGTGTAATTTCTTCATCCAACGTTTCGGGGTTTCCGGTTTTAAAATACATGGATTGAATAAGGCGGAAATAATAATAAATTGCAATGGCCGCGAAGCAAACGCCCACTATCACGAGCCAGGTATTTGAACCGGTTTTGATCACGGATGCAAGCATATAATATTTTGCAAAAAAGCCGGCTGTAAGCGGGATCCCGGAAAGGGATAACAAAAAAATCGCATTTGTCGCTGCAAGTGTAGGTTGCTTTTTAGCCAGGCCATTGTAGCCTTCAAATGTATAATCTTTCATTTTTGACATGGTTGCAAAAAGGCCAATTGTTGCTAAACTGTATGCCAGTGCATAATATAATAAGCCTTCTTTGGCAACATCATTTAAACTGAAAATTGCATACATCATAAAGCCGGCCTGCGCTATACTTGAATACGCCAGCATTCGTTTTACACTTTGCTGAAAAATTGCTGTGATATTTCCGATAAATAATGTCGCAACGATCATTATGGAAAAAATCATTTTCCAATTTATCGCGGCGCTGGTATCTGCTACACGTACTTCGCATAATTTAAAAAATGCAATGAATGCCGCGGCTTTCACTATTGTCGCCATGAAAGAAGTCACCGGTGTTGGCGCGCCATCATATACGTCCGGCGCCCAAAAATGAAAAGGCGCTACAGATGCTTTGAATGCCATGGCACACATTAGAATAATCAGCCCGGTAATTTCTAAAAAAGAAATCCCATGATAAGTTCCCACTACACTGTGCGTGGAAGGTTGGAGATTGAAAGTGCCCGTACCACCATATATCAGCGCTATACCCATAAGCATTATGCCCGTGGAGAATGCACCCATTAAAAAATATTTTAATGATGCTTCATTACTTTTTAAATTTTTCTTATCGCTGCCTGTTAGAATGTATAATGGAATGGACAAAATTTCAATGCCCAAAAAAAGCATCAGTAAATTCTGGTAAGACGTGAGAATTGTAATTCCGCAAAGCACAAAGAATATCAGTGTATAAAATTCAGGCTGATACTTACCTGTTTTCCTGATTTCAATTGTTGAAAGTAATACAAAAATCAAAGTAGACAAGATGGCAATGGTGTTAAATAAAAGTCCAAACCTGTCCAGGGAAAGCATTGGATAAATATTGTAATGCGTGATTTGCATGCCATACGTGTCAGCAATATTTCCAATCAAAATAGTGAGTAAACCAAAAGCGGCTATATACCCGAAGCTTTTTTTATTCTTCACCAGGATACTGCAAAACATAAGTATTATGCCCCAGGCCGCAGAAAGTATTAATGCATTCATAGTATTCTTTGATCTACTTTAAAACAAAATTTAATCCCGATAAAATGCCCTGTACACTATCATTCACCAACTGCAAAAGTGGCTGCGGGTAAAAGCCCAGGAACAAAATCAGCACCGTTAAAATGATCATTGCATATTTTGCATTCCTGTTGATATCTGTTGCATCCTGTGTTGCAGGAAGTGTATTACCATAAAAAATATTTTGTACCATATTCAGTGTATAAATAGCGGATAAAATAATACTTATCAAAGCGACAGCCCCAATAATAATACTGTATTGAAATATCCCGCTGAACATTAAAAATTCCCCGACAAATGCGCTTGTAAGTGGCAGCGCAATATTTCCAAGCGCCATAATCATTAGTAAAGTAGCGAGTACAGGCGCTTTTTGTGCCAGTCCACCGAGCTCACTAATTTTTCTTGTGCCGTATTGTGTTTCTATTACTTCAGCAGTGATCCACAAACCTGCTACAATAATTCCATGATTAAACATTTGCACCATCACGCCCTGCATACCCGGCACTGTGCCTGAAAATATAGCTGCACACATTAACCCAATATGCGCTATAGAGGAATAGGCGATCAATCTTTTTAAATCATTTTGCCGCACGGCAATTACCGATGCATATAAAAGGCTGATGACTCCTAAAATAATTATGAGGTGGCTATTGGAAACGGCGGCATGCGGAAAAATCGGAAGTATCCAGCGTAATACAGCAAACAAGCCCATCTTCACCATTACGCTGCTTAATACAATTGTAATAGATGTGTCTGACTGTTCATAAGCAAAGGGTTGCCAGGTATGAAAAGGAAACAAGGGCATCTTAATAGCAAATGCTATAAAAAATAACCAGAACAAAAAGTTTTCTTCAGTGAGGCTGAGATTTGCATGCATGAATGATTGCAATGCATACGAATGATCCGGAGTTTTACCATGCATGATAATCATCCCGATCAGCATTAATAAAGAACCAATAAATGTATAGACAAAGAATTTGAAAGTTGCCTGTATGCGTTTTTCATTGCCCCATTGTGAGCAGAGAAAATATGCAGGCACGAGTGCGAGTTCCCAAAAGAAATAAAATACTAAACCATCTGCTGCGAGAAATACGCCCATCATGCCGGCCTGCATTAAAAGCATCAATCCGAAATAACGGCCTGGTTGTATAAATGCTCTTTTGAATGTGGCTAAAAAAACAATAAAATAAATAATGGCATTCAATAATACCAGCATTTTTACCATACCCGTCATGGCCAATGTAAACCGACTTCCTAAGAATGGCAGCCATGCAATATCAAATGATGCATTTGAAGCGGAGACACTGTTTGTAATTAATAAAATAATACATAAAAGCGTCAACAGGGATGAAAATAATGACCAGTTGCGGGCCATTTTTCCTTCACGCATAAAAAATGCAGCAAGGCCTGTTAAAAAAGGAATAAGTATAAGAAGTAATGCAATCATATATAAAATTCAAATGCGCTTTCGCTTAAAATATTTTTTGTAAAAAACCTATAATCAAATCCTGGTTCCAGAATACCATAAATAAAACAGTTATTGATAAAACCATGATCAGGATATAATTTCCCACCATTCCACTTTGAACCAGCCTTACTTGCCTGGATGAATATTGAATGAACCGGCCAACACCATTTACAATCCCGTCTATGCCTGATTTTTCAACGATAGATTTTAAAAATCCGGCAATATTATTAAAAGGATTTACGATAATCGCATCGTACAATTCATCAATATACCATTTGTGCGCCAGCACATTTTTTATACCTGTATATTTTCCTTCAAAATGTTTTACTGCATACCATTTTTTACATAATAAGAAAATAATTAATAATCCGACAACGGTGCCGCCCAATAAATAATATTCCTGAACGGCCATACTTTCACCCACATGTTTAAATGCAGGAACTACAGGTGCGAGAAATTCATTGAAATAATCATGGCCTCCAAAGATTTCAGGTAATTGTACAAAGCCTCCAATTGCAGCAAGCACTGCGAGTATAATCAAAGGAATTGTCATGGCTGGCGGTGATTCATGTAAGTGGTGTTGTTGTTCTTCACTCCCACGAAAACCTCCGAGGAATACAAGCATGAAGACCCTGAACATATAAAGTGCAGTAAGTACTGCAGCAAAAGTAGTGAGCCAGAATAGTGGCTGACTATGTGCATAAGCAGCCATTAAAATTTCATCCTTTGAAACAAATCCGGAAGTAAAAGGAAAACCGGAAATTGCCAGTACTGCTATTAAAAATGTCCAGTAAGTAATGGGAATTTTTTTTCTGAGTCCGCCCATTTTTGTAATATCCTGTTCGCCACCCATCGCATGAATAACAGAACCGGCGCCAAGAAATAATAAGGCTTTAAAAAATGAATGTGTCATCACGTGAAAAACGCCTGTTGTATAAGCACCAACACCTAATGCAACGAACATGAATCCCAATTGACTTACCGTAGAATAAGCCAAAACTTTTTTAATATCATTTTGAAATAATGCAATTGACGCGGCGAGAATAGCAGTTGCCAAACCAATGACCGCAACAATATCCATAGTAACCGGACTCATGGAAAATAACACATTACTTCTTGCAATCATATAAATGCCTGCTGTAACCATTGTTGCTGCATGTATCAAAGCAGAAACAGGCGTAGGACCCGCCATGGCATCAGGAAGCCAGGTATATAAAGGAATTTGAGCGCTTTTACCAATCGCTCCTACAAATAATAAAATTGTGATCCCGGTTACATCTGTTACGGAAAGCGTGGATGCATTTGAAAAAACAATACTATAATCTGCGCTGCCTAACCTTGCGAGTAACCAGAAAATAGCCAGCAAAAATCCCACATCACCAATGCGGTTCATTATAAAAGCTTTGCGTGCCGCATAATTGTACTGGTTGTTTTTAAACCAAAATCCGATCAGTAAATAAGAACATATTCCTACACCTTCCCAACCGATAAACATGATCACATAATTCGCTCCCAGTACCAATAATAACATGGAGAAAACAAATAAATTCAGATACGAAAAATAACGGGCATAATGTTCAGGTGTTTCTTCACTCATGTATGCTGTAGAATACACATGTATCAAAAAGCCAACTCCTGTAATGATGAGCATGAATAAAGTGGACAACTGATCTACCTGGAATGCAAAAGGAATATTGTATTGTGAATTGCTGATGAAATTAAAATACGTAATTGCATTTGGAGAATAACTATGCGAAAAGAAAATAACCAGTGTCAATATAAAAGAAATGCCAATAACACCGGAAGCAAGAATTCCACTCATTGTCTTTGACAATTTATTACGGCATAATCCCACGATCAAAAATCCCAGGAAAGGCAGAAGCGGAATACATAAAACGAGTGCGTTCATAAAAATCTTTTAGTAGAAAATTTCTTTTACCTTTTAAAAACTCATTTAGTTTTTTAACCTGTTCAAAAAATTAATATCAATAGAATGCACATTCCTGTACATCATTACGATGATTGCCAGTCCTACACTCACTTCTGCCGCCGCCACTACCATTATAAAAAAAACAAATAATTGTGCGTCTGTACCTCCAACTGTCACTCCACCCGGAGGTGTAGCGATATTTTGCATTTTTGAAAAAGCAACCAATAAAAGATTTACTGCGTTGAGCATTAATTCAACACACATAAAAATGATGATCGCATTTCTTCGTGTAAGCACGCCCGCTACACCAATACAAAAAAGTGTAGAAGCTAAAATGATATAATAAGAAACTGGCATATTCTTTAATTTCTTTTATGATTCTTTTTTCCCAATAACCACAGCGCCCACCATCGCACTTAAAAATAAGATACTGCTTATCTCAAATGGCAATGCATATTTTGTAAATAAAACTTTTCCAAGATTTTCAATGAGTCCAATATCTCCATCTTTCAAAACAATCGTTTTCAAATTCATATCAGCAGCGGATTTTGAAGTGGAAACAAGAATGCAAAGCAATAAACCACCAGATATTACCCCTAAAAATTTCATCCAGGTATTCTTATTAACAACGGGTAAATTATCCAGGTTCATCATCATCACTACAAACAGGAATAACACCATGATAGCGCCGGCATATACAATGATATTTACAACAGCCAGGAATTGTGCATTCAGTAAAAGATAGTGACCGGAGATCGCAAAAAACACGACAATCAGCCAAAGCACACTGAAAATGGGATTCTTCCTCGTCACTACCATGATTGCACTAAAAAGTGCAAGAGCACTGAGGAACCAAAAAATAATCGTAGTTATATCCATTTTTGAAGAAGCAGTTTTGTATTATAATTATTGATGCAAGCCTTTTGCTTTTGCAAAACCCTCCGGGTCATTCACCGGGTCAGGGATGAGCAAATCTTTTTTATCATAAATAAAATTTTTCCTGGCATAATCTGCCGGGGTAACAGTTTCCGACAAATAAACGGCATCTTTCGGGCATGCTTCCTCACACAAACCGCAGAAAATACAACGCAGCATATTGATCTCGTAACGTGCCGCATATTTTTCTTCCTTGTACAAATGTTCCTCACCCGGTTTTCTTTCAGCAGCTTCCATGGTGATCGCTTCCGCAGGACATGCAACGGCGCATAAGCCGCATGCAGTGCATCTTTCACGGCCTTCTTCATCGCGATTTAAGATTTGCATGCCACGGAATACAGGGCTAAAATATCTTGTTTCTTCCGGGTATTTGATAGTTGGCTTTTTCTTAAACATGTGCATGAATGTAATAGTCATGCCTTTTAAAATTACCGGCAGGTAAATTTTCTCCCAAAAATTCATTGGCCTCCTGTCCACCTCCATTACGTTTTTCGTTAATGCTTCCATATTTCTTCTTTTTCGTCAATCAATTTTTCCACGCCTTTGTTGGTCGCTGACCAACAAGCTATATATCATTGCAAAAATATTTTACTATGCATAGACTTCCATAGAAATCTGCCTTTTTTTTAATTTCATTTTTTACATCCTGTATAATATAATTACTGCCGTGATCAACATATTCGCCAAAGCCAGTAAAATCAAACCTTTCCAGCCAAGATTCATTAATTGATCATACCTGAACCGGGGTAAAGTCCACCTGATCCACATAAATATAAAAATGAAAATAAATATTTTCGCAAAGAATGCAACTACTCCAATAATCGCTGCAACATTGGGTGATAAAAGTGTTTCATTTACAAAAGGCATATCATAACCACCAAAAAATAATGTTACCATTACTGCACTACTGATAAACATATTGATGTATTCAGCAAAAAGATAAAAACCCAGTTTCATGGATGAATATTCCTGGTGATAACCCATGTTCAATTCATTTTCTGCTTCCGGCAAATCAAAAGGTGCACGATTACATTCTGCCATAGCACATATAAAGAATATCAGGAATCCCAATGGCTGGTAGGCTATGTTCCAAAAATGGCCGGGTTGCATTTGTTGTTCTACAATTGTTTTCAAACTGAGTGAGCCCGTAAGCATGAGTAATGCAATCAGTGAAATACCCATTGCCAGTTCATAGCTGATTACCTGTGATGCGCCACGCATCGCGGCGAGTAATGAAAATTTATTATTAGATGCCCAGCCACCAATCATGATTCCATAAACGCCCAGGCTTACAACCGCAAAAATGTAGAGAATGCCAATATTAATATCTGCTATTTGCAATGGAATACTCCGGCCGAATAATTCCAGTTTATTTCCCCATGGAATCACAGCACAAGTCATCATTGCAGTGAGCATGGCTAATGCCGGCCCCATGATGAATAAAAATTTATTGGAATTAGTGGGGATGATCTCTTCTTTGAAAAATAATTTCATGCCATCGGCAAGTGGTTGTAAAATGCCAAAAGGCCCGGCCCTGTTAGGCCCGATACGATCCTGCATAAAGGCGGCAATTTTTCTTTCTGCATACGTTGCATACATCGCGATGACAAGCGACAGTGTAATGACTATTGCAATTAAGATCAATTTTTCTAAAAAAAATCCCCAGTCAATCGTGAGTAAAAACATAATTGCTAATTAATCGTTTTTAGGTTTTTCAAAATCATCACTTGTTGCAGGACCTTCAATTAAACTAAGGTCAATATCGGGCCGGTTCACTTCGCTTACGTTGTGTATGTTTAAAAACAAACGTGGTTTTTTTCCAATGACTTCCGGTAAAAATTCTTTGGGCATTTTCAACCCTTCATAATGTCCCTGTGCAATTACAGAATGCCTGTTGATATGGGTAGGCCCTTCAATGATCCAGTCAGATTCTTTTTTCTTTTCAAAACGACATTCATTACAAATCCAGGCCGGCTTTCCATCTGGAGCATCAATCACTTCACCCCATTCATCCCTTCTTACAGTAACCCGAAAAACTTCATCACCACGCAACCATAATCTTACCAGGCCTGCACATTTATCACAGTGGCGATGCGCATCTACAGGTTTTGTAAACCATACACGGTTTTTAAAACGAAAAGTTTTATCAGTAAGTGCACCAACCGGGCATACATCAATTACATTTCCAATAAAATCATGATCCAAAGATTTTGAAATATATGTGGCAATTTCCGCACATTCTCCCCTGTCTAAAATACCATGCTGTCTTTTATCGGTAAGCTGATCAGCAACATAAACACAACGATAACAAAGAATGCAACGTGTCATGTGCAGTTGTATATAAGGGCCGATATCATGCAATTCAAATACTCTTTTCTGAAATTCAAAACGTGTTCCTTCAGTGCCATGTGAATAGCTCAGGTCCTGCAAATCACATTCACCTGCCTGGTCACATATCGGGCAGTCCAAAGGATGATTTATCAATAAAAATTCTACAACTCCTTTTCTCGCTTCCAAAGCACGCGGACTGGTAATATTTTTAACTTCCATGCCATCCATCACTGTAGTGCGGCAACTGGCAACAAGTTTCGGCATAGGCCGCGGATCTTTTTCACTGCCTTTACTTACTTCAACCAAACAAGTACGACATTTTCCGCCGCTGTCATCAAGTTTACTGTAATAGCACATGGCTGGCGGAGTTACTTCACCACCGATTTTGCGCGCAGCCTGCAGGATAGTAGTTCCGGGTGGAACTTCTATCGTTATATTATCAATGGTTACTTTATATAAATCTTCAGGCATAATCGAAATATAAATAAAAAAATAAAAGTCTTAAGCTACTGTTTCCAAAGGTGCGGCATAATTTGCCAAACCATAATTTCTTCTTTGTGATTCTTCCGGATTTAAAACATGCCACTCAAACTCATCCCTGAAATGCCTGATAGAAGCTGCAACCGGCCAGGCCGCCGCATCACCAAGCGGGCATATTGTATTCCCTTCAATTTTTCCCTGGATATCCCACAATAATTCTATGTCACTCATCTTCCCTTTTCCTGTATCAATATTCTTTAAAATCCTTTCCATCCAACCGGTTCCTTCGCGGCAGGGGCTGCATTGTCCGCAGCTTTCATGCCTGTAAAAACGGGCGAATGTATAGGTATTCTTTACTACACACTGGTCTTCATCCAGCACAATAAAACCACCGCTGCCCATCATACTCCCGGTTTCAAATCCGCCATCAGCAAGGCTTTCATAATTCATATACCTGGTTTCTCCTTTTGCTGTTTTAAGCAAAAGATTAGCGGGTAAAATTGGCACTGAAGAACCACCCGGAATGCAAGCTTTTAATCTTTTGCCATTTGCAATACCACCACAATATTCATCGCTATAAATAAAATCTTCTACTGAAATAGTCATATCAATTTCATACACGCCGGGCTTGTTGATATTGCCGCAGGCACTAATTAGTTTTGTGCCTGTTGATCTGCCCACGCCAATCTTCGCATATTCAGCGCCAGTCATTTTGATGATGGGAACAACTGCTGCAAGTGTTTCTACATTATTTACAACGGTCGGGCAATTCCATAAACCTCTTACAGCCGGGAATGGAGGCTTGATCCTGGGATTTCCTCTTTTGCCTTCGAGTGATTCGAGTAAAGCAGTTTCTTCTCCACAGATGTAAGCGCCTGCGCCGGGATGAACATATATTTCACAATCAAAACCAGTTCCTAAAATATTTTTCCCCAGGAAACCATTTTGCTTTGCTTCCTGAATAGCTTGTTCGAGAATATCTACGATCCAGGCATATTCGCCGCGTATATAAATATAAGATCTGTTGGAACCCAATGCGTATGAAGAAATGATCATGCCTTCAATCAATAAATGCGGAATAAATTCCATCAGGTAGCGGTCTTTAAAAGTGCCGGGCTCACTTTCATCCGCATTGCATACGAGATACCTGGGTGTATTTTCAGGCTTCGCCAAAAAACTCCATTTTAATCCGGTTGGAAAACCTGCTCCACCCCTGCCTCTCAGCCCACTTAACTTTACTTGTTCGGTAATATCAGCAGGCTGCATTTGCATGGCTTTTTCCAATGAAAGATAACCTCCATTTTCGCGGTACGCTTTGAAATAACGAATGCCTTCTATATGATCGTTTTCTAAAAGTAGTTTTACCATTTTTTATAAAATATTTCGTTTAAAATATTGCAGTAAACATTTTTCTGCAAATTCAACGGCTATTCTTATTCAATTAATTATTCATTGTTCTGCAACTTTCAATAATGCTGTCTATTTTTTCTTTGGTCAAATGTTCCCTGTAAGTTTTCCCCAACTGCATCATGGGCGCATACCCGCATGCACCAAGACATTCTACTGTTTTCAAAGTAAACATGCCATCGGTTGTGGTTTCACCAATGCCAATATTTAATTTCTGTTTGATATATGCGATGATCTCATCGCATCCCTTGATCATACATGGGCCGGTTTGGCAAACTTCAAAAATATATTTACCCACAGGATGAAAATTATACATGCTGTAAAATGTGGCAACTTCATATACTTCAATTGGGTCAAGTTGCAAAAGTGTGGCCACATAATCCATTGATTCTGTACTAAGCCATCCGCCATTTTCTTCCTGCGCCAGGTGCAACACAGGTAAGATGGCGCTTTTCTGTTTTCCTTCAGGATAAAAGGAAATGATCCTGCTGACTTCTTTTAATTTCTCTTCTGAAAAAACCATATATAATTTTTATAAAAAAATTCAACTAAAATTCATTTTTCTATGCATCCATTTCACCGGCAATCAAATTCAGGCTACTCAATACAACCACTGCATCACTCAGCATACAACCCTGCGTAATTTCATTAAAGGCCTGGTAATAAATAAAACATGGCCTGCGGAAATGTAAGCGATAAGGTGTACGGCCGCCGTCACTAATCAAATAAAATCCGAGTTCGCCATTTGCACCTTCCACGCAATTATATACTTCGCCAACAGGAATTTCCGTTTCGCCCATGACAATTTTGAAATGCCATATCAAGGCTTCCATTTTTGTATAAACATCCTGCTTGGGTGGTAAATAATATTCCGGCGCATCCGCATGAAATACTTCTGCTTCAGCTCCTTTAAATTCCTGTACTTTTTTATAAGCCTGTTCGATAATGGAAAGGCTTTGCCACATTTCCTGGTTTCGCACTAAAAACCGGTCGTAACAATCACCCGTTTTTCCAACAGGAATTTTGAAATCAAAATCTTCGTAACTACTATATGGCGTATGCACGCGAACATCATAATCCACGCCGGCTGCACGAAGATTTGGGCCGGTAAATCCGTAATTCAAAGCCCTTTCAGCACTGATCGGACCCGCCCCAATCGTGCGTTCCATAAAGATCCTGTTTCTTTGAAGGAGCGCTTCAAATTCTTTCAATACGCCGGGATATTCTTTTAGGAATTTCTCCAGTTTGGTAAATGCGATGTTATTAAAATTTCTTTCAAATCCGCCAATGCGGCCAATATTTGTAGTAAGCCTTGAACCGCATATTTCTTCATAAATTTCATAAATAAGTTCGCGGTATTGCATCACGTATAAAAACACAGACAATGCCCCGGTATCAACGCCAACAATAGAGTTACAAATCAAGTGGTCCGAAATCCGCGCCAATTCCATAATAATGACACGCAAATAATCAACGCGTTTAGGAATTTTTACCCTTAATAATTTTTCGCAGGTAATATGCCAGCCCATATTATTAATGGGTGACGAGCAATAGTTGAGCCGGTCCGTTAAAGTAGTAATCTGGTATAATGGCCTTCTCTCTGCAATCTTTTCAAAAGCCCTGTGAATATAGCCAATCGTTTGTTCTGAAGAAATCAAGCGCTCGCCATCCATCTCCAGGATATTCTGAAATACACCATGCGTTGCAGGGTGCGTTGGGCCCATGTTTAACGTGGTCGTCTTTTTTTCAATAGAACCTTCCGGCAATTTGATATTGGGAAAAATAAGATCAGACATCCTGTTTATATTTATCTTCTATTTTAAAAAATTATAATACCGAACTTCCGCGGCCAAACATTTCATCATCCTTATCAATCCTGGTTTGATCTTCCATCGGGTATTCTTTCCGCATAGGGAAATAATCCATTTCATCCACATTCTGAATTCTTTTCAGGTTGGGATGACCCACGAAATTAATTCCAAAAAAATCATAGGTTTCTCTTTCCAGCCAGTTCGCAGATTGATATAATCCTGTTGCTGTAAAAATATCCGGATTTTCTATGGAAGTAAAAACTTTATACCTGATCCGCACATTATCCTGCAGGTTATGCAAGTGATATACGATGGCTAATTCACGGCCTTTCTGATCGGGATAATGCACTGCGCAAATATCCGTGAGAAAACGAAAGCGCAATATTTCATCATCAAATAAAAACTGCATTAGTTTCAGGTTTTTAACTTTCGGTGTTTCAATATTGAGCATCTCATAAGGATCGAGGAAAAAGCTAATTTCTTCTCCAAATTTTTCTGAAAGTCGTTCCTGAATATATTGATTCGTTATTTCCATATTTGTAACAATGCTATTAAAGCAAATGGTTTATTGAATATCATAACTATTGAGTAAAGCTTTATAATGCTGGCTGTTCCTGCGTCTCAGGCTTTCATTATGCACCAGGTTCTGGATTCTCAGCACACCATCCAATACTGCTTCCGGCCTTGGCGGACAACCTGGAATATAAACATCAACCGGTATTATTTGATCAATTCCTTGTAATACAGAATAGGAATCAAAAATACCTCCTGAAGATGCGCAGGCACCCATTGCTAAAACCCATCTTGGTTCGGCCATTTGCAAATACACCTGTTTCACAATGGGCGCCATTTTTTTAGCAATGGTTCCCATTACCATGAGGAGGTCACATTGCCGTGGTGTAAATCCCAAACGCTCGGAACCAAAGCGGGCGAGATCGTAATGCGAGCCCATAGTAGCCATGAATTCAATACCGCAGCAGGATGTGGCAAAAGGTAATGGCCAAATAGAATTTTTGCGGGCCAATCCAACTATTTTTTCAAATTTTGTTGCATAAAATCCTTCCCCTTCCAATCCCTCAGGCAAATCAGTAAAGCCAATGGCATCACTAATTTTTGGATTTTGAGGGTTTACATTAAATCTTACCGGTCTTGCCATGATATATATTTTTTTTAGAAAAATGACGGTTCATTTTTCATAAACTCTTTTTAATTACTCTTCCCAGTTCAAAGCGCCTCTTTTTATAATGTAGAAAAAACCTATAATAAAAAAAGAAGTAAATAATAGCACTTCACCAAATCCAGTCCAGCCGAGTGATTTAAAATTCACTGCGTAAGGATAAAAGAAAATAACTTCCACATCAAACAACACGAAGAGTATAGCCACTAAAAAATATTTGATGGCGATTGGCTGTCGCGCGTCGCCATGGCTTGGTATTCCACTCGTAAAATTTTCCAGTTTATCCGCAGTTTTTCTTTTAGGGCCGATAAAAGCGGAAGCTACCAGCATGGTGGCAATAAATCCAATTACGAAAATTAATTGTAACGCGATCGGCGCATAATCTGTGGCTGAGCCTGTTACAGGAATTTGAGCTAAGATTTGAAGGAAGGGCATACACTTATTTTGCATTGCAAAAATAGTGCAAGTAGCTCACAAAGAAAAACTCCACTTTCGTGGAGTTTTTTTTATAATGAATTTATAATCTTATTTTTTGCCTTTGCTTTTATCTGCCTGAGATTTGGTTGTGCCCGATTTACCACCACCATCTTTTCTTTTATCTCTTGCTTTTATTAATATATCCAGGTATTGCTTGTATTGTGCATTGGAAGAATCAAATTGTAATGCTTTTTGAAATTCCATAATGGAACTGTCATAATCCTGCTTTTGATTGACATAATAACCGCCCAACAAAGCATGATAGTAAGCAATCGTAGTTCCGTACTTGGTCGTATCACTCAACAAAAAATTAATATAATTGTTCATTGGTATAACTGCGGCAGCACCGGTTGTATCCATTCCCTGGGCCACATCTACTAACCCTTTGTATCCATAAATCTGGTCAGGGTATTTTTCCATATATTTTTGAAACATCGTATCTGCCAAAGCATAATCTTTCAGCGCCAGTGCAGCATCGCCCAGGTCATATATATCCCTGTTAGAAGGATTGGGATTCATGGCATAAGATTTTTTTAGCCATTCCACACGCTCAGCAGGTTTGTCTATTTTTTTATACAAATAAGCAATCGTATCTATATAGGATAATTTATTTTTCAGTACAGTGTCCATTTCAACTGCCTTAGAAAGATAACTTACTGCAGAATCTTCATAACCTGACATGCTTTTAAATACCCTTCCTGCGAAAGCATAGTCTGTGGGTTTTAATTGAGATGCAGGCATTGACACTAAAAATTTCTGCAAGTAATTTAATGATTTTACTGAATCACCCAGCCTGTTGTAGTCATACGCATATAATAAAGGTAAACGTGGATAATCTCTACATTCACCATTACTCATTTCATCTGCTTTTGCCAGTGATTCCTGGTATTTTCCGGCACGGAATAAATAGTCTCCCACAAAAAATTCTGTATTACAATCCTTATCTGCATTGGCGACATACTTATCCAAAAATTCTTTTGCTGCATTGATATCCCTTTCCTGGTAGTATTCAAAATAATCGTGGTACACAGGTGCAAATTTCGGGTCGGCAGCAATGGCTTTTCCAAACCATTCATTCATGGAAGGCAAGTTATTTTGAGAACGATATACCCGTCCAATGCGCCAGTAAGCGGCTGCATATTTAGGATCACGCACTGTGGCATCACGGAAAGCTTCTACTGCTTCACCACCTTTATCGCTGGTCAATTTTAAATAACACAGCCCAAGATTTATATCAATATCGGGGTTTGTAAGATCTATTGCTTTGGCACGGGTTAGTACATCAATACCATATTGGGGATCTCCAATCTGGCTGCTTCCATCTGCTTCAGCACGACCAATTGCATTTAAAATATCCGGATTTTCAGCGCCCCTTCTACCTTTCGTATTGGTTATGGCTGCTTCAAACCGTTGCCTTGCTTCAGCATTTTTTCCCTCTAAAACTTCCACATGTCCCATACCGATCCAGATGTATGGATCATTCACACCATCTGTCAGGGCCTTTTGGTACAAAGTTTTAGCTTTTTCCAGGTCGGATTTGTTTCCGGATAAGCCATATTCTGCTATATAAGCCTGGCCTAACCAGTAAATGCCAGGTACTTCTTTTGGTTTATCGGCTACCACTTTTTCAAGCGTTTGAACCGCACTTTGATTACGCTGGTAATATAAAAATTTGACCCCATCGGCTACAGATTGTGAAAATGTTGCGGATGAAAAAAATACGCCTAAGAATAGGGCAAGGATTGTTTTCTTCATAATTGTCTTCTTTTTTCGTTTTATAATTAAGAGATTTATCATTTTTCAATGATAACTTTTCGGATGCCAAAGTAAATTTTTGCGGGCACAAGATAACTTCTTTTAAAAATCAGTTGCCCTCTTTCTATCATCATGAAATCTACAAATCCACTTCCCAGGCCTGCTGCATTTTCCTTTAATATATAATACAAAGGTCGTACCAAAGGATATTGTCCATACATGATCGTTGCCTGCGAGGGTTTTGCAAAAATTCCTTCACCACAACTATCACATGCCAATAATGCAAACCGGATATTTTTTGAATACCCTTTCACTTCAGGATCATCTTCATTTACTACCCAACTCGAACCCACCAATCCTATAGCGTCTTTATTTTTTGAAATGAAATCTATGACACCCATACTATTTTTGGCCGCTTCTACATTTTTCCCGAATGACTTGCCACGAACAACTGAATCCAGTAAATAACGTACAGTACTCGTAGCATTGTCCCCATCCACAACTATTTGCAACGAAGTGTCTGTACCATTTAAAACATTTCTCAATTGATCCATCGTAAAAACACTGTCACGCCCTTCCTTATTGATAATCACTGCTACAGCATCATACGCCAGCACATCCCAGGTAGGCTTATAACCCAGTGAAGCCGTCATTTTTTTACTCTCCTCATCCGATAAGCCTTTGGCAACAATGATCATTCTCGTACTATCATTTGCCAGGTCCCGAAAACAATCCGCCTCCGGTTTATAGCTTGCTATAATATGTGCATCCGGATTTGAAAACTCATATACTTTTATTTGTTCACTGATAACCGGTTTAAAACTTTCGTCAACACTTATATGAATTGTTCCCTGTGTTGGTGAATCATATACGACTTTATCATTTTTATCTTTACAGGACATCAGCAAACTAAACTGGCAAAACAACAAAAAACCCAATATAAAATTTCGTTTCATTTTCCAGTCTTAGTATTCTTTTTGAAAGCCGCGGTATAATCTGAACCCGCCATAAATTAAACAAAGTACCCCAAAACTATTCCTGATCATCGGGTCATAAGAACTTAAAGTTGTTAGATTCCATTTCTCAGCAAAAAAAGAGATAACCCCAATACTTATAATCAGTAACCCCATCGCGATGTTATATATCGTCCGTGACTGCCTGTACCGCTTTGCTCTCTTTGTTTCTATTGATTCATTCATATTTGTTGAAGGATTTTTCCAGGTTGGCAAGATAATAATTTTTAAATAACTGTCGTATGGATTAATTTTTTTAAATTAATTCAATTGATGCTAATGATTCATTTTAATTCAATTTCCATAAAATCACATATTTTCAACAGCCGGATATTGATAGCAAAGCTTAAAAATATAACATGGCTTGTATATTTGCCTTTAAAAATAACGTCACAGGTATTATTTAATATTAAAAAAGACATTCCCGGAAACAATTGTGATGCATGTCTTTTAAAAGCCGGCATCAAAAAAATGATTACATGAAAAAGATTTCAATTCCCCAGGGCACACGCGATTTTGCAAAAGACACGATTTATAAACGAGAATTCATTTTTAAAACAATCAGGGAAACCTTTGAACTGCACGGCTTTGAACCATTGGAGACGCCGGCTATGGAAAACCTTGAAACATTAATGGGTAAATATGGTGAAGAAGGTGATCAGCTCATTTTCAAAATATTAAATAATGGCCTGGATAATCCTGCGAAGACTGAAAAAGCCAAAGAAGAATTTGAAAAAGTTTTATCCGGTAAAAATACAAGTGGTATCACAGAACGCGCACTGCGCTATGACCTCACTATTCCCTTTGCACGATTTGTGGCAATGAATTACGGGCAATTAAATTTCCCTTTTAAACGCTACCAAATGCAACCCGTCTGGCGTGCCGACCGGCCGCAAAAAGGAAGATACCGGGAATTTTATCAATGCGATGCAGATATTGTGGGCAGTACTTCTTTATTGAATGAAATAGAATTGGCCGAAATATATTCTGAGGTTTTTAATAAACTGAATGTACGCGTTGAAATCTGTATCAACCATCGTAAATTACTAACTGCACTCGCTAATATTTGTGACTTATCTGAAAGTGTTCAGGAAATAACAACAGTTATTGATAAGCTTGATAAAGTTGGGTTAGATAAAGTAATTGAATCTTTAAGAATCAAAAATATTCCGGAAGATGCTTTGCAAATTATTGAAATTTTCCTGGCCATTGGAGGTAAAAATAAAGAAAAATTAATGCAGGTGGAAGCCTTGCTGGGTAACGATCCTGAAGGAAAAGCAGGTATAGATGAATTGAAATATATTTTGGGAATGTTGCCTGGAAATATTGCTGTTAAAATAGACCCGACTTTAGCACGTGGTTTGAATTATTACACAGGTGCGATCTTCGAAGTGAAAGCATTGGATGTGGAAATGGGAAGTATTGGTGGTGGCGGCCGTTATGATGATTTGACAGGTTTATTTGGTGTACCAAATGTTCCGGGAGTTGGTATTAGTTTTGGTGTGGACAGGATTTATGATGTAATGGAAACACTGGTAAATTTTCCCGCAGATATGAAAAAAAATGCACAGGTTTTATTTTTTAATACCGGGGAAGATGAATGTAAAAAGATTTTGCAAATCATGCAGCAACTGCGCAAAGAATCAGTGTCATGTGAATTGTTTCATGAAAAAACAAAATTTGATAAACAATTTCGCTACGCGGAAAAGAAAAATATTCCTTTCATTGCAATTATAGGAAGCAAAGAATTAGAAGCAGGAAATTGTGTTATTAAAAATTTGGAATCCGGTGAACAGGTTTCCATTCCGCAAAACGAAATTGTCCATTTTTTCAAATAATCCCAGATTATTTTATTGCATAAAATTTGCCAGCAAAGTATGAAAATGATGGGTGCCTTTTTCATGCTTCACGGAATATCTTCCCTTATTATAAAACCTGGAACGCACGCCTTCCTGTACTTTTTCTACAATATATTCATCTTCCATTTCCACGGTATCAAGTCCGCTTCCGGCACCCTGTCCTAATTTTGATTCATCAAAAACAAATGTGAGAAAAGATACTTTCGATTCACTGATTCCAATGGGATTTACAATATTCAGTGACAATCCCCAGGGATAAAAATTGAACATCAAATTGGGGAACACCCAGAAATAATACGCAGCTACATTTTTACCAAAATCAACCGCATTTTCAGGAATATCAAAACAAGTTTCATCTTTTTTGGCAATACCTAATTGAAGACTGGAGTAAAAAGAAATTTCTGTGGTGTAAGCGCCAAAATCCAGTTCAGCATTTAATCCCGCATGGACAAATGGTATATGAAACCCTTCGAGGTAATTCTCGCAATACAGCGCCCAATTGGCTTTAACGCGATAATCTTTGGAAAGATCCGGGCGGAATTGAAGATGTTCCAATGGCATCCAACTGATTCTTTCCATCATATCATCAAAAAAATCATTGGCTTTAAATTTTGGATGCAAAGAAGTAAACAATAATTTTTCCCATTTAAATAATGGTAATTGATGCAGGTTATCTGCGTCCGTCGGAAAATTTTCCACTTCTTTAAATTCAGGCATGGAAACAAATTTTCCATCTAAAGAAAAAACCCTTCCATGATATTTACAACGCATGCGATTGATGGAACAGCGTTCATTTACCAATATATTTCCCCGGTGCGTACAAACATTGCTCAGGCATTTCAATTCTTTTTTTTCATCCTGTGTAACCACCAACGGCTCATTGATAAAACCGGGTAATAACATAAAAGGTAATGCACCCGGCGTTGTCAATTCATCCATGCATGCGGCATATTGCCAGCAATTCGCAAAGATCTTTTCTTTTGCCTGTTCAAAATAAATTGGAGATGTGTAAAAATCAGTATGAATGGTATGCGCTTTTGCAATATCGGGGTCCACAAATAAGCGGCTCATGCAGTTTAGTTTTTAATTAAAGATATATAAACAATGATGGGTATAAAAAAAATCTGTCCCCGGTTGTTCTTATTCATAATTTTATAATCAATATCAAATCGGTTTTTTGTATGAATGAAAATATTTTAATTGCAGGCGCGGGTATCAGTGGCTTATCTGTAGCAACTGTATTGACTGAGGCGGGGTACAAAGTAAAAATAATTTCTTCATCCTTTTCACCAAACATTACTTCTGACAGGGCTGCAGCATTCTGGTTTCCATATCATATCAGCCATCAAAAGAAATGTATTCCCTGGTGCCAGGAAAGTTATCAAAACTATGAAAAATTATCGCACATTCCATCATCGGGTATAAGTATGGTAAAATTGATAAAAGTTTTACGCACCGGCGCTGACGAAAAAGAACCGGTTTGGAAGTTATTTATGCCGGAAGGAAGTTGTAAAGAAATGGATAAAAAAAATTTGCCACCCGGGGATTATTTGACTTGCTATGAGATCATCGTTCCTTTAATTGAAACACAGATTTTTCTCCCTTATTTGAAAAACAATTTAATTGAAAATGGTGTGGAATTTATAAACAGGCAAATCAATAATCTTGAAGTGCTTTCTGCTGAAGCAAAGATCGTAGTGAATTGTACGGGATTAGGAAGCCGGGAACTTTGCCACGATACACAATTAATTCCCGTAAAAGGCCAGGTTGCTTTATTAGCACCTTTACATGGAATGGATATTTTTTTGGATAATGAAAAGCCTTTATACATTGTTCCAAGAAGAGATGCAATTATTGTTGGCGGCACATACCAGGAAAATATTTTCACAGAAACAACGGAGGAAAATGTGTTGGAAAAAATTTTGCAAAATGCGTACGAAGTGTTCCCTTCACTTAAAAATCAAAAACTGCTTGGAAGCTGGGCGGGCTTGAGGCCTTATCGCCGTGAAGTGCGCGTGGAGCGCGAATCCGGCACAAATATTATTCATAATTATGGCCATGGCGGAAGTGGTTTTACACTGGCATTTGGAAGCGCAGGCGTTGTAAAAAAAATAATAGAAACATGGGAAAATTAAAACAATTTTCCCTGCATGCCGGGCTTACTAAAAAGACTTGTATCCAATCCCCATCGCTCTGCATTGAGGCCATATAATTTATTATATTTTGTAAATTGTTGCTTTACAATTTCAGCAACTGGCCCTTCCCCGCGCATTCTTTTTCCCCACCTGCTATCGTTCACAGTTCCACCATGTCCATACTCAATGGAATGCCAGACTTTATCAGCACGATCCGGAAAATTTTTATACAACCAGTCATGAAATAAAAGTTTGACCGCGCCATTTAATCGGATAAAAGTATATGCTGAAAAAACAGCGCCCGCTTCACTGGAAGCTTTCATAATACCTTGCATTTCATGATCATTCAAACCGGGAATCATTGGCCCGAGCATCACGCCCATTCGTACCCCTTCCGCACTTAATTCCCGGATGATCCGCAGGCGCTGTTTTGCCGTGGTTGTTCGCGGTTCCATCACGCGCCTTAAATCTTCATTAAAAGATGTAATGGACACTAAAATGCTGACTAAATTTTTTGCAGCCAGCTTTTTAAAAATATCCTTATCACGGATCATGCAGGCATTTTTTGTGATCAAACCAACAGGTTGATTAAATTCCAAACACACTTCCAGCAACTGCCTCGTGATCTGGTATTTTCTTTCCGCAGGCTGATAGCAATCTGTATTTCCACTGAGTGAAATAGGCACACATTCCCATTTGGGATGCAGTAAAAATTTGCGTAGTAATTGTGGTGCATTTTTCTTGACTATTATTTTACTTTCAAAATCAATTCCTGCGCTGTAACCCCAGTATTCATGCACATTTCGCGCATAACAATAAATACAGCCATGCTCGCAACCCTGGTAGGGATTCATGCTGTAAAACATACCCACATCCGGACTATCCACTTTGTTCACAATCGTTTTGGCTTCCTGTTCTATATATTGTGTGTCTATTTTTGAAGCTTCCCAATCATCAATCGCTTCCACGTATTCCAGGGTGGATTCATGAATTAGAAAACGATTCTTTGTATTGATCTGCGCGCCCCTGCCCTGCACATAATTTTCATTGTCCTTTTTTTCAGCAGGCGCCGGTTTTGCATTTGGATTATGCGGTGTATTTTTCATATAAATATTTTTTAAAAAATTGCTTGCTTAACTGCCATATAAAATTTGTTGCGCGTTTTTTTGCGCGGGCTTAGCGCCATGCACCTGCAATGATTTTTCCAAAATATGGATGACACAAGTGACCACGCCCCAGGCTTTGTATTCACTGTATTCAAATAATTGTATATCGGCATAGCGCTTGTTTTCCGCCACCAGGGTCAGGTGGTTGGTGGACTGGCGGAAGCGCCGCACGACGAGTTCGCCATTGAGTGCCGCGACAATTATTTTTTCATTTCCCGCTTTAATGCTGCGGTCCACGATGAGTACATCGCCGCTTTGAATACCGGCACCCACCATCGCATCGCTGTTCATGCGAAAAAAAAACGTGGCGGCTTTGTTCAAAATGAGTTGTTCATTCAGGTCAATGCCGCGGTCCATATAATCATCTGCCGCTGCGCCAAAGCCTGTGGCATTTGCACTGTGCACTTCCCATTGCGTAAATTCTTTGGTGCCTTTGTATGCGGCGCCGTACATATTTTCTTCCTGCATAAAAATGGTTTTAAAAGTTATGATGATTTATTTTTTAATAGAATTTATTTGCAAATTACTAATTTATTTAGCAACTTTACGCTAAATATTTTAACAAATAAAATAAAAAAATGGAATGAAAAAAGACCTTACCCTTGCAACCCGCCGCGCCGGCCTTCTGGCAGAACCCGTGGAATATATGCTGGTACTGGAATTGCCGCCTGTTTTACTGGAAACAATCAACAGCATTAAAAAAATATTTTCTGAAAAAAATGGCGCGGTGCAGGGACATACGCGTGCGCAGATTACGCTGGTAAAATTTTCGCAATACGAATTCATGGAACCGCGCATGCTTCCGCGCATCAGCGCCATCGCGGGAACTTTACCCGTTTTCACCCTGGAATTACAGGGCTTTGGAAGTCTGCCCACGCATACCATTTACATAAACGTATTGGGCAAAATAGCCATCCTGCATGCGATACAGGCATTGCGCAAAATGCAATCTCTTTTTCGCATCAATGAAGAAATTACGCCCTGGTTTATTACAGAACCTTCGATCATTATTGCCCGAAAATTATTGCCCGGCCAATATGAAAAAGCCTGGCAGTTTTTTAGCCATCAACATTTCAGCGGGCGTTTTATTGCGGATAAATTATACCTGCTGAAAAGAAGTACACAGGATGCCGCCTGGAAGCCTGTAGCAACGTTTTCTTTTGAACAATCAACAACCGCCGGCATACAGGAAAAATTATTTTAATTATAAAAAGAAAACATGTACGCGATAGTGGATTGTAATAGTTTTTACTGCGGCTGCGAACGCCTCTTCCGGCCGGCGATTGCAAAGAAACCTGTGGTGGTACTGAGCAATAATGATGGCTGCATTATTTCAAGAACAGATGAAGCAAAGCAACTGGGCATTGATATGGCCGTGCCTTATTATCAAAATAAAGCGCTGATAGAAAAAAGCAATGTATCCGTTTTTTCCAGTAATTATAATTTGTATGGCGACCTCAGCGCGCGCATCATGCATACGTTATCACTGGTTGCGGGCAAAGAAAATGTGGAAGTATATTCTGTGGATGAAGCTTTTATTGATTTGCATAATGTGCCTTTCGGGGATTTATATAAAATGGCAGAGCGCCTGAAAGAAACGGTGGAAATGTGGACGGGCATTATGGTTTCCGTGGGCGTGGCACCAACCAAAGTATTGAGCAAAGTCGCCAATCATTTTTCCAAAAAAAATAAAGTGGCTACGGCGGGCATTATGGTCATGGAGACGCCGGATAAAATCAATAAGATTTTACAACAAACAAGCATTGAAAGCATCTGGGGCATCGGGCGGCGATATGCCATGAAACTCCGCGTGGAATTTGGACTGGAAAATGCCGCGCAGCTTCGTGATATGCCGCCGGAATGGGCGCGCAAAAATTTGGGTGGCGTTGTAGGCGTGCGCTTGCTGGCAGAATTAAATGGGCAACCTTGTATTTACCTGAAAGACCCGCTGGAAAAGAAAAAACGTATTGCCACTACGCGCATGTTTGGACGCCCCGTTTCAGGCATTAAAGAAATAAAAGAAGCCGTGGCAACATACACCGCAAGAGCTGCAGAAAAATTGCGTCGCCAATGCAGCGCGGCAACAATTATTGAAGTGTTTGTAATGACGAATGCTTATGTCAATACAGAATATGAATATAATCCTGCCTCCTATTACCGCAGCCGCAAATTGCCACAGCCGAGCGCTTCTACGCCGGAACTGATTTTTCATGCATTGGAACTGGCGGAAGAATTACACCGACCTGCAACGCGCTACCTGAAAGCAGGTGTGTTGCTCAGTGGAATTGTGCCGGATAATTCCATTCAATCCAATCTTTTTGTACCGCCTGTACCCGCGCAAAAGCAACTCATGAAAGCTATTGACAATATCAATTTTAGTATGCGCAATGATATGGTGAAATATGCAGCCGGCGGCTTGCAGAAGCACTGGAAAATGCGGCAGGAATTACGTTCGCCGAGATATACAACAAGATGGGAAGAATTGTGCCTGGTACGTTAATTGAAAAAATAAAAAAAGTGATTACTTCACATTTTCAATATGATCATTTTGAATGGGAGAATAATCTTTTTTCAGTTGACCGTTGACCATGATCTGATCGAAGAAACATTTTATGCCTGTGGCTTTATTCATGTTTTCAACATTTTGAATATGAAAATGCAAATGCGGTTCTGAAGAATTGCCCGTATTTCCACACATGCCTAAAAGTTCACCCTGGCGCACATCCTGGCCTTCCTTGACAACAATAGAATTGTGTTTGAAATGACAGAAAACGAGGTATTCATCATTGGCTGTTTTGATAATTACTATATTTCCTCCAACGTCATACGTATTCATTTCGCCGGGGATATTATCTTTTACGCCATTCACTACTTGTACCACTTTGCCATTGCAGGGCGCAATAATTTCTTTCCCAAAAGCATAATAATCTTCATTTGTTTTGCCGTCTGTACGGTATGATTTCCCGGAAGAATCAACCTGAATAATATCGAAGGCATTTTTCTGCGCGCGGTTTTGAACATGGTAATTCAATTCTTTCGTATCGCCGCCCCAAACTACGAACCAACTGCCATTGAAAGGTAAAGCGAGTTTGGTTATATTTCGTTGTATTGTCTGCGTGTTATCTTCAAAAGGTTTTATATACAAACCATTTATTTTATCTTCATTATCTAAAGAAATATTGAGAACAAAAATACCTTTTTCAAAAGTAGTTTTATAGGAACCATACGTTCCATTTTCATAACCAGTAAATTCATGTGTCAACATTTTCCCTGCCTGGGTATATAAACCTGCGAGAAATTCATTGGTTTTTTCCAGTGGTAAAGCATTTTTCATTACATCCGCAAACAAATTGAAAATGCTGTCATATTGATTTGCATTATAAAAATTTTCAAATAGCTGTACCGCGTTTTTGTAGGATGATTTCTCTGTTGGCTGTGCAAAAGCACTAACAGAAAAAAGCGAAAGAAAGATGAGTGATGTAAGTATAGATTTCATAAATATTATTTTAGCGAAAAAGAATTTCCTCAATATTAAGAAATTGGAATGATATTTAAAATTGATTTTGTTATTGCTTTAAAAATTAATAATTTTCCAATTGAAGTTTAAATATAATGCGAATGAAATATCAATTTCGAAAATCCATTTTTTTTCTATTTTTTATTTTTATTGCATTTATAACTAATTGCACTGAACTTTATTGCCAAAGCACTTTTCCAAATCAAGATAGTTTTCAAAATATTATTGGTGTATACAAAAGCCCCAAGCAAGATTATAATTTCACATCCGAATCAATTTCTTTAAATGCGGATTCAACTTTTGACTATATAATTAAGACCGAGTTTACAAAAATTAAAGACAGCGGATATTGGCGTAAGTCTGGTAATAATTTAATACTCAACAGCCGTGATAAAAAAGAAAAAATGTATGTTGAAGAAAAAAGAAATCTATTTGATAAAATAAAATTTGATGTTACATATAAAGATAATGACCCTTTAAATTACCAGCTATATTTAATTTCCAAAAAAGACACATTGCATATAGAAGATGCCTTTGGCGATACAATCTTAAATCATACTAAATTTACATTTGAAGCTTTTTATATTATAGATTCAAGAGGTTTTAAATACCCAACCTATTTTTTAAAGAAACGCAAATCAAATTATTTCAGGATTTATCTTGAAGCGCATAGAATTTTTGATAATGAAATATGGGAAATAAAGAATGGAGGATTACAGCCAATTGGATTAGATGGAACGAAGATGAATTATTGGCTGGTTAAAGAAGAATAAGCTTAGGATTGAAAAATAAACAATTTTTACATCGAACATAGTTGGTGACAACACCATCAAGTGCATAAGAGATTGAAAATTGGTATGGACAATAGCTCATAAATTGATTAATAAATGAATGATAGAAAATTATTTTTAAAAGTACTTTATTTAGTAATTATCTTATCCTCCATTTCATGCGGTGATATATTTAGTAATATAAAAAATATCACAGGCAATTATTATTTAGTAGAAACGGATGTCCAGGATATATATACAATTTGCTATAGAACGGCTGGCGGAGATTATACTGGCAGAATACCTGAAAATGTAATTGAGTATGCAGTTGTACCTGATAGTTTAATCGTCGCAAAATCTTTTCAAAACGGAAGTATTTATTATTACCTGATAAAAACAAATCAGGATAGTGATTATGTTCATGATGAAGAATATTTAATTGGACCTCTGAACGAAATGAAATTTAATTCAGTATATAAAAATTTGCAAATAAAATTCACGAAAGTAAATAGCAAACTAAAATATAAGGAAACAAATAATTTGGAGAAAGATTCTTTAAGCAATTATGATCATTATCAATTTGTGAATGATACATTCATACAAGATGCTTATATCAAATATTTTGCACCCAGGCAAATTAAAATTTTTGTGAAAACAAAAAATAAGTTAAGCGCACATGAGTGTGAATATGCAGGTATGGCAATGATGTCCAACCTGGAAGGAACTGCCCAGGGAAGAGATGAATTACATGATAATGAATTGTACGACGTATTCGAGTTTTTTACAACAGTCTATCCTTTTTTTACTTTCGATATAGAATTTGATAGAGGTAAAAGAATGACGGTTCTTACAAAGTACGATAAAACATTGTGCGCAGTGGATTGCCCTTTGACATCGCAAGGAACTCTTCGAAGAATAAGTTTATCAAAGGAAGTGCAATTTAATGTTGTTATCGACTCAATCAGCTCATCTGATGTCAATCCAATAAGTAGCAATGATTCTGGTTTTTATGAAGAGCATATTTTTGATACTGTTGGCAAAAAATATTCAGGGGATTTAACTGCGCTCCTGGAAATCCTATCTTACTATAAAATCAAAATCCCTGAATTTAAATACGCTTACATTTTGAAATTACATATAAATGCTGGCGGTATGTATGACAATTTTATTTTAAGCAATGATAAAATGCCTGTATTCAGAGCTTCCTTTAATAGAAATATTACTCCGACTCAGGTTACTTATTATAAATTTAAAAACGGGGAAATAGATAGTTTAATATATGAATTTCTCGGAATTGGGAAATTGAATAAATTATAATTCCCCGCTTTCCTTTTTATTAGTGCTTTCACCAAGACAGCTAAAAAATGCCAGGCTTTTTTATGAATTAAATATATAATTACTGGAATACATGGGATTATTAGTCCAATAGACACAGTAAGATTAATATAATTCTTCAATCACATACTCTGTTTCATTAAATTTAAAGGAGTCGCCTTTCGCAAGTCCCTCCATAACTTTATATAGTGGTGCCCTGTCAGAAATACCAATAACTGTTTCACCGTTTATTTCAAATTTTTCCGTAGATATGGCAATGAAAAACAGGAGATCGTTTGTTATGATCAATGCGCCTGGCTGAACTGTTGAATATTCAGCAGTAGGTTTTAACGACTTCAGATAATCCAAATCCATTGTGGAAAAGGCCAGTTCTTTTTCATAGATCCGCAGCATTTCTGTCTTACCCGCTTTGCGGTCTTCACTTTGGCTGGCTGAATAGGTTTTATTACCGATATCTGATTTCATAGACTCCACCCGGTTATTAAAATTATCAACCTGTTCTTCCTGCTTTTGTATGCAGATGTTTAGTAAATTTTGTTTGTCAATTTTCTTTGCCATAATTTTTGTTAATGATTTTTTTTTAAAATAATATTGGTTGTTACTGGCACCTGGATAGCCTTGTAACACAACTCCAACTCTATGAAGATAAGCATTTGAAAAGAAAACAATATGCTATAAATAATATCAGTAATAATTACCTGAACCTGCACAAACGATTACAGTTACAGAAAAAGGAACGAATTAATTAAACGAATGATGCCGCAAGCAATATATTAAAAAGTGACAGTGGCTAATATGGTTACATTATCAAAAACCACTATGAAAGATTAATTTGTCGGGCTTGTTTACCAGAATGAAACGCTGTAGTTTTTAAGCCTTAGTAATTTTTCTTTTCTCTTAATTTTTCACCAACACCACTTGTCCGCGGTCTGCTTTATAAACTTTGTTGTTGAACTCCGCCAATTCTTTGAAATCCGCAGCGGGGAAAATTCCTGCCACGCGGGTATAATTGCGCACTAAATTTATTTTATTGCCGGTGACAGAAACAGTCATTGAATAACTGCCGAATTTATTGGAAAGTTGCACATCTTTCGGCATGGCTTCCGCTACATAGCCATCCGGTATGATGAGCTCAATGGAATCTGTCTGATTAAAAGCGGATGGATATTCGATGGGGAAATGCCGCGTTTTTTCTTCATCCAGTGTCTCCCCATTTTTGTTGAAAAGATTTGGCTTAATGAATAATCTTTTTCCTGAAACCGTGGCATAACGATCCGCTTTTAATTGCATGGTTTCATCCACTTCCGGCAGCGCTTTTTTCATCTCCACATACTTTACATCCTGCACTTCATAAGTTGGCAGACTGATCTTGGCATTTAAATACCTGTCCCTGACATCTTTATTCACTTCATTGATCAACGCATGCGGAAGTTCTTGTTCTACACCAAAATATTTTGTAAAAAGGTTTGCCCGCAGGTTACCGGCTTCATTAATAGTTGCGGATACTTTCCTTTCCTGCCTGTTTGTTTTTTCTGTATAAATGGGTGTGCGAACTACATACCCACCATCATCTTTTATTAATAATGCCTGCCTGTTCCCTACAAAGTCACCCATAAAACCAGGTGATACTGTTTGATTGGTGCATTCAAACCAGGTAGTATCTTTTCCATTCGGCATGCAAAGAACTGCATGGTTGAAATAGGGTGCGGGGAAGTCTTCCCACAAACCCCGCATTTCATCATCACCGCTTTGTACCAATACATAATATGCCTTGATGCCTGCTTCTTCGAGTAAACTTTTCATGAAGTTTGATAATGCTTTGCAATCGCCATATTTTTTAGTAGCAACATAGGTTGCATCGAAAGGCTGCCAACCGCCAATACCCAGTTTAACATTAATATACCTGGTGTTTTTTTGCATATACTCATATAAAGCAACTGCTTTTTGATGAACATCCGGAAGGCCGTCTACGAGTAAATGAACTTCATTTTTTATGTTTGCCGGCAGTACATCCTTCCCGGCATTTAGCCTCGCCACAAATTTCCCGAGATTCAGCCAGGTATCCATACTTCCTTCATAGCCTTCAATTTTAAAATGGACAGGCGCGAGATAAACAGATGGAGTAATATCCTCAATCGCAGGTGAATAATCCTCCCATTCAAATGCGGATTTATTTCTGATCTCCCAGGTATAGGTTTTTACATCACCTGAATTTTGGATCGTTGGAGAATATGCGTAATTCAATTGCTTATACCGGAGTTCATAATTGATCGGCGTTTCTACTACATACCTGCTTTGTGCAACGGACATTACATTGCTTTGTTGCGGATGCCAGCTATCGAGAATAAAAAAGCCATTATATGCTTGCTGGTCGGAATACTCCACTGTGTAAGGATATTGTTTATAATAAAAATCATGCACCTTAAATCTATTGTCCGTGATTAATGTCATTTGTTCATCATTATAATAATCCTGTATATCTTTTTGCTTCACAGACCTGATCAATTTTCCCGAAGCATCATATAAATTCCCACTGATATTACTTAAATCAATGAGCTTATTATAAAGATTATCATAAGTCGCATATTTATCACCAGCTTCATTTAAAATAGTAATTGCATACTTATGATAAATAATAGCTTTATCAATACCCTTGATGACGATCCTTACCTCTTCCATACGTTTGACAACATTCGCATGTTTCATTAATGAATCTGGTATCAAACTAACATCGTAGGATTGTGCGTGAAGATTATTGGCAAACAGAAAAATAAAAAAGAACAAAAATAATTGAATGATTTTCATAGGTTATTTTTTCTTGAACACAATTTGTTCATTTTGTTTTTGAACGACAAAGGCGAAGAAATTGCGTAGTGTTTCATAATAGGCGGGATCGTAAGTTGCTTTATTCAATTTCAACCTGGAACGAAGTTGTATGTGGCCGTCTGCCTGTTGAATCAAATATTCATAAAAACCATCTTTGCCATTCATCATGGCTTTTTCAGGTTTCGGCAATTCATCCACCACATAACCTTCCGGTATTTCCATATCCAGGATATACGTTTCATCCATGCAATACGGCATTTCTACAGGGTAGAATCTTTTCGCAGATTTAAATGGATTTGTTTTATATACATTTTCTGATAAAATGGGATTGAAATAAACAATATCATCATCCATTTTAAAATTGAAGTCATATTGAACACTCACAGGCATGCCCGGTTGCTTTAAAGAATCTATACGCGCATTGGCCATTTTTATATCATAAGAAAACGATTTCTGAATGTCTTTAAAATAGTTCTCAGCAGTTTCCTTTTTCAAATTGATCCGCATATTTGTAGATTCTATATCTCCCATCAATGTTGAAGATGTGCCACTCATTTTACCCTTTTCGCCATTGATTAAAAAAACAGAACTCACGGAAGATTCGTTCAAAATATCAGGGGATAAATTTACCAGGAAAGGTTTGGTAGTGATCACCCTTCCGTTTCCATTATAGCATTCCGGGTTTAATTTATTAAAGCCAAGATCCGGGTCTGAAGCATCCAGCAGATAAATTTTATTATCAATTTCAAGTTCTGCAATTACATAATTGAATTTATCAAGGATCGGGTATTGATCAAACGCTCTTCCGTTAGTGCGCGTACTAAGCAATAATGGGTTGGCAGTAAACCCCTGATTTCTCAGCATCGCCACTAATAACAAATTAATATCAGCCACATTGCCACTTTTTGCCTGCGCAGTTTTTTTAAGCGGCTGACTTAATAAAAAGGTATAATCATTTGTGCTTTTGTAATTATCCCTTACTGCCGTATATAATTTTTCAGCTTTTAATAAAGGATCTTTTTCGCCCTCAATACTTGCAGCAATTTCATCTTTCAACCAGCCATTATTTTTATCAAGGTCTATACCAAAATTTTTATTCTTCATTAATTCTACTGCTGCATCTGGCCAGGAATGTAAAAAATATTTTGGTGAAATATCAGTAAAATGAGTCGCCGAAAACTGGAAGCTTACTTTTTGTACATAATTACCCAATTGGCTAATGTATTCTTCTGTTTTTATTCCCGGTACATTTTTATATATCCAGGTATGTTTTACCGTGGTACTTCTAAGGCTTATACTCTCCGTGCCTGCATGTGTGCTTGCACTCTGATCAACTATAAAGAAATTATCGGATGAATAAGAAACGTTTTCATCAGTAGCTTTTAGATAACCCTGGTTCATAGTGACAAACTCAAAAAAGTCAGGCACTTCAGTTTCAAAAATACTTTCCAGTCTTGGATATTTTCCCTGGAAAGTCCAGGAAGGCAAATATTGAAAATTAGGAATCGTTTTTTTATACGTGTATTCAATAATACTTCCTTCCCGAAGATTGGGAAATGTAAATTTCATTAATTGATCATCTCCATCTTTAATCGTGAAAAATGCGCTTTTATCCAATTTTGTTACAACTACTTTTCCATTTTCAATGTTATAGGTTGCGGCTTGCAAATCAGTTAACTTGTCTTTATCACTTTGCCATTTATGCAAGGGAATTTCTACTGTTGCCAAATCGTCAAAGCTTTTTTTACGAAGTAATCTAATACGTGTATGAACTTCATAAATAACTGAAAACCAGCCACTGGAATTTCCCACATGATGGGAAGATGCATTGTCAAATAAATAAACTGCATCGGCAGATGTGTCTATGGCATAAGAATTTTTTGCAAAGTCTTCTGCACTAACGTTTCCAAAATAGTTTTTATCTGATTTTTTTTGTGAAAATGAATAAGTTGTCATTAATAACAGACAACTTACCATAAGTAAAAAAGGGTGTTTCATAAATTGGTTTGAGTTTTTTACACCGCGAAGTTATGAAATCTTTAACATTTACCCCTTCTTTTTCAAAAATATTTCTTAAAATATTTTAATGAATAAAATGACAAAATACGGTAATTATTTAAAGAAAATATAGCCGATAATAATGGCTGCGATTACACCAATTATATCGACTAACATTCCTGCCCAGACAGCATATCGTACTTTTCGTATTCCTACGCTTCCAAAATATAGGGCAATAATATAAAATGTTGTATCAGCCGAACCCTGGAAAGTGCAGGCCAATTTACCTATAAAACTATCCGGGCCATGTGAGATCATCGTATCAATCATCAAACCTCTTGCTCCGCTCCCGCTGAAAGGTTTCATAATAGCAACCGGTAATGCATCTACAAAATCTGTTGGAGAACCCACAGCATGTAAAAGATAAGCGATACCTCCCGTTACATACGCCAATGCACCGCTGTCTCGAAATATGCGAATGGCTACCAGCATGCCCACGAGATAAGGAATTATTTTCAACACAATCCCCCAGCCTTCTTTAGCGCCTTCAATAAATGCATCAAACACAGACACTTTTTTGATGGCACCGCCTGCTACAATAACTGCCACAAGGCTTACCAGCACAAGGTTTCCGGTGATATTGCTAAATGTATTTTTATCCGCATCACTTAAACGATTTACATAAAAAAGTAATGCGCTAATAAAAATGATGATGCCTGCCAGCCAGGTAGTCAGTACCAAATCCCACTTTATTTTTTGTAAAAAACCTACAATAATAATTGAAGCAAGTGTGGCACAAACAGTTGCGGCAACGCATGGAATAAATATAGATGTTGCTTCTGCAGATCCAGCAGCAATCCGATAAGTAATAATGGATAATGGAATGAGTGTAAGCCCGCTCGTGTGCAATACCATAAACATGATCTGCGCATTACTTGCTGTATCTTTTTTAGGATTGAGTGTTTGCAAACTTTCCATAGCTTTTAAGCCGAAAGGCGTTGCCGCATTATCAAGGCCCAGCATATTCGCACTGAAATTCATTACCATCTCTCCCATTGCCGGGTGGCCTGCGGGGACTTCCGGGAAAAGCCTTTTCATAAAAGGATTTAAGAGCCGGGACAACCAGCGGATAGCGCCCGCTTTTTCGGCAATATTCATTAAGCCTAAAAAAAATATCATCGTTCCAGCCAGGGGAAATGCAATGTCTAAAACAGAAGATTTTGCGGAATCAAAAATCCCGTCCGTGAGTGTTTTAAAAATAGTTGTATCATGCAGGAAAATCAATTTGTATAACGCGATCACAAAAGCAATGAGTATAAAAGCGATCCAGACAATATTTAAAGCCATAAAAATGATTGTTGCGTGAAAGTAAATAAAATGATGAATTGCCGCCTGCAAATTTTATTTTTGTTGATAAGAAATTGTTGATAAAATATAATTCTTCAAACAATGAGCACACATATTTTTTCATACCTCGCCCTGGGTGATTCCTATACCATTGGCGAATCGGTTCCATTATTTGAGAGCTTTCCCTACCAGGTTGTGCAATTGCTGAGACAGAAAAATATACATTTTCATGCACCGGAGATCATTGCAAAAACAGGTTTTACCACGTTTGAACTGGGCGAACAAATTTTACAAACCACACTCGAAGAAAGTTATGATTTCGTGACTTTACTTATCGGCGTGAATAATCAATACCGCGGTTTGTCTTTAAAAGAATATGAAATTGAATTTACTTTTTTATTGCATAAAGCAATACACTTAGCTGGTGGCGATGCCGATCATGTATTCGTTTTATCTATACCTGATTGGGGCGCAACACCTTTTGCAAAAGATATGGACCAGGAAAAAATAACTGTTGAAATAGAAAATTTCAATGAAATAGGAAAACTCATTTCCCAAAATAATAAAGTGGATTTTTCAGATATCACTGCCCAAACAAGATTAGTTGCAACAGATGGTAATTTCCAGGCAAAAGATGGTTTACATTATTCCGCCAAAATGTATGCTGAGTGGGCATTACAGGTTTCAGAAAAAATATACGGTCTTATTGAAAGATAAAATATCAATCCTTATTTTCCGCCCATTTTTTCATGATCCTATTTTCTATTTCCAGCGAATCCCAGTCTTTTTCAATACCCGGCAAAGTCATAATTTCCTGCATGATTTTTTCCTGGGCCATGCCTCTTTTTTTTGCAACGGAATAACGAACATCCGGAGAAAAAGTAACGAGCGAATAAGCGGGAATCCATTTTGCCGGATATTTTACATGAAGCTTGGCTTCAATTTTCTTTTGCAGTAAAAATTTCGGGTCTGCTGTTTTTGCGCGCATCTCAGTAAAATTTTCCACAGCGAGATCAGCAATCGCATCGGCATCAGGTTTCCGCAATTCCTGGAATTCAGATAAGATTTTATCCCAGTCATCCCCATATTTTTCAATTTGTTCATCCAGTACTGCACAATCTTCAAAACCACAATTCATGCCCTGGCCGAAAAATGGAACCATCGCATGCGCTGCATCACCAATCAATGCAAATGAATGATCACGTACCCAGGGAAAACATTTTATAGTAACCAAAGATGAAGTTGGATTATTAAAAAAATCTTCTGTCAATGTTGGCATCAGGGCAATGGCATCTTTAAAATGTTCATGAAAAAAATCATGTACATCTTCCTTTGTTCTTAATGCTGAAAATGAATCGCTGCCTTCAAAAGGAAAAAATAAAGTACAGGTAAAAGATTTATCAGTGTTGGGTAAAGCAATCAGCATGTATTCTTTTCTCGGCCAGATATGCAAAGCATTTATTTGCATAGCAAATTCATTGCCTGCTGTTGGCGGAATCGTCAATTCTTTGTAGCCACAATTAATATAAGTTTGCTGGTATTCAAACCTGTCTGATTGCAACTGGTGTTGTAAACGTGATGCGGAGAAAGCGCCGTCGGCGCCAAAAATTAAATCTGCATTTGCTGTATGAGTCCCTCCTGATATTTCATTGATATATGTCACTTCATTTTTATGCCAGTTAATTGTATCACAACGCTCATTAAAAAATATTTCAATACCGTTTTTTTCCGCAAGGTCTGCCAGGCGCATATTTAATTCACCGCGTGATACAGAGTTTATAAATTGTCCTTCTTCACCATAAGGTTGAAAAGCCTCCGAGTCATCCGCGTTATGTATTTGCCGGCCATGCATGGGAATGGCAATTTTTTTTATATCATCTGAGATACCTACTTTCTCCAATGCTTTTAAGCCCCGGTCACTCAGTGCGAGATTAATGGAACGCCCGGCGATTGCTTCGGATAAGCGCATGTCAGGCCTGCGTTCATAAACCTTTACAGCATGCCCGCGCTTTGCCAGGTAAATGGCTAATAAACTTCCCACAAGCCCGGCTCCATTGATGATGATGTCCTTTTTTATTTGCATGTAAAATTTATTTTGACATAGATTCTATAATTGTACAAAAGCGATAAACATCTTCAAAAGTATTGTATAAAGGAACAGGCGCTATGCGTATTACATTTGGTTCACGCCAGTCGGCCACCACGCCGTTTTGTTGGAGTTTATTAAAAATTGCTTTGCCATTTTTGAGCATTAATAAAGAAACCTGGCAGCCATGTTCTTTTTCATTGGCTTGTGTGATGATCTCCATTAAACCATCGTACTTTTTATTTAAATTCTCAAGTAAGAAAAATAAATAGCCGGTCAATAGTTTGCTTTTATCTACGAGGTTTTTTAAACCAGCTTCCTGGAACATATCGAGTGAAGCTTTATGTGCGGCCATGGACAGGATGGGTGCATTACTCATTTGCCAGCCTTCTGCTGAAGGTATTGCTTCAAAATTTGGTGGCATAGAAAAACGTGTTTCTTTTTTACTGCCCCACCAACCTGCAAAACGTTGAAGCGAAGTATCACGTGCAAATTTTTCATGTATATAAATTCCGGCTACGCCCCCCGGCCCACTGTTTAAATATTTATAACTGCACCAACAAGCAAAGTCAACTTTCCATTTATGCATTTCCAATAAAATATTTCCGGCTGCATGCGCCAGGTCAAACCCAGCATAAGCACCGGCAACATGTGCAGCTTTTGTAATTTCCTGCATATTCAAAACCTGCCCGGAATAATAATTTACACCACCCATTAAAACCATACTCAAAGAATCTTTATGCTTTTTGATGGCATGCAGAATATCTTCATGGCGAATCGTATGTTCTCCCGGCCGGGGCGAAATTTCAATGATGCTTTTCTCCGGGTCAAAACCATGAAAACGAACCTGGGAAGCCAATGCATATTGATCAGAAGGAAATGCTTTTGCTTCGCATAATATCTTAAATCTTTTTTTCGTGGGTTTATAAAATGTGACCATGAGTAAATGCAGGTTTACGGTCAATTGATTCATCACCACTACTTCATGCGGCTTCGCACCAACAATTGCAGCAATGGGTTTGGAAAATTTTTCATGGTAAGGCATCCAGGGATTTTTTGCGTGGAAATGCCCATCCACACCGAGTTTTGCCCAATCATCCAATTCCTGGAGAATATATTTTTTTACAGTTTTTGGCTGCAGGCCCAATGAATTTCCAGTGAAATAAATTGTCTCTTTTCCTTTATACCCCGGGATATAAAATTTTTTCCGAAAACTTTTCAGTGGATCTTTTTTGTCCAACTCCCGCGCAAAAGAAAGTGAATGTTCAAATTGCATTTGACTCAAATATTATACGGGCAAAGTACAATTAAAAAAATGATTTTTATAAAATGCATTTTAAAAATGTAGTAACATTTATAAAAATAAAAAAGCCTCCTTTAGAAAAAGGAGGCGGTATTTACTAACCCATCCACGAACAACTGCTCGGTGCATGGATAATGTGCGCTGCTAACAATATTCTTCGAAAGCAGCAATGAGGTTATTGGCAATCATCTGTGCTGATTTGCCTTCAATATTATGACGCTCTAAAAAATGAACTAATTCACCATTTTTGAATAATGCAACTGCAGGTGAACTTGGCGGATAAGGTGCTAAATGTTCGCGAATAGTTTGAACAGCTTCCACATCAAAACCTGCAAATGTTGTCGCAAGATGATCTGGTTTTTTTTCTGAATTCATAACGGACATGATCACACCGGGCCTGGCACTTCCTGCCGCACAGCCGCAAACAGAGTTGATCATTACTAATGTAGTTCCGGATTCTTTCAACTGATTTTCTACATCTTCTTTATTTAATAATTCTGCGAAACCATGTTCTGTCAATTCCGCTTTCATCGGTGTTACTATTTCTGTTGGATACATATTTTTAATTTTAAGGAAAACAAAAATAAGGAAAATGTTTATTCTTTAAAAGATTTGTATGAAATAAGTCATTGTGTCTGTTTATTTTTTAAGATATTGACATAATGGCGGATAATTTTAGATTTCATGAAATAATTTCAACTCATTGGTATTCATAATGCTATGGCATACTGTTTGAACCTTAATGCTAAAATTTATAACCAATAAAATTTATAATTATGACTACGATCACAAAGCAAAATTACAACCCTTTAAGCGACCTTTTCGACGAATTATTTACCGGCATGCCATCATTCAGCCGTTCACAGCAAAATGGGATGACACCTCCTGTAAATATTCATGAAACCAAAGATGCATACCATATTGAATTGGTAGCTCCGGGTTTGAAAAAAGAAGATTTCAAAGTGAATGTTGAAAAAGGAATGCTTACTATCAGTTATGAAAAAAATACTGAGGTAGAAAAAAATGAGTATAAAACACATCTCAAAGAATTTACCCAATCCAGTTTTAAAAGAAGCTTCCATGTGGAAGATAAAATTAATGTGGATGATATCGAAGCGATGTATGAGAATGGCGTATTGAAATTGTTATTGCCTAAAAAAGAAGAATTGAAAGTGATGCCAAAAGAAATCACGATCAAGTAAATACTTTTTCATAAAAAAAACACCCCGTATTTCCATGCGGGGTATTTTTTTTAAAAATTATTTTACCAGCTTCCGCCGCCACCTCCGCCGCCGCCGCCACCTGAAAACCCGCCTCCTCCAAAACTACCGCCACTGCTGCCGCTACTGGATGGCGAACTTGTAAATGTGCCGGACATTGCGCTCATTGAATTATTAATGCTATTCATGAAAACCATCGAATTAAAAGTGCCATTGTTATAATTTCCATTATACCAGGATGGTGGAGGAATATCGAGGCCTTTTAATTTATCTTTCCAAACTGAGGCCATCCCGAAAACAATTGCAAAGGGTAAGACCTTATCAAAATAATGTTCATCCTGTTTTAAAAATTCCTGCAACTTATCTTTTTCCACAGATTTAATAAACTCTTTGAAGCCAAGTAAATGATAATATAAATCTGTTCCCTTTTCCGTTTTCTTCGTCATTAAAAATCCAAATATCAAAACAGGTAAAGACAATAATAAAACAGCAATGCCCAGCCATTTGTAATCATACCAGGTATAGGCTAATATAATAACGCCTGTTACTAAAATCAAAAAGCCCAGGCCAGGTAGAAGGCAACCCATATTCTTTGAACCCTTCACAAAATAATCTTCCCGTTTAATATCTGCCTGCAGTTGAGTTTTGGACGAATTCATGCTCGTATATAAAACATTTTTCAGGTCATCCAGTTTTACTTTATTTCCAGTTTTAAAAATTCCATTGAACAATGTTTTTTCATAATCCGGACTTTGAGTTGGCAACCCTTTTAATTTTATAAATTCATATTCAGTGGATTTTATTAAACCTGCCAGTGATTTCTTTTCTGTTTCATTGATTGTCAAATATCCATTTGCACCCCAGTAAGGAATAAGCGCGGTAAGGTCTTTCGTATCCAATGTGTTATCAATAATATATCCTGCAACTGAAGGGCTGATACCTTCTGGCGGATAAAACTCTGTTTGCACAGTGCGTTTTTCATCTTTGCCTTTTGCATTCCAAAGAAAAAACATTCCAACAAACCCGGCCAGTGGAAGTGCCAGCCAACCCAAACCACGCATTTCATAATTCGGAGCGATAAGAAAATCTTTGGGAAATGCTATGCCAATTGTCAGGCCTTCATTGGGATTTAATAAAGTAGTAGTAGAACCGGAAAATATTTCATTATTCTCCCAATTGGAAACCGTATTATTTTCCCTGGAACCCGTATTGCCGGTTGCTACAAAATATCCCGGAACCTCATTCAGCGCGGCCGGCAAAATCACTCGAAAGTGAACAGAATCAATTTGTACAGGCCATTGATCTCCAATAAGATTAAAATATAATTCTGAATGATCAGTAAAAAAATTAATCGAATTTAAAACCGTATAATGAATAATATAAGTTTGATCACCATCAACCGTAGAATTTGCAGAACCAATTTTTATCTGTTTATAATCACCTGATGTACTTGTTTCAAAATTCCAGTTATCAACTTTTATATTCTCAATAATTGTCCTGGTAAAACCACCTCCGCTTAATTGTTGTTGGGCTTTTTCAACACTGTCCGGCAAAGCATTTTTTTGATACTGAAAAGGGATCATCCTGAAAATGCCATGTCTCGGTTCCGTAAAGTGGACTAAAATATTTTCCGTTATATCCAATGAAGCATCTTTATTAACTTTCACTTCAATGCCATAATCTTTAATGGTAAAATATTCCTGGGCAGAGGCATTTATATAAATGCCACAAACAAATGCAAAAAGAAAAACTATTTTTTTCGACATTGGTTTAAAATTTCACTTCTACATTTTCAGCTTCTTTCGGATCATCCAGTTCATAGAACTCTTTGGCCGTAAAATGCATCATACCGGCGACAATCACCCCGGGAAATTGTTGAATGGCCGTATTATAATCACGTACGGTAGCATTGTAATAACGCCGTGAATTTCCCAGGTCGGTTTCTATTGTTTGCAAGGATTGCTGCAGTTCTAAAAAATTTTGATTGGCCTTCAGATCAGGATAATTTTCTGCAATAGCAAGTAAACCACGCAATGCTCCACCCAATGCCTGGTTGGCCTGCGCAGCGCCCTGCACATCTCCTGCAGGTACTGCCACCGCTGCATTCCGGGCAAGTGTAACTTTTTCAAAAACCTGGCTTTCATGTGCAGCATACCCTTTTACTGTATTAACAAGATTTGGTATAAGATCAAATCTTTTTTTCAAAAAAACACGAATATCACTCCAGCTATTATCAACTTTAATTTTCAGTTGAACGAGCTTATTATAAATGCCAACCGCCCAAAGTATCAAAAGAACAATGACGCCTAAAGTTATCCAGATTCCCATGGTAATAGTTTATGGTTTTAAAAATTAAATGCTTTCGCAAGATAATATAATGTCACTAGTTAAAAAAATTAAGAAAAGGAATCCAGGTGTTGACTGACTTTAGAAGCAAGTTTTTCAATTTCCACTTGTGATAAACTAATGTCATTATTCCCGGAATTTTGTAACTCAGTTATTTCATCCAGGTTGATAAAAGGTATAGAAAATTCACCCAGCGTTTTCAGTAATTTTTCAAAATCACTGATCGTAGATTTTTGAAAAATGATGACCAGGAGAATTCGCTTTTCCTGCAATGAAAGTGCATTTTGCCTGCAAAAATTTTCAAAAGGCAAAAGATTTAAGGATTGATATTCTCCATCTCTTAAAATAGAAATGGTCAAATCAACACTGAGGAAAATAGCTTTCGGATTTGTTGTATGAATTGCTTTTTCAACAGATTCAAAATATGCAGCACCATTCGTTTGCGATAAATTTTGCCAGGAAAAATCATACGCGTACCCGGCAATCTTTTGCATTTGAAATATAAGCCCTGCTTTGTTTTGAAAAGGTTCTCCAAAGAATAAAACGCGTGGCTTTTTTTTCTTTTCTCTTAAAAAAGAAAAAACAGTAATTGCTATAATAAAAAGTATGACAAATAAAAGTTGCCCGGATCGCATGGCCAATAATACATATAGAAAATTACAAAAAAGTAAAAACACGGAAATTAAAACGTATCAGTCATGATCGGCGTAGTAGAAGCGCCCATTTTTTCCACGAATTTTTTTTCTTTCAATAAATAGCCATTCCCTTTGGCACAAAAATGAACCTTCAGGTTTTCAACACTAATGGGATTGCCTTCAGGTATATCCGCAATATTGCTGTGTTTGATATTTGAGCCATCAATAATCATCACAAGGCCACTGCCAATGGCTTCCATTTTATTGCCTTCCGAGATCAGCATGCCGGTATCTTCACCCAGGCCAATACCCAGGCAGGAAGGATTAGCAGCAACTACCTGTGCAAGCCTTCCAAATCGCCCACGCTTTTCAAAATGGGAATCAAAAATAACGCCTTCCATAAAACCCAACCCTGTAGTAATCTTCACTTCACCTTTTAAATGTGCCATGGTTGCATTGCCTTCATAGATCATAGTTTGACTCATGGCCATGGCTCCGGCGGAAGTTCCGGCAATGACAAAATTTTCCTGCAAATAGCGCTGCTTAATTATTTTCAAAAATTCTGTGCCACCATAAATGGCAGTCAGGCGCAATTGATTGCCACCGGTGAACATCACACAGGCACAGTCTTTCAGGCGTTTTAAATAATCTCCATCATTGACTGTTTCCCGGCTTCGGATATTCATAATCCCTATATTCCGGCAACCAATTTTATGATATGCTGATAAATAATTTTCTCCAACTTCTTTGGGTATGGAACTGGCAGTTGTGACAACTTCAATCCGTGCATTTTGTCCGCCGGCCTCTTCAACGATCCGGCTTAAAATACCAAGTTCAAAAAAATTCAGGTTATTCCTGTGAATCTCACCCGTTTCAAGGTTTGTGCCTTTGTCTTCAGCACCGCCTATCGCAAAGAGTTTTCCTTTTATTTCATTCATGAATTGAATTCGTAGTTCATACAAAAATAAGGGAATTGTATTTTTAAGAGAATGCATGGTAAAATTTTTAAAATGTAATCGTTTAAAAATGTGGATAAAAAAAATTGTAATGCATTCTTGTTAATTCAATAATTTTTAAAAATATTATGCTTTACAAAAAAAATTTATTTTATTGCAGAAAAATTATTTACCTAACTTCCTTTTTTTCCAAAATTTATTTATTAGTTGAGTAAAACAATTTCCCATCAAAAAAAATTAAAACAAAACACACATGCGAATTGAAGATATTAAAGTGCTGAAAGGTCCGAATTACTGGAGCGTGCGCAGGCTGAAACTCATCCAAATGCGTTTAAACCTCGAAGACCTGGAACAAAGGCCCACCAATAAGATCAATGGCTTTTTAGAAAGGTTGGAAAAATTATTTCCAACTATGTATGAGCATCGCTGCAGTGAAGGTGTTCCCGGAGGTTTTTTTCTACGTGTAAAAGAAGGTACGTGGATGGGCCATGTGATAGAACATGTAGCCCTGGAAATACAGACGCTGGCAGGAATGGATTGTGGTTTTGGCCGTACCCGTACGACCGGTGATGAAGGAATTTATTATGTAGTCTTCAGCTATATGGAAGAAGATGCAGGGGTTTATGCAGCCAGGGCTGCCGTAAAAATTGCGCAGGCACTTGTTGATAATATACCATATAACCTGGATGAGGATATACAAAACATGCGCGAAATAAGAGAGAACACAAGGCTCGGCCCATCCACAGGATGCATTGTGGAAGAAGCACTAAAAAGAGGTATTCCATTTATCCGTCTCAATAAACATAGCCTTGTGCAACTGGGTTATGGCGTTCATCAAAAAAGAATTCGTGCAACCATTGCCAGCACCACCAGCAATATCGCAGTGGATATTGCCTGTGACAAAGAAGAAACAAAAGCCTTGCTGGAAACCTCCGAGATCCCTGTACCACGAGGTACTGTTGTCCGCACAGAAGAAGGGTTGCAAGATGCTGTGAAAAAATTTGGATATCCACTGGTGATAAAACCAATTGACGGCAATCACGGAAAAGGAAATACAACGAATATCAATACCTGGGATCATGCAATAAAAGCATTGGAAGCTGCCAGGCAATACGGCAGAAGTTCGATCGTAGAAAAATATATTACAGGTGTTGATTACAGGATACTCGTTATTAATTATAAATTTATCTGTGCAGCATTAAGAACACCTGCATCTGTTGTCGGCGATGGAAAACATACCATCCGGGAATTATTGGATGTAGTGAATAAAGATCCGCGTCGTGGTTTTGGCCATGAAAAAGTACTCACACAAATTACACCTGATGCATATACAGATAAGATGCTTGAAGAAATGGGCTATACAATGGAAACCATACCATCAAAAGACGAACTTGTTTTATTAAAACCAACCGCTAATTTATCAACAGGTGGTACATCTACGGATGTAACAGATGAAGTACACCCGGACAATATTTTCATGTGCGAGCGGATCGCAAAAATAGTTGGCCTGGATATATGTGGTATTGATATTATGGCTAAAGATCTGCGTACACCCATTAAAGAAAATGGCGGCGCTGTATTGGAAGTAAATGCAGCACCGGGCTTCCGAATGCATATAGAACCTGCTGAAGGCTTGCCAAGAAATGTGGCAGAACCAGTGATTGATATGCTTTTCCCGGACAGAAGTAACGGTAGAATTCCCATTATAGCAATTACAGGAACAAATGGTAAGACCACTACCGCAAGGCTTACGGCGCATATCTGTAAAACAGCAGGAAGAAAAGTTGGTTATACAACCAGTGATGGCGTGTATATACAAAACCAGTTGTTGATGAAAGGAGATTGTACCGGGCCGCTTAGTGCACAGTTTGTATTGCGTGATCCAACTGTTGACTTTGCCGTATTGGAATGTGCACGAGGCGGATTATTGAAAGCCGGCCTGGCATTTCAAAATTGCGATGTATCCATTATTACAAATGTTACTGCAGATCATTTAGGACTTGGTGGCATTGACACACTCGAGCAAATGGCGAGGGCCAAAGCAGTCATTGCAGAAACAACTTTCAAACATGGCTATGCCATTTTAAATGCCGACGATGAACTGGTATATAATATGCATAAAGGTCTTGATTGTAATGTGGCTTATTTCAGCATGGATGAAAACAATCCTTACATCAAAGAGCATTGTAAAAATGGCGGTTATGCAGCGGTGTACGAAAATGGTTATGTTTCTGTATTAAAAGGAACATGGAAAATACGGGTAATGAAAGTAAGTGAAATACCCATCACGTATGAAGGAAAAGCCTTGCATAATATTATGAATACACTGCCATCTATTTTGGCAACTTATTTATTTAAAGATGTTGCTATTGATGATATTAAAACGGCGCTGGCCACATTTGTTCCTTCACCCTCACAAACACCGGGAAGGCTGAATTTATTTGATTTCAAACATTTCAAATTCCTTGTTGACTTTGCACATAATCCAGCGGGGCTTGAATTACTTTGTGATTTTGTAAGTAAAATGGATGGCACGCCAAAAGTCGGCATCATCAGTGGTACCGGAGACAGGCGTGATGAAGATATCCGGGAATTGGGCATTATTTCAGGCAGATGTTTTGATGAAATCATTATCCGCCAGGATAAAAACCTGCGTGGCCGTACTGCAGAAGAAATTGTGAATTTATTGGTGGAAGGAATTAATATTTCTAAAAAATCTGACATTCCTATAACCATTATTTATAATGAAAAAGAAGCCATCATGCATGCTTACAACACTGCAAAACCAGGCTCTTTGGTTACCATCATGTGTGATGTGGTGGCAGAAGCGCTGGATCTGATTAAAGCACTGAAAGAAAAAGAAGATGCGGAAAACATTTTACTCGCTTAAGAAGTTCTAACACATTCATTCATTTGAAAGGCCTTATTCAAAAAAAAACAAACTTATTAAAAGTTTGTTTTTTTGAGAATATATTTAGATATTTGCCTAAATATATAAACGACTTGAACCTTTTATTTAAAGCCCTGAACGATTCTACCCGCCGGGAGATTCTGGAACTGTTGAAAAAAAAAGATTTGACAGCGGGTGAAATTGCTGAAAAATTTACTATCACAAAACCCAGCATTTCACATCATTTAGATTTACTCCGGCAAGCAGGACTTGTAACTGCTGAAAAAGAAGGTCAATATATTTTTTATTCTATCAATACAACTGTAATGGATGAGATGATCAAGTGGCTGATCAAATTGAATACTAAAAAATGAACTGATTATGAAAAAGAAACTTATGGTATCTGACTGGATCGTTTTAAGCCTTATAATTATTCCCCTGATTTATCTTGCAACTATCTATTCCGGGCTGCCAGCTATTGTACCAACGCACTTTAATTTAAAGGGTGAAGCAGATGATTCGAGTTCAAAATCCGCACTTTGGTTAGCCACCGGTTTATTAGGAATTCTTAGTATTTTACTTTATCTTTTATTGAAATTTTTACCATCCATTGACCCAAAGAAACAAGTAAAATATGGCGCCGCTGCATTTAAGAAAATTGCTATTGGGGTTGTATTTCTTTTGTTCTTAATCAATTGTATGATCATTCGTTCTGCCGAAACCGGCCACTTTGAATCCGGCAATGCATTACCAATTGCAATAGGTTTATTTTTTGCTTTTATGGGAAATGTCATGTACAGTATCAAACCCAATTATTTTGCCGGAATCCGTACACCATGGACATTAGAGAGTGATGATACCTGGCGGGAAACACATCGGCTTGCCGGAAAACTATGGTTCGCAGGCGGCCTCTTCATCGCATTATGCGGCTTGATATTTTCTTTTTCAGTTGCATTGATTATTTTACTTGCAGTCTCTATCATTATAACTGCGTGGCCAGTGGTTTTTTCTTATACTTATTTTAAAGGCCATCAAAATAAAAAAGATTAGCCGGCTGTTGGAATATTTTCGAAACCATCGTAAGGTTGACCCATCGCGGCTTTCTTCATTTCGTGCGCTGTTTTTTCGCCTACATATTTTACAATTCTTTTTTCCACAATATAAATGACAGGCGTCAATACAATTGCCATGATAAATTTGTAGGTATAATTTACAATCCCAATGGCGAGAATTTGTTGCCAGGTAAACACGCCACTAAACGCAATAAATAAAACAATATAACTATCTACCAATTGAGAAACCAGCGTAGAACCTGTAGCCCGTAACCAAATCTTTTTTTCTCCTGTTATTTTTTTGATCCTATGAAAAATGGTCACATCCACAATCTGACTTACTAAAAATGCGACAAGGCTTCCGATAATAATGCGCATACCCTGGCCAAATATTCCATTGAATGCATTCTGCATATTGGGAACTCCATTGTGTACATTACTCGACACCCAGAAACCTGCAGGCGGAACGTGGATGGCCATATAAAACATGAGGAATGCATAAGAGATCAAAGCAACCGCCGTATAACTGATCCTGCGAACGGCTTTTGGCCCATAAAACTCATTCACGATATCCGTTATGATAAATTCCAAAGGCCATAATAAAACGCCACAGGTAAGGCTGAATGATAAGCCCGACTGGCCAAAAAGTGTAAAGTTTTCTTTCTGAATTCCCAGCAGCGCTTCCAGTGAAAATATTTTGGTGCCAATACATTCTGCAATTAATGCATTGGCTACAAAAAAAGCAGTGAAGCCTATGAAAAGCTTGGTGGGCTTATCTTTCAGGATTTTTTGAATCATATAAAAAAGAAATGAAAGATTTGATAAAAGAGTGCAAACGTATTTATAATAATAAGAAATCCAGGAAATGTACTCCTGTCGCCTTTTAAAATGGAAAACATAAAAAAGACAAAAGCAATCACATTCATAATAGGTGATAAAACCCAGCCCAGCATCAGCATTACGGACACTACAAATTGTGGAAGTGCCAGCGTGATATACTGCATGATTAAACAGCCAATAAAGAAAATGTTACATAGAAATGCAACCCGTTGGGTAAAAGCAAATAGTTTTTGATTCATAGCATATTCCTCACAACAAAACAACGAACAATTTCTTAAAAAAAAGAATCATGAAAGTAAACTTTTGTGATTTTCATGAGTTCATGTAGGTTTGCTGCAATTAGATAAAGTTATGAATAAGTTCAATTGGCAAAAATTATTTCCACATTTAATTGCAATTGCCATCTTTATAATAGTCGCTGTCGTCTATTGTAAACCTGCTTTGCAGGGAAAAGTATTGCAGCAGGGTGACCTGGCACAATGGGTCGGCATGAGCAAAGACCAGCAAAATTACATGGATTCAAATGGCCATGCACCTTTATGGACGAATGGGATGTTTAGTGGTATGCCGGGCTATGTAATCTTAGGATATAGCAATAATTATATCGCGCCATATTTTATCAATATCATTTCTCTTTTTCTCCCCTCCCCGATCAACTTTTTTTTCATTGCTTGCATTTGTTTTTATTTTTTAGCCCAGGTATTTAAAATAAATCCATGGGTCAGTATTATCGGCGCATTGATGTACGCGTATGCGACATATAATCCCATTATCATTTCTGTAGGTCATGTTACAAAAATGTATTCCATTGCGTTTATGCCGGGAATCATTGCTTCAATTCAACTTATTTATAATAAAAAATATTGGGTTGGTGCTGCGCTCACTGCATTATTTACTGCCGCGCTCGTGGCAGAAAATCATTACCAGATTATTTATTATACGATCATCATCATTGCCTTTATGGGCGTTGCATTTATCATCCGCACTGCAAGAGAAAAGAACTTCAAACATTTGATCACAGCGATCTGCTTTGCTTTATTGGCAGGTTTAATCGGCGCGGCTACTAGTGCCGTTTCATTATTGCCAAATTTTGAATACGCAAAAGAAACTATACGAGGTGGCAGTGACCTGATGACGAATGCTGGTGATTCAACAAAAGCTTCCACCGGACTGAATGAGGATTATGCATTCAGTTATAGTTTGTATAAAAGCGAACCTTTTGTAATGCTTGTGCCACGTATGTTTGGTGGCAGCAGCGGGAATGCAGAATTAGCCCAGGAAAAGTCCAAAGCGATCAGTGCCCTGCAAGAAATGCCGCAACAATTAGCGCAACAACTTGGTTACCCGAATTATTATTGGGGAGGAATAAATGGTGTTGGAACAGCGGGTCCGCCTTATGCAGGCGCGATCATTTGTTTTCTTGCAATTGTTGGATTTGTAATACTCGATGACAAGTATCGCTGGTGGATGCTTTCCTGTTGTTTATTAACCATTGTTATGAGTTGGGGAGGATATTTTAAAGGCTTCAATGGTTTACTGCTGGAGTATTTGCCGATGTATAATAAATTCAGGGCGCCGAGTATGATCTTAGTTGTGCCAACACTACTCCTGGGTCTTACTGCAACCTTAGCGCTTGATAAAATTATTTTCAGGATACAAGATAAAAAAGCCTTTTTAGAAAAATATAAAAAGGCATTGTATATAATGGCGGGTATTTTTGTATTTCTGCTCTTTTTATATTTCAGCTTTGATTTTACTTCTCAACAGGATACTTATATGTTGCAGCAGGTAAATAAAATGGAAGACCAGATCAAAACGCCCATTCAAAATTTCCTGCATGCATTACAGGACGACAGGCGATCACTTTATCTCGATGATCTGTTACGTTCTTTATTTTTTGTAGCCATTGGTGCAATTATGCTCTGGTTGTTTTTAAAAGAAAAAGTAAAAGCAAATATTGTATTACTTGTGATTGGAATTTTTTCTTTCATTGACATCATGATCATTGATGTGAAATATTTAAACAGTGACCAGTATATTACGAAAGACGATTATGAAAATATTTTTCAGCCAACGAAAGCAGACCAGCAAATAATGCAGGATAAAAGTTTTTATAGAGTGCTGGATCTCAGGCATGGCGGACTTTCCGGGGCATTTAACCAGGGTGCATTGACCGCTTATTTCCATCATTCTATTGGTGGTTATCACCCGGCCAAATTAAGCATCTACCAGGACCTCATAGAAAACCAGCTCTTGAAATTTCCCAATTGTTTGCCTGTATTAAATATGCTGAATACAAAATATATTATTACGGCAGAAGATGTGCCGCAATTGAATACGGCTGCTTTGGGAAATGCCTGGTTTGTACCAAATGTTCAATATACAAATGGGCCAAAAGAAACCATGGATGCATTAACGAACTTTAATCCGGCACAAACAGTTTTAGTGGAACAAACTTTTAAAAATGTAATGCATCAACCCGCAGCTTATGATTCTTCTGCGCGCATTGAAATGATTTCCAACAGGCACGATACCGTCACATATAAGTCAGTAACAAAAGCAGAAATGCCTGCAGTATTTAGTGAGGTGTATTATAGTGAAGGATGGAATGCATATATAGATGGAAAGAAAACTGATTATGCAAAAGTTGATTATGTTTTAAGAGGAATCATGATACCGGCCGGTACACATAACATTGAATTCAGGTTTGAACCGGAAAGTTTTGCGTTGGGTTGGCGAATTACAGCAATCAGTTCAATTGCTATTGTCCTGTTATGCATCATCTCGATATTCTTTTTTTATAAAGAAAAAAAGAAACAAAAAGCTATAACGATTCAAACATAAACCAATTTTTTTTATAAAACCGGTCAAATGATTGTTGGAAAAGGCATGGTGGCAAAGGGTTTCAGTAGTTATGAAAAAAATGATGACGTACTCATTTTTGCTTCAGGCGTTTCCAATTCTGCCAATACTGATCCTTTGCAATTTGAAAAAGAACATGTATTATTACTGGAAAATATTATTCAACATCCCGGTAAAAAATTAATTTATTTCAGTACTTGCAGTGTGTATGATGTATCACTTCGAAACGCGCCTTATGTACAGCATAAACTCCGGATGGAATCTCTGATAGAAACGGCACATACAAATTATCTCCTATTCAGGGTTTCGAATATTGCCGGCAAAACAAATAACCCACATACGGTTTTAAATTATTTTTACAATCATATAATCGAGGGTTCGCATTTTGATTTATGGGAAAATGCGCAGCGCAATATTATTAGTATGGAGGATATATTTAAAATTTGCAAAGGAATCATTGAAGACAGCCTTTTCAAAAATGAAGTTATTAATATTGCAAACCCGGAAACGTATGATGTAAAATATATTGTATCGGAACTGGAAAAATTTACAGGTAAAAAAGCAAACTATACATTGATACAAAAGGGCGGCGGCCCACTGATAAATTTAAGTAAAATAAAAAATTACATTACACAATCTGGCATACAATTTAATGATGAATATCTTCAAAAAGTATTGCAAAATTATTTTGAAAAATCATGACGTACCGGCGTGCAAAAATAAAACTTACTTTAGAGCAGATAATCGTTTTCCCTTTTATGTTTGCCGGTAAATTTTATGGAAAAATTGCGCCTTTAAAAAATAAAACAAATCTTTTTCTTTTTTTTCCAAATGCGGATATCGGTGGTGCGCCTCGAGTGAATGCGGATATTACGAGTTGTGTACAAGATGCGAAACCACTCATTATTTTTTCAAAAAAAGCAGTGAACAATCAATTTTTGCATTTATATAAAATGGATGGCGTACAGATTTTAGACGTCCATCGTTTAATTGATAAAAAAATATTTCATTTCATTAATTTCTTTTATAGAGGAGTCATTGCATCCTGGATCAACCAGTCAGAAAAGCCGGTAGTATTTGGTGGTGAAAGTTTATTCTTCTACAAAGTAATTCCGCATATCCGAAAAAATATACTCTGCATAGAGCTTAGCCATTTACCCACCTGGTTGCCTTACAACATTGGTTTTATTGACAGAATTAATCAACGAATTTTCAGTACAAAAAAATTGAAAGAAACTGTTGAATCCCAATACAGGGAAAATAATCTTGCGAAAAAATATTTTGAAAAGTTGTGCTTTGTTGATAATGCTATTGATATTCCTACAATAAATCTCATTGAAAATGAACAATTGGAAGTTGTATTTATAGGCCGTGGCGCTCCACAAAAGCGCGTTCATTTAATTGCTGCTATGGCGCAAGTTTTGAATAGACAGAAAGAAAATATTCATTTTACTTTTGTTGGTGATGTTGAAAATTCCATCAAAACAAATGAATATCCTTATTGCCATTTTTTAGGAAATATTCATGATGAAAAAAGAATGGCTGAAATTTATTCAGCAAGTCATGTATTAATCCTGGCATCTGCATTTGAAGGTTTACCATTGGTTGTCATGACAATGATGGCGTATGGCAAACCAGTTATATCAACTGCTGTGAATGCTATCCCGGATTATATTATGCACGAAAAAAATGGGTTACTAATTTACGAAACTGAGGAAAATAAAATTGTTGAGCAAGGTGTACATTATTTGAAAATGCTCAATAAAGACAGGCAACTTTTAAAAAAACTTGGTCAAAATAGCCGGTCAATTGCAATAGAAAAATTCAGCAGGGGAAAATTTTGTGAAACGTATAGAAAATTATTATTGCAATAAATCTAATTTATAGCGGGTGTATTTTTTTTAAAAGAAAGAAACATTGCAGCTTTAGAAGAAAAGCCATTCTTTAAAAGACCGGATGGATATTTTTTTTGATCATTCAGCATGGAAACCAATACAGTCGGCCATTTGCGCGGAACATACTGTTCTAATTCTGCTTCATTTTTTATTTGCATATTCCTGAACAAGCGCCACCATGCATCATAGACCCAAATATTTTTTAATTTTTGCAACCCATTTTTTTCCAGCATGTGAAGTCCTTCCGGTAATTCTACCAATGGATTTAGAAAACAAGCATTTGTCACCTGCGAATCACTCAAACCAATACAGATTAATGGTTCATTTATATGATTGATTTTTTTTTCTTTTGATAAAACGCTTATATAAAAATCAACATCCACCAGCCACTTTAATTGTTCGTCAAAACGTTCCATGATACTTTTATGGATCAGCGTAACACTGGGTGGCCCAATCATATTTTTGGCATAAAGTGTATATGGTTCCGCCGTTATTTTTGCTTTCCAGGAATTAGAAATAGCTGATTTTTTTGCAACTTTATTTTCTTCATCAATACTTTGGTAATCACAAAATATAAATTTCTTACTATCATTCATTCTTGCTGCAAAAGTCGCGAGACTGTTTTTATTTGCAAACCAGTCGTCATCATGCATAATCTTTATCCATTCCCCGGAGGCCTTATCAATACAGGCGTTCCAGTTAGCAGGCGTTCCGAGTACAATAGTATTTTTAAAATATTTTAAAGGAAATTTTTCTTTAAAAGTATCAACCATTTTTTGCACTGAATCATCCGGGCTGTCATCTGTAATGACCACTTCAAAATCTTTGAAAGTTTGTGTTGCTATACTTTCCAGTAAGCGCTGTAAGGAATGCATACGTTTGTATGCAGGAATGCAAATAGTTATGGCAGGTTTTGCATTTTTCATGAAACATGTTTAACCATAATGATTCCTGTATTATCAATTCTTTGCAATAATGGTTTATATTTTTGTGCATCAAAATATTCAATGACTGCTTTTTTCGCTCCTTCCCAATGTCCGAAATCATCAATGATTAAGATACCTTTATCAAGAAGCAACGGATATAAAATATTCATTTCAGTTTTGGTAGATTCATACCAGTCGGTGTCTAATCGAAGCAACGCAATATTACCAGGTTGTGTGTGAGGCAAAGTATCTTCAACTTTTCCTTTTACATACTGCAATAAATTCTCAGGATAACTTGTTGAACGTAAATTATTTTTCACTTCATCTATCGGCGAAAAACACCAGATAGAATCTTTCGTTTCTTTTTCCTGGCTGGAAAGCAATGCTGCCGCGGATTCCCCGGCAAACGATACATCATTCTCCGATGGTGTGCTCATACCTTCGAATGTATCATATAGAAATATTTTCCGGTTATTTATTTTCTTTTGCAAAAGCGTAAGCGCTATCATCATTGAACTCCCACCTTTCCATACACCACATTCTACAAAATCACCGGCAATATTATTTTCTAAAATATAAATAACAGAACTATGTAGAGCATACATTCTTTCAATGGATGTCATCGTAAATGGCTTGCATTTTTCATACAAATCTAAAAAATCCTTTTCCAGGATGATGTCCTGCGGGTAAGGCAAGTTTTTACTTTTTTTCCCGGTAAGTATATTTAAAATTTTCCCTTTCATAAATTTTTTATTTTCGTTTCTATCGCCTGAAGTTGATTCAAGGTATGCAATTTATTTCCATGCAATGACCTTGCTTTTTGCCAAGCATTTTTTCCAGCAAGATCAATTTCCGCAGAATTATTTTTTAAATGAATTATTTTTTCGGCAAATTTAGCCAAAGAAAAATCCTCAATTAACCAACCCGCATCATCTTCAATAAATTCAGGCGCACCACCTGCGCCATCAAAGGCGATTGAAGGAATTTGAAGAAATGCTGCATCCAAAACAACTAATGGATAAGGATCTTCGCGGGAAGTCAATAAAAATATATTAGCGGGCATTAAATTATTTTTATCAAAAGGTATTTTCCCGGTAACCGTTATATGTTGCTCCAGTTTTTTTTCTTTTATTAGATTTTTCATGCTCCTTTCAAAAAGCGCGTCTGTATAATTTCCCATCCACACAAAATGAATAGAAGGCAGATTCTTTGTTACCAAAGCACAAATTTCAACAAAGTAATCAAAGCCTTTGCGCAAATCCGCTGTGCCCATACCAAATACTAAAAATTTATTTTCCGGAATTTTGTATTTTTTAAAAAATAATGCTGCATGATTTTTTTTGTCCTGCTCCGGCATGTCAACATCATAGCCTGGAAAATAATAATTCAATGATAAGATTTTCTGCTGCGGAATTTGGTGATTTTGCAAAAGGTTCTCCCTTACAATATTTGAAGGCGCAATAAACAAACTGGAATATAAAAATGATTTTTGAGCTTCACCATTTTTTGCAAAAAAAGAAATCACATTTTCTAATTCGTGTACAAATGTAATAACAGGAATATTTTTTTTATAAAATATTTGAGCGAGGCTACCATTGGTTATTGTATTATTAAAAACAAAATCATACCCGTTGGAGGAAAGTGAAAGTCTTAACTTTTTTAATGACATTCGCATTTTCATAGCTGCTTTTTTCAGCATACTCTTTTCTTTTGTATAGCCTGCTGGTTTTAGTATGCGTGTTTCTCCCAAATTTTTAAAGTTTTCTTCCAGTGGTCCGCCACGTGATAATAGAATATGAATCTCCCACAGGTCTTTTTCACGAATAAATTTCAGCAAATGCAACAACATCACTGGCGCACCGGTCAGCGAGGCATCATTGCTGATAAATAGGACTTTATTTTTTGGGTGTTTCGATTTCACTTAAACAATTATTTTTTCCTGGCTAAAACTATATTATTCAGGTAAAGCGTTTCGTCATTTGGCAATATTTTATTTAAAAACAATCCCCAGGCATTTGGAAGAAAAACGAATAAACCTTTATACAACCAACGAAACAGGAAAAAATTTCCCATTATTTTTTTCGCGTGGTTGTAATTGTATAATACTTTTAATTGCGTAAGCGCCAGCCGGTAATTCCCTGATTTTTCAAAACTTACCATTTCAAAGCCTGCTTTTTCCAATAAACTTTTCAAAGCGAATTGAGAATAACGCGCATAATCAAAAGGCACTTCATGTTCATTCCAAACGAATGGGCAGGTCAATAAAATAAGGCCATTTTTTTTCAATACACGAGCCAATTCCAATAAAATTTCAGGCAGGTTAAAAACATGTTCAACAACTTCGCTGCATAAAACGGAATCGAAATGCCCATTTTCAAAAGGAAAAGTCTTGCCGTCATAAAATACATCTATCAATTCATTTTCATGCGGATGCCCTTCATTGTAATAATCCATGCCAATATATTCATCTACGTGAAAAAGCGATTCATAAGGCTTTGAACCGCAGCCAAAATCCAGCAAACGCCCACTGAGCGCGGGCGCGAACTTTTCCATTTTCTTTTTCAATTCCTTCCGGATGATATAAAATGGATGGAAAATATTGGGATTGAAGTCCCGTGTGATTTCTTTCATGAGCGTTTGATGCAAAATAATATGCCAAAAATAAATGAACTTTTGAATGAACGAACCACAATGAGCAAACAAGTGTATTTTATTTTATTGTTTCTTTGCTTCTTTTATAAATAAGTGTGCTATGAATTCATCTAAAAATGAATAATCAAATAAAAATATCGCTGGTTATTTGTACGTATAACCGGGACAAATATTTACCGGAAGCACTGGAAAGTATCCATTTACAGGATGCTTCAAAAGATTTGTTTGAATTAATTATTATTGACAACAATAGTACAGATAACACAGCATCCATTTCAAAATCATTTATAAAAAACAACCCGGATCTGTATACGGCCTATTATTTTGAAAAAAACAAAGGGCTTTCTTTTGCACGCAACCGCGGTATTACAGAAGCCGCAGCTCCTGTGATCGCTTATGTGGATGATGATGCAATACTTTCTCCCGGCTATATTCAGCACCTGGCTTCATTTTTTGATGCATATAATGATGCAGTGGGAAGTGGAGGCAAGGTAATTCCAAAATATGAAAGTGGCCAACCGCCAAATTGGATGAATAAATATTTAAATGGCTTTGTAGGGAATCATGATTTAGGTGAAAATATTAAGGCGTATTCAAAAAAAATGAAGTATCCGCCAGGATGTAATATGGCTTATAAAAAAGAAATTTTATTGCAAGCCGGCGGCTTTAATAATGACCTGAAATTTCGAAGTGATGACAAATACATTTTTCATCGAATAATAGAAATTAGCGATCAAATTTATTATGTGCCCGGAGCATGGTTATTTCATTATATAGATGCGGACAGGCTTTCATTCGAAAATTTTAAAAAACTGTTTTTAAAAACAGGCAATGAAGAAAAAATCAGGAGTCGAAGCGAAGGCGGCAGTTTTGCAGCGTTTAAAAAAGGCATTGAATTTATTTTTAAATTCAAAGTTTCATTGCTTTTATTCTTTATTTTCTTTTTGAGAGGAAAGGCTATTAAAGGGAAATATGTTGTCTTATCGCAATGGTTTACTTTAAAAGGTTTTTTTAAAAAAGAGGTATTTGTGCGATAAAAATTTATTCGTCTTTGACATAAAAAAAAGGGCAAACTTTAAGTTCGCCCTTTCATTTTTATAATAATCATTTATGGATTTGCCTGTTCGAGTTGTTGCAAACTATTTAATGAATCCACCGTTTTTTTCATGGAATCACCATTCGGTAACAGACCATTTTCAAGCATATTATTTTTCTGGCCACTGAATACACTTACGAGCTGATCCAATTGCTGCAGGAGCCTTTGGGCATTTTGTTTTTCATAAGACATATTATCAGCCATGGTTCCGCTGAGTGAATTATAAAATTTCACCTGCTGCTGCAAATCCTTTTGTACAGAGGCTTTTACCTTGTTTGCCAAGGTAGTATCACCTGCACGATAACAGGCTTCCAGGAATGCAAGCGAGACCTGGTCATGATCATTACTGCGGGCAGTATATCCATACGGGAAGTTTTCCTGCAACATCATTTTATCTGCTTTTTCCAACACTTTAATTGCATCATCTTTCCTGTTTTTAAATATCAAATCAAAAGCAAGCTCAGTGTGTGCACGTCGGATATCATTCAAGTGGCGACGGTTTTCTTCATCATAATAAACGCCGGGTATATTGGCATTTCCGTAAGCAAATTTATTCATGATCACATCCATCATGTGATCTGTATTTACCTGTGAATTTTCAACAGGTACAAACCTGTAAGCAAGTCCATCTTTCCGGATAAAATTATCGAAGCCGAGATTAATGGAATTATTCATGGTAAAATAAATCGGCCTTTTCCAATGATTTGCAGCAATGATATTCAACATCGCCAGGTCATTCTTTTGCAAACCACTCTTAGGAATTTCAAAACGCACTTCACTCACTACACTATCTGTTGCTGTAACTGTACCGTTAGAACGAACAAAATTAATATCAACAGGAATTGAAACTTTTTTCACTGGAAAAGTATTATAGTTTCCTCCATCACCACTCATTTTATTTGGATCGTCACTACCCACATAATTTTTCATCATGTCATACAAATCATAATAGCGGTTTTCAGGTATTCCCGGCACTGGTTTATAAGTTACATAGTCCCTTGTTCTGCCCTGGATTTGTTCTGCCGTCCATATCACATCAATCGCATCACTCTGATTTATTTTATACCTGAGCTGATTGATATACCAGTCAATGCCCAGCAACGAAGTATTAATCACACGTATATCAGGACGAATGCCTTCCACCTCCTGTGCATACCATAAGGGATACGTATCGTTATCTCCAAAAGTAAAGAGGATGGCATTGGGTGCGCAGCTTTCCAAATAATCTTTACCAAGGTCTCTTGCTAATGTTTTGTGACTTCTGTCATGATCATTCCATTCCTGGGCACCCATTAATATGGGCACTGTGAGTGACAGCAAAGTAGCGACAATTATAAGTGAGCGTTGGTTTTTAATCAACTTCAAAATATAGGGAACGCCGGCCGCAAGTGCACCGAAGATTATTGCAAAACCAACACCTAATAAAATACCACCACCGGGAAGCAATGTGCCAAGAATAACAAGAAATGCTGCAAAAAAGCCGCCTGAAACAAGCATACTTTTCAAAAGGGCAGTATTCCATTTTCGGGCAAGTTCTACAAAATATGGCACGGCAAGCCCGATCCACACCGCAAAAGCATAGAATGAACCTGCATACGCATAATCCCGTTCACGAGGCTGGAAACCGGGTTGATTTAAATAAATAACAATGGCAAAGCCGGTTAAGAAAAACAACAGGAAATTGACAATCGCATCCCCTTTCTGTTTTTTAAAATGATAAAATAAACCAATGAGGCCAAGAATAAATGGCAACATGAACATGGTATTATGCGCCTTATTATTTTTCAAACTATCAGGCAATAAACTTTGATCGCCATACATGGCATTATCAATAAATGGAATACCCGTGATCCAGTTGCCATCCCGCACATTCCCGGTAAACATCCCTTCATTATCATCCTGCTTTCCACTGAAATTCCACATAAAATAACGCAGGTACATATAATAATTCTGGTAGCTCACAAAGAATTTCATGTTATCAGAAAATGCTGGAGGCCGTTCATACGTGCCATCCTGGTTCTTGCCAATTCCCATGAACATGGCGTAATAATCTGCATGCCCTTGTTCATTGCTGCCATCCCACATTCGGGGAAAAACAGATTGATCATCCGCCAAATACACATACCCTCCATTTTTACCAACAGGTATATATTTATCTTTCCCTTTATTATAAATCGTAGTAGTTTCTTTGAAATCAACCGGCCTTGCAGTAAAATTCTGTCCGTATAAAATTGGGAAATCGCCGTACTGATCACGTCCTAAATAACCCACAAGGCTCATTGGATTATCTACGTTATACATATCAATTGCGGGATCTGCATTACTGCGAATCATTGTAGTTACATAGGTGCTGTAACCGATCAGCATAAATGCAATACACCATAAACCAAGACGCAGGTATGGCCAGCTTTTTTTCGCAGCAAATCTTAAACCATACCAAATACCAACAGCCACTAAAATAAAGAAGAATGTAAAGCCTGTAAAGAATGGAAGACCCAGTTTGTTTACAAAAAATACATCAAAAGCGCCTGCTGCTTTGATTGAATATTGAATGATACCGACTTGTACAAATCCAACAAGGAGAAAACCAATGACCAGGAAAATGTAAATGCCGCCATTGTATTCTTTTTTGTCTTTATGCAATTTTTCAATTCCGATCAATAATCCAATTGCTATGGCAATTCCTAAAATCATTAAGCCCGCAACAGTTCCATCCATCGGCAATCCCTGGTCTGGTTTTGCGGATGACTGCGCACTTAATAATGCCACAATACAAGCCAGTATTCCTCCAATAACTACTGACCAGATAAAATATTTACGAAGGTTCGCATAATTAAATGAATCCCGCTTTCTGAAATAATACATCATCACAATAGCTGGAATACAAAGCAAACACAACAAGTGAACACCAATAGAAAGGCCGATCATGAAAAATATAAAAATGATCCATTTATCTGAACCTGGTTTGTCTGCCTGGTTTTCCCATTTTAATATTCCCCAAAAAACAATCGCTGTGAAAAAAGAACTCATGGCATACACCTCTCCTTCTACAGCGCTATACCAAAATGAATCTGTAAAAGTATAAGCCAATGCGCCAACAATTCCCGCACCCATAATTGTTAACACCTGGTTGGATGTCAATGCTTTTGAAAGATCTGTATGAACGATCTTACGCACAAAATGCGTGATGGTCCAAAACAGGAAAAGAATGGTAAATCCACTCGCCAATGCGCTCATGATATTCACAGCTTTTCCTGCAGTTAGCGGGTTATCACCAAATAATACAATGAATATCCGGCCGAGCATTACAAATAGGGGTGCACCCGGCGGGTGTGGTATTTGCAGTTTAAATGCACTGCTTACAAATTCACCACAATCCCAGAAGCTGCCATTGGCTTCACTGGTCATGATATACACTGTACAAGCAACCAGGCCAATGATCCAGCCGGTAATCAAATTTGTTTTTCTGAAATTCATATACGTTTTGGGTTTTTAAACGACCGGCAAACCTATTGTAAAAATGGTAAAATCGAAAATCGAAGTTTTTTTTTATGAATAGTATATGAAATACACCACGTAGGGACACAATATTTTTTTGTAGAGACACAACATTTTGTGTCTCTACAATTGTTTATTCACAATTACACGGCCATTCTTTTCCCAGGTCAATAACAGTAACCACTGTCATTTCCGCGGCGCATGGGGCAAAAATGATACGCACCCGCTGCTGATCATGCGTGGTGCCTTCCACCGCATATTTTTTCTGACAATCAGTTCCTTTCAAATCACTTTTAGTATAATTGACTTTGCCATTATGTAATATTTCAGCGATCTCGCTTTCATCAATATGGCGGCAGGCCATCCTGCATTGCGCATGTTTGGAATAAGTAATGTGCGAAGGGTTACGGTTTAAGCCACGGGATGATGTTTGCGGTTCTGTTTCTTGTTGCTGTCCGCATCGTTTTAATAGGAAAACAGCAATGAGCAGGATGATTAAAAATAAAGCCGGAAGCGCTTTTTTCCATTGCATAAAAATATTGTTTGGTAGCGACATACAACGTTGTGTCTTTCAGTAGAGACACAAAATGTTGTGTCTCTACTGTTTTTTTTCTTCTTCCATCATCCGCATTTCTTTTGCATCCTGTAAAAAATTGGAGGCAAAAATAAATTTATTGAGCAGTTCATTTTTATTGTAGATAATATCTTTTTTACTTCCCTCCCACTCTTTTTTTCCATTGTACAAATAAATAATATTATCACCAATTTCCATCACACTATTCATATCATGCGTGATTACAACCGTAGTAATATTATATTCAGTAGTTATTTCGTTAATGAGTTTATCTATCAATAAAGAAGTCTGCGGATCCAGTCCGGAATTGGGTTCATCGCAAAATAAATATTTAGGGTTCAGCACAATCGCGCGGGCAATGCCTACTCTTTTTTTCATACCACCACTGATCTCTGCGGGGAATTTATGTTGTGCATCCCTGAGTTGCACACGTTCCAAAACTTCAATGGCTTTTTTTCTTTTTTCCCGGAATGATGCCTTGGAAAACATATCCAATGGGAACATTACATTTTGAGCAACGGTCATTGAATCAAATAAAGCCGAACCCTGGAAAAGCATCCCTAATTGCTGCCTTAATTCCTTGCGTTGTTCGGGGGCCATGGTCGTCATGTTCTGTTCATCAAATAATATTTCACCTTCATCCGGCCGGATCAAACCAACCATACATTTTGTCAAAACTGTTTTGCCGCTTCCGCTTGCACCTATGATGAGGTTGCATTTACCAGTTTCCATCACGGCGCTAATGCCATCCAATACGACTTTTGAGCCGAATGATTTTCTTACATTTTTAATTTCAATCATATATATTTTTCAAATAAATTTATCTATGGTTCTCTATATACGGGTCTTTTCAAAAATAAAGATATTAAGCAAATGCACATTTACCTAAAACAAATCAGCAAACTAACTTTTTTGAAAAATTAAATAGAAGTTTTGAAAGCTCAATCTTCAGTGGGGGGTTCCTCCAATCCGGAATCTTCATTATTATTTCCGGGATCAGTTTTTGGTTCATTATCTTCTTTCAAATCCTGCTCCAGCAAAGCACCTTGCTGATCCACGATTAAATTTTTGCGCACATCATCATTTCCACTATTGTGAATTTGTGTTGGCGTTACTCTTTCTTCAGTAGAAATATCATTTATTTTAGGCAGGTCGGCGGGAGAATTGATACCAAAATAATCCATGAAATTTTTTGAAGTGGCATATATGAGCGGCTTGCCGGGTAAATTTTCACTGCGGCCGCTGATGATGATCAATTCCTTTTCCAATAATTTTTGAACGCTGTAATCGCTGTTCACACCGCGGATATTTTCAATCTCACCTTTTGTTACCGGTTGCTTATAGGCAATGATAGAAAGGGTTTCAAGAGAAGCAGTAGATAATTTTTTGAGAAATTTTTCCCCGTTCAATTGTGCGATGGTGGGATGAAATTCTTTTTTAGTAAGAAATTGCCATCCGCCACCACTTTGAACAACTTCAAAAGGATAAAAGGAAGCCTGGTATTTTTCACAGATGCCTTCAATGCCCGCATTCACCTGGTCCATTGTGATCTGTGCATCCATAAAACCAAAAGACTGGTTGATGAGTTCTACGATCTCCGTGTTTTCCAGGGGTTTTTCACTGGCAAAGATCAATGCTTCAATATGCGGGATAATGTCTGAAAGTTCCATATTCATTTATAAAAAACACAACGAAATTTCTTTTTTGAAACGCTTTAATAAAAATATTAACCCTGTAATGCCGCAGCGCCACTTACTATTTCTGTAAGCTCCGTTGTAATAGCTGCCTGTCTTGCACGGTTATAAGAAATCCGTAAAGATTTCAATAATTCATTGGCATTTTCACTTGCCTTATCCATGGCGGTCATACGTGCACCATGCTCACTGGCATTGGCATCGAGTACTGCTTTATACATTTGCGTATTCAGGATTTTTGGAATTAGTTCTGCAATGAGCACTTCTTTTTCCGGCTCAAAAATAAAATCTTCATTTTTAGCGCCGGGTTTTTTCGCGATGCGCGGAATGGGTACAAAACGCTCAGCCACAAATTCCTGTGTAGCGGCATTTTTAAATTCGCTGTAGATGATTTCCACTACATCAAATTCTTTATTTTCAAAAGCTTTCATAGCTGCCTGCGCTGCTGCCTGCACATTTTCGAAGGTCAGTTGCAGGAAAATATCCTTAAAGGCAGCATTTGTTTTATAACCACTTTTGGATAAATTTTCCCAGCCTTTTTTCCCAATATTCCAAATGGAAATATTTCCTTTTTCTTTTTGTTTTGAATATCTTTCTTCAATAATACTTTTGGTCAGTTTCACCAGGTTTGAATTGTATGCGCCGCAAAGCCCGCGGTCACTGGTAATCACAATAAATAAAACTTTCTCTACCACCCTTTCTTCGGCAAGTTTCAGGCTTACATCCCCTTCGGAATTACTGACAATATTGGAGAGCATTTCCTGTAATTTCTGGGCATAAGGCCGCATTTGGATAATGGCTTCCTGTGCCCGGCGCAACTTGGCCGCACTAACCATTTTCATTGCTTTGGTGATCTGCTGTGTACTTTGAACAGATTTTATACGGTTTCTTACTTCTTTTAACTGGCCGGACATATATTAATTTTTTTATAAAAATTTGCGGCAAAGGTAATAGAATCGCGTTAAAAATACCAGTTTATTTTTTGGATAAAATACCAGCGGGTGGGTATCTGCCCGGAATACATTTTCTATAGTTTAGCATCTAAGGAAACCAAAACTTTAATGACAAGCATTTTAAATTTTATTCCATTTGTTTTAGACGGGCCACCGGCAATTTTTATCATAGGAGGTTTTATCATTATTGTCGTTTTGCCTATCGTAGCTATAATTCTTTTAATCGTGTATTTTATTGTCCTCAGAAATCGAAAGCGAAAAAAAGAAGAAGCAGAAAATCAAATTAAAAATCAATCATGAGCATACTGTTATCATTTGTAATTTTTGGCGGTATTGTTCTCGCCGCAATAATATTTCTACTATATCTAATTAAAAAAAACCGCAAGTAATGAAAAAACTGCTGCTGTTTTTACTACTCTTTTTTTGCATGTTTACTGCCATAGCTGATATGCCCGGCCACATTTACCGGGAACCTGTGAATGTGCAGTTTAAAAATATTGTATCCCTGGGAGAATATCATTTATACATTTCCGATTACGACACTTTAATTGAAATAAAATCAGACACAACATATATTATTACAGCCAGTCAGGGTTCGCCACACTGCGTGATCTTTTTTGCAAAAAATAATAAAGGAGAAACTGATAGTATGAATCTGTGTGAGTATGACCAGCAAAATACGGTGATTGAATTTAACGGCATAGCCGAAAATAAAATGATTTTCACACAAATCTCTTTGTCACTGGGGCATGCAAGCGAGGACACATCGCGGGATATTAATTCACAAAAAATAAACGATGAAAGTTTTTTTGCAAAAAATACGACATTGTGTATTTCGCTGAGTATTGCAGCATTATTGGCTTTGGTCCTTTTATTTATTTACTATAAAAGAAAAAATAGAACATGATGGCGATGTTTCAATATTTTTTTTATACCCTCCTGATGGAGTTACCTGTTGTTACAGTCTTCTATTCCAATGAATGGAAAAAAATACTGATCATTGGTTTTTTATTGAACCTCTTTACCTGGCCTTTATTAACCCTGCTATATTTCTATACCGACATACATTTATTATTCCTTGAGTTAGGCGTGTTAATTATTGAAGCCATTGGCTTCCGCATATTTTTAGTGGGTTCATTGAAAAAGGCTTTGCTGGTTTCCTTTCTGGCAAATAGTCTTAGTCTTTTTGTAGCTGTCTTATTGAATGGCATTTCTATTTTATAAAAAAAATAAAATGAAAAAGCAAATTTCTATCTCACTTCACTGGGGATTGCTCCATGGGATTAATGACTGGATAGCCGGGTATTTATTAATGCATTATTCATTTACAAATCCGGGAAAAGAAAGTTTCACTGCACTTGTTATATATGTGATCATAGCCTTTGGCGGCCAATTGCCATTAGGCATGTTAGTTGACAAATTGAAGAAACTAAAAATATTCGGACAGCTATCAATCCTTTTATTAATTATCGCCACTCTATTAAGTATTCAATTTATTTTTTTGGCGATCATTATTGCCGGCATTGCATCTGCGGGCATTCACGTGATTGGTGGTACCATCTGCCTGCAACAAAGTGAGAATAAAATTACGCCTTTGGGTATTTTCACTGCGCCCGGTGTTGCAGGCCTTGCGCTTGGTGGATTTTGCGGAACACTTTCTCTTGATTGGATGTGGTTGGCTCTTGCACTTATTTTTATTTTATTTTTTCAAATAAGTAAAAAGGGCTGGCCGGCATATATTTTTAAAAAAGAAACTCCTGCAAATAGTCCTGATTCACACGATGCGATCATGATCATTTTATTGCTCATTATGACGCTTCGTTCTTTCATCTTTGATATGATCAACCAATTTTCCACGCAATTAGAATATGGTTTGCTCATCCTCGGGCTCAGTGCTTTTTGCGGAAAAATAATTGGCGCTGTGATGGCTGATAAAATTGGTTGGAAAAACTGGTTGTATATAAGTTTACCCCTTGCATTTATTTTTTTTGAATTAGGCCGTGAAAGTATATGGGCATTGGGTTTTGGCATTGCCTGTTTACAAAGTTCTGTTCCGCTCACATTACATTTCATGTACAGGTCTATGCCTTCTTATCCGGCAACTGCTTCTGCGTTGAGCCTGGGAACTGTGATTGCTTTAGCAGGCCTTCCCATGTATAATTTGCCGAAGATACATTTCCAGTTTGCTCAATCTCAAGTGTTTTATTTAAGCTTAATTATGCTTATTTTTTGTC
>JBBSQL010000002.1:0-236089 GCA_038257845.1 Chitinophagales bacterium
GGTTGCAAACCATCTGCGGGATGTACCCATTCTTTGAAAATTTTATCCGGCGTTTCTTTCGCAACTCCTTCAATATCCACACCACCTTCAGTACTATACATAATTACATTCCTGCCCTTGGCGCGGTCCAGTAAAATGGATAAATAATATTCTTTGATTGGGTTTGGCCCGGGATAATAAACGTCCTGTGCTATAAGTATCTTATTCACTTTTTTCCCTGCTTCTCCTGTTTGAATGGTTACCAGTGTATGGCCCAAAATATTTTTAGCGATCGTTGAAATATCTTCCAAACTTTTTGCAACCGCAACGCCACGTTGTTCCGTGCCCACAATTTTTCCTTTACCTCTTCCGCCTGCATGAATCTGTGCTTTTACAACAGCAAAATTATTATTCGTCTGTGTTTTTATCTGGCGATATGCTTCTTCAGCAGCCATCACATTATCAACAGCGATGCCTTCCTGAACGGGTACATTATATTTCTTCAATAATTCCTTGGACTGGTATTCATGCAAATTCATAGTTTCATTTTATGTTGCGAAGATAAGTAAAGAATATTTTCTTACCATATCCTTACACGAAGACTATCGGGAATAAACATTTTATTATTTGGTTGCACATTGAATGTTTCATAAAATGCATCTACATCGGAGAACGGCCCGTTCACCCGGTATTTTGCCGGAGAATGAACATCTGTCAAAAGCCTGTTGCGCAATGATTCATCCCTTGTATGGCCCAGCCAGCCTAAAGAATAACCCAGGAAAAATCTTTTGGCGGGGCTTAGTCCGGCTATGGGTTTATTATTTTTATATTGATCCGTTTTTTTAAATGCATCCCAGCCTAAAACAATTCCTCCCAGGTCTGCAATATTTTCACCCAATGTGGCTTTGCCATTTATATGCATAGAATCAACGGGCATATAGCCTGAAAACTGGTCGATCATTTTTTTGGAACGGGCATTGAAATTTTCTGCATCCTGCTTCGACCACCAGTCTTTTAAATTTCCATCCGCATCATATTGCCTGCCTTCATCATCAAAACCATGTGTGATTTCATGGCCAATTGTTGATGCAGCGGCATAGCCATAAACAGTTGCATCATCCAGTTCGCTATCCATATAACCGGGAACAGTAAATATTCCTGCGGGCAAAACAATTTCATTATTGGATGGATCGTAATAGGCATTATAGGTTTGTGGAAACATATCCCACTCATCTTTATTTACTGGTTTGCCAAGTTTGTCAATCTCGTAATTATGCCAGAATGTGGCCACATTGGCCAGGTTTGCCACATAGCTTTCTGTGCCGATCTTCATCGCAGAAAAATCTTTCCACTTATCAGGATAACCTACTTTTTTATGAATAGCAGCGAGTTTTGCAAGAGCTTTTTGTTTGGTGCTGTCGCTCATCCAGTCCAGTTTTTCTATATGTTCTTTAAAAGCGGTACGGATATTTTCCACTAAATCAGAATAGCGTTGTTTGGCTTTTTCGTCAAAATATTTTTTTACATATAGTTGTCCCATTAATTCGCCCATTGCCCTTTCTTCACTATTGATTGCACGTTTCCACCTGGGTTGTCTTTCTTTAGCGCCGGAAAATAATTTACCAAAATCAAATGATTCATTACCAAAAGCATCCGGTAATGCACCGGCAAAATTTTGTGCAGTATTATATTTTAAATAAGCTTTCCATGTGTTCAAAGGTTCTGATGATAAAAGTTTTCCTGCTTCTGTATAATATTCCGGCTGGCCAATAATTACAGAATCTGCTTTTTCCACACCGAATAGCTGCATATAATTTTTCCAGTCAATAGATGAAGAAACTTTATTCAAATCTGTTACGGCAAATTTGTGATAATTCGCATACGGATCGCGCAGGTCTTCGAGTTTGCGGTGCGATGCGGCCATTTTTGTTTCCATTGCCATAATGGCATTGGCATCTTTCGCTGATTGCATCGTGTCTTCACCGAGCATGGAAAGTGTTTTCGCAATATGTTTTACATACGCTTCGCGAATATTTTTTGTGGATGCATCCGTTTTAAAATAATATTCCCTGTCTGGTAAACCTAATCCTGTTTGCCACATTTGAAGGGCATACATAGAACTGTTTTTTGCATCCTGTCTTACACTAAAATCTATAGGGCCATCTACCCCAATGACTGCAAGATCAGCCATCGTTTTTTGCAAAGAAGGCACATCCGTAATGGCATTAATTTTATCTAAATATGGTTGAATCGGTTGAATGCCGAGTTGTTCAATTTTAGCAGAATCCATAGCTGTTTTCCAGAAGTCGCCGATCTTCTGATCCGCTGTACCCTGCGCTGCATTTGCCTTTGCGGCATTGTCAGCAATTTCCTTCAAGCGATTTTGATTTTCCTGGATCACTAATGCTCCAATTCCCCAGGAACTTTGATCAGCCGGAATAGGATTATTTTTTATCCACCCGCCATTGGCATAATCAAAAAAATCGTCTGCCGGATTTACCGTTGTATCCATATTGGAAGCCAGCACATCTTTTTTTACCACAGTTTCACTGGTGTTTGTTTTGCAGGAAATAATTCCTGAAAATATAATTGCCAATGGAAGAACGAATTTATAAGTCATGGTTGAAAATTTAGGCAGCTAATGTAAGAAAGAATCAATATTCTTACTGGTTTTTTTGATAGGTGGAAAAAATGAAAACTCCAATTTTAAATTTTTTCTTCATTGAAGGCAATAAGAAAAATATTTTTAAAAAAAATTGTCGAAAAGTTAAATTTTTAAAAATTAATTTTATCTTCATCGAACCTTATGAGCGCCAATTTCAATAAACCCTTTAAAAATGTTGCCATTACCGGTTCAGCTTCAGCTTTCCCTGAAGGTGGTATTTGGATGCATAACAATGATATTCATGCATTGATCTTTGGCTCCGCCTGGAAGGAAAAAATGCTGGAGAAAAAATTAGATCCCGATTATTATAAAACTGTTCTTGGTTTTGAAAACAGGTTTTGGGTGCATACACCCGGCAAGCCGGTGCTTCATACAGAGTTGACTTCTGCCGACCTTATGCTGAAAGCTGCTGAAATGGCCATTGCCGACAGTGGTATTGCAAAAGATGATATAGATTTTATTATTACGGTTACGATTACATCGCCGCGCTATTCCACTTCCATGGGTCCCTACATTGCAGGCAAATTGGGCATTAATGCACCGGCTATTGAAATGAAATCCGGCTGTGCCTCCAATATTTTTTCCATCATTCTTGCTGCGCAAATGATACAAAGCGGCGCGAGAAATGTATTGATCACTTGTGGAGAAACGATCACCAAAATTTTAAAACTCAATCCCCGTATGGCTTATGCCGGCGGTGATGCGGGCGCAGCAGTAATTATTTCAAGGACCGATGATTCGCATAAGGGTATTTTATCATCTTATATAAATAGTAATGGAAGTTTCAGCGGCCACATGGGCGTTCCCGGTTTATTACCGCCCAATCAATCTGACATAGACAATGAAAACTATTTTTTGGAATATAGTGATGCCGCCGAAGATTTTTTAAATAATGCCTGGGCAGAAACGCCCGGAATTTTATATAAATCTGCGGAAATTTCATCTAAAGACATTGATTGTTTTATACCGCATCAGGTGAATAAGAAAAGAACAGAATTCGGCGCTGCTGCGGCAAATATTCCTTTGGATAAAACGGTAAATATTATTAATAAAATAGCCAACTGCGCTTCAGCAGGTGTATTACTGGCCCTGGATGATGCCCGTAAAAACCATGCTTGTAAAAAAGACAAAACATTGATGCTTTTATCTGCAGGAGGTGGAATTTCATGGGGTGGATTAATAATTAAAACTTAAAAAAAGACATGCAAAATTGCGGCGTAAAAATTATTGGCTTTGGCGCTTTTCTGCCCGGTGAACCCGTCACCAATGAAGACCTGAAAAAAAAATATGATTTTGATTTTGATCCCGTAAAACATGAAGCAGTCACAGGTATCCGTTCCAGGCATTATGGAGATAAAAATACTGCTACCAGCGATATTGCCGCCGCTGCTGGAATACAGGCATTGGAGAGAGCAGGAATAAAAGCATCACAATTAGACAGAATCATTCTCGGAACGCAAACTGCAGATTATATAAATACAGCAGCTTCCTGCAATGTGCAACAAATTTTAGGTGCTACTTGTCCCGTTGCTGATACGACTGCATCCTGTTCAAGTTTTATGTATGCACTCGATTTCGGCATTCGTTGTGTGATGACGGGAATGGAATATGTATTAGTGATCGGCGCAGATATGAAATCAAGATCTGTACGCAGGAATGACCCAGTCTTTTTACCTATATTCAGTGATGGTGGCGGAGCAGTACTTCTCACCAAGTGTAATGCCGGCGAGGGTTTCCTCGGAATAGAATTATGGGCGGATGGAAGTGGTATTGAACAATTATATGTACCGGCTGGTGGAAGTAAAATGCCCGCATCACATGAAACAATTGATAATGACCTGCATGGCACAGTAATGAAAATGACCGGGAAAGAATTGGCTGAAAGTGCTGCAGGGAAAATGTCCGAACTCGCTTTGAATGTTTGTGCGATTAATAATGTTGATATAAAAGATGTGGATGTTTTTATTCCGCATCAGGCCAATTTATATATTATGAAGAAAGCAGCCGATGCATTGAATATTCCGCATGAAAAAATGGAAGTATCTATTCGTGAAGTGGGAAATTGTATAGCTGGCACATTGCCCATCACACTAAATCATGCCTATGAACATGGAAAATTAAAGCCCGGCGCACTTGTATTATTAACTGCTGCCGGCGCAGGATTTACAGGTGGCGCTGCATTATATAAAGTACCCGCTGCATAAAATAATTAATGAATGGATAAAACTTTAACAGGGAAAAAAGTATTAATCACCGGAGCAGGGCGGGGCATCGGTCATGCAATTGCAAGATCGTTATTGGAAAATGGCGCATCCGTCATTGCTGTTTCAAGAACACCAGAAAAACTGGGCGATCTTTTAAATTCTATACAAACTAAAAATCTGCAATGTTGGTCTTTTGATATTTCTACAGAAAAAGGTCAGCATTTACTTATTGAAAAATTGAACGAAACCGGTTACCCGCATGTCGTTATCAATAATTTAAATGTTCCTTCACCAAAGAAAAGAATAATCAATTTTTCGAAGAAAGAATTGTCTGAAAATTTCACGATCAATATGGACCATCTTTTTGCGATCATGGAAAAAACCGTGCTGTTTCAACGCGCAGAAAAATTTGGGCGATGGATTGGTATTAGCTCAATGGCTGCGCATACTGCTATACCAGGTCAGTCTTTATATGCTGCACAAAAATCCATGATGGAATCTTTCTTTATGAACCTGGCAGTGGAAGAAGGTAAATATGGAATTACTTCAAACATTGTGTGTCCTGGTTTTATTGATACTCCTTCCGTGAGGGAAAGAATGTCGAATGAAATTATTGAAAAAATGTCTGTTACAAATGTTTTAAAACGCGCCGGTACACCGGAAGAAGTGGCAGCCGCCGTTACTTTTTTTGCATTGCCGTCTTCTTCCTATATAACGGGAGTTGTGTTGCCGGTTTCAGGTGGCTCTAACCTTGCCTGGCATTTTACCTGATTTAAAAAATACAAAAACTTTTATGATTACAACTTTTCCTCAAATTCTCTCATACCGCGCAAAAACACATCCAGGAAGAACTGCGTATATTTTTAATGAGCAGGTTTTTTCTTATAAAAATTATTTTGAAAAATCTGTAGAAGCTGTACATTATTTAAAATCGTTGGAGCTCAAAAAAGGTGACCGCTTTGGTATCCTGGATTTTAATAACCCGTATGTCATACACTTAATATCAGGTGCCATGCTTGCCGGAATTATTCCTGTATGCATCAATTGGCGCACCATGCCGGATGAACTTTTATTTGTTTTAAAAGATGCGGGTATTGACAATTTTTTTTATGGTGCTGCATTTCAAAAATTGATTGATGCTACACAGTTCCCGCAAAATGTGCAGGTAAATGAAATAGAAAAAATAAGTTTTGAAATTAAATGTGCAGATGAAATAATGCCTGGTAAAATGAATATCAAAGAAGATGATATTTGCACACTGCTCTACACTTCCGGCACCACGGGAAATCCAAAAGGTGTAATGCTGACGTATAGAAATTTGTTTACCTGTTATCAGTTATGCGTTTCTGATTCACCTTCATTTGGCCCTGATACGCGAAATCTCGTATGCGGTCCTATGTATTCTATTTTTGGCTTTGGCGCTTTTTTCGCAGGAATTTATGCAGGTTGCACCAATGTTTTATTAATGATGTTTGATGCGGGAATGGTTTGTAAAAATTTGGTGCAACATAAAGTGTCCAATGCCTTGCTCATCCCGGCCATGTTCCCGTTGATCTTAAAAATAGAAGGTATTGATAAAATGGATTTCAGTTCGCTGAAACATATACAGTACGGGGGTTCTCCTGTATCCGGTAAAATTTTGCAACAAATGAAAAATATTTTTCATTGCTTTTTTACACAAGTGTATGGCCTCACAGAAAGTGGTGGTGTTGGTACAGCACTGCGCTATGATGACCATGAAGATGCTTTGAAAGGAAATGACATTTCAAAAAACATAAAATTATTTTCAGCAGGTAAAAATGGAATTGGTATTGACATAAAAATCAATGAACCTGAATACAATGATGTTTACAAATATGAAACCGGTGAAATATTGATTCGCGGGGAAAATATAGCAAAAGGTTATTGGAATATGCCGCAACAAACTGCACAAACATTTGATGAAAACGGCTGGCTGCACACAGGCGATGTAGGTTACATCAATGAAGATGGTTACTTGTTTTTAGTGGACCGCATGAATGATAAAATAGTATGCAAAGGCGTAAATATTTATCCCGCGGAAATAGAAAAAGTGTTGATGCACTTTCCCGGCTTTACTGAAGTTGCTGTAATCGGTGTGCCGGATGAAAAAGCCGGCGAAGCAATTTGCGCCATTGCTGTTTGCAAAGATGAAAGTATTTCACTTGAAACTTTGCAAAAATGGTGTGAAGGAAAATTAGCGCTTCATAAAATCCCAAAGCGATTAGAAAAAGCGGATGCTTTACCACGTAACCCAACTGGAAAAGTATTGCGAAGAATTTTACGCGAACCATTCTGGCACTATGAAAAAAGAAAAATTAAGGGCTGAATATTTATTAAACAATGACCAAAAAAACACAATATGCAACTAATTGAATTGGGAAAATTACCACCACTAAATGAGATCCCTGAAAAAATGTACGCGCAGGTATTACGCGCAAACCGTTACGGGCCGCCAATTACAGCTTATCAAATGGAAGAAGTGAATGTGCCATCTATAGGTGATGATGAAGTATTGATCGGCGTGAAAGCAGCCGGGCTTAATTTTAATTCTGTGTGGGCAGCAACCGGTTATCCAATGGACATGATTGAAGTGATGCATTTGCGCAAAGAGTCTGCAGATGATTTTATGATCGCCGGGAGCGATTGTTCCGGCATAGTTTATAAAATTGGCAAAAATGTTTCGCGCGTAAAAATTGGTGATGAAATTGTGGTGCAGGCGGGCTGGTATGACATGCAGGAGCCCTGGATCAAAAATGGGGGAGACCCATGTTTTGCAAAAACTGCAAGAGCCTGGGGTTATGAAACAAGCTGGGGCTCATTTGCTCAATTCTGCAAAGTGAAAGAAATGCAATGTTTTCCAAAACCTAAAAATATTTCCTGGGATGAAGCGGCAGTTTATATGTTATCAGGCGCAACAGTATATAGAATGCTTTTTAAATATCCGCCACATATAGTCACGCCAGGAGATGTTGTAATGATATGGGGCGGCGCCGGTGGCTTGGGTTCCATGGCCATTCAACTTGTAAAAATGGCCGGTGGCATTCCATTGGCAATTGTGAATTCAAAAGATAAAGAAAATTACTGTGCTTCCATGGGGGCATTGACTATAAATAGAAACGATTTTACGCATTGGGGTTCATTGCCGCAGGGTTCATTAATGCCAGACACGCAGGATATCTGGCGCAACCATGCAAAATTATTTTTTAAAAAAATATTGGAACTTACCGGAGGCAAATTACCACGGATCGTGCTGGAACATCCCGGTGAATCTACTATGCCAACATCTTTGTTTGCTTGCGATAAAGAGGGAATGGTTGTTACCTGCGCGGGCACCACAGGTTATCTCGCAACATTTGATGTGCGTTATTTATGGCTGCAGCGTAAGCGCATACAAGGCTCGCATTTTGCAAACCCGGATGATTGTGGGGAATTGAATCAATTGATTATTGATAGGAAAATAAAACCTGTTTTATCTGAAACCGTTTCATTGCCTGAACTTCCAATGGCGCTTCAGAAAATGTATGACAACACGCATAAGGGAAATACAGCAATACGAATTGGTTATTAATATTTTTTTTTAAATATTTTCAAAGCGATATTTATGAAATAAAATAACTGCTGCATGGTTTTTAATTCGCTGATCTTTATTGCATTTTTTATAATAGTAACCACGCTGTATTATTTGCTGCCCCACAAAATGCGCTGGGCATTACTATTACTGGCAAGCAGTATTTTTTATATGTATTTCCTGCCCATCTATATTTTAATATTGGGCTTTACAATTTGTATAGATTATTATGCAGGAATTTTTATTGCCAGATCAGAGGGAAAAAACAGGAAGCGCTGGCTTATACTGAGTATCATAGCCAATGTAGGTGTGCTGGCGATTTTTAAATACTATAATTTTTTCAATGATTCACTCACTTCATTTTTAGGCATATTTAATTATTATAATTCCATTCCTTTTTTGCAAATTTTATTACCTGTTGGCCTTTCATTCCACACGTTCCAGGCCATGAGCTACACGATTGAAGTGTATCGCAAAAACCAGGAGCCGGAAATGCATTTTGGTATTTATGCTTTGTATGTCATGTTTTACCCGCAATTAGTTGCCGGCCCGATCGAACGCCCGCAAAATATTTTGCACCAGTTTCATGAAAAAAAGAAATTTGATTATAACCATGTTGCAGAAGGATGCAAATTAATATTATGGGGCTTCATCAAAAAAATTGTAGTTGCAGACAGGCTCGCGATTTATACGGATGCGGTCTATGGAAATTTTCAGCATCACAGTGGTATAACCATGATGATTGCCAGCTTCTTTTTTATCTTCCAGATCTATTGTGATTTTTCGGGATACTCGGATATAGCTATTGGCTCCGCGCGCGTAATGGGTATCAATTTAATGACAAATTTCCGCCGGCCATTTTTTGCAAAAAGCATACAGGAAGTCTGGCAACGCTGGCATATTTCACTGATGACCTGGTTTCGCGATTATTTATATTTCCCTTTGGGTGGAAGCCGCAAAGGCAAGCTGATACAGCTTCGAAACATGCTCATTGTTTTTGCAGTAAGTGGTTTATGGCATGGCGCTGGCTGGACTTTTGTAGTTTGGGGTTTGCTGAATGGAACTGTTTTGGTAGTGGAACAAATAATTAATCCGCTACTTCGCCGTGTTCATAAATTTTTAGGATTTTTTAAAAATATTGCACGCATGTTTTTCACCATTAGCTTGTTTGTGGCAATGGCTGTATTTTTCCGCGCACCCAAAATCAGCCAGTCATGGACCATGCTGAAAGCAATGATCACTCTAAAGCCAGGGCGCATTTATATTGGAGAACCGCCTTCTTCCTTTGGCTATTGTGTGTTTGCGCTGGTACTTTTACTGGGCGTTGAATTTATCCAGGAATATTATCCCAAAAATGAACCCATGCACCACAAAAGTATTTATGTGCGTTATGGCTTTTACGTATTCCTGATCACTGCATTATTAATGACAGGCGTTTTCAATGGCGGACAATTTGTTTACTTTCAATTTTAAATTAAAATTGCATGACTGAAGCACGACAAAAAAAATTAGAAAATGTATTGAATAAAAGACAGGTAAACCTGACTGTTATTTTAGAAAATGTAAACGACCCGCACAATATTTCAGCGGTGATGCGAACCTGTGATGCAGTGGGCATTCAAGATATTTATATTTTGAATACCTATATTCCGCCTCATAAAAGATGGGGTTTTAAAAGTAGTCGTAGCGCTTCGAAATGGCTGACTGTCCACACTTTTGACGACAGGGAAAAGTGTATGAATACTTTGAAAAATAGTTATGAAAAAATATTCGCGGCTTGCTTAGTAACGGGTACTGAAACTATGTATTCATTAGACCTTACTAAAAGCCTGGCGCTGGTTTTTGGAAATGAAAAAGATGGTGTGAGTGAAGAAATGAAAACCAGCGTAGATGGTTTTTTTAAAATTCCACAGGTCGGTATTATTGAAAGCCTCAATATTTCTGTCGCCTGCGCTGTTACCTTATATGAAGCCTTCCGGCAAAGGGATTTAAAAAAAATGTATGACACACTTCAAATGAAAATTGACCAAAAGAATTTATTAATGGAAAAATGGAGTTTGCCCGGATCATAGAAATGATTCAGGAGAAGTTTAGTACTTTTGCCAATTGAATTTTTATTCTTAAACCCTTATGTTATCCCGCAAAGCAAAATATGCGATCAATGCACTGGTTTTCCTGGCCAGGGAAAACAAAAAGCGTGAACCTATACAAATCAGTAAAATTTCTGAAAGCGAAAATATTCCGCGAAAATTCCTTGAAGCAATTTTATTGGACCTGAGAAATGCGGGCATTTTGCAAAGCCGTAAAGGAAAATTCGGCGGTTATTATTTGCAGAAAGATCCGAAGGAAATTAATATGGCCACCGTTATGCGGCTCTTTGACGGGCCCATTGCATTATTACCCTGCGTGGCTTCTAATAATTATGAGCAATGCGAAGAATGCACCGATGAAGCGACTTGCGGTATCCGCGATGTTTTTTCTGAAGTACGCATAGAAACCCTGCGCATATTAAATAATGCAACGCTTGCCGACATTGTCAAGCGCAGTAAATCCCTCGCCAAAAAAATAAAATAATTTTAATTCCTATTAATTTAGTAGGAATTATATATTTGAAAAATATTTGCTTTTTATATGAAATATTTTTTGGAAATTTTATGTGTTATTACATTTTTTTTTGTAGTGAAAACAGGCATTGCACAAAGTGTTAATGCGGATACAGTTTCCGCTCAAAAAGCCACATCGAAATTATTGACAATTTCTGCAGAACTCAGGCTGCGCGCAGAATACAGGCATGGATATAAAAATTTATACCCGCTTACAAAGCCGGACACAACGGCTGCCTTTTTTGTAGGCCAGCGCACCAGGATCAACCTGGATTTCACTATGAAGCGATTTAATTTTTATGCATCGTTGCAGGACGTACGCGTATGGGGCCAGCAGGATACGAGGTTTGGAACGACGACGCCATTGCCAGCAGATCTCACAAAATATCCTTTATATCTTTTTGAAATTTATGCCGAGCCGCATTTCAATGATAACTGGTCATTAAGACTGGGCAAGCAAAGGATCATTTATGATAATGAACGATTATTTTCTGAAAATGACTGGCGCAATACAAGCGTTTCGCATGATGCGGCCAGGCTTATGTTTTTGAATAATAAAAAGAATGTGCAGGCAGAATTCACAGGTGCCTTTAATCAATTCGGTGAAAATTATTTCACTACAAATTATAAACCCAACGGTTTCCTGAATTATAAAGTGCTGGGTATTCAATTTTTAAAATGGAAAATGGATTCAGTCTTTACTTTAACCATGATGAATGCCATGGACGGTTATCAGAGTTCATTACCGGGTGATTATAAAACGACGTACATGCGATTCACTTCAGGTGGCCGTATAGAATATACACATCAAAAATTGTATGCAACAATTGCCGGCTATTATCAATACGGAAAGGATTCATCTGGTTATAAACTTTCTGCTTATTATTTACAACCCGAAATTAGATTTACCGGTAAATATTTTTCAATAAGAACCGGGCTTGAATATTTAAGTGGCACGAATGGTCGTCAACCTTATACCACAGATCATTCATTTGTAACATTATATGGCACCAATCATAAATTCAATGGCAGCCTGGATTTGCTGGCTTCATTTCCGAAAGATTTAGGAAATGCAGGCTTAATAAATCCATATCTTTTTTTGAATTTTTCAAAAGATAAATGGTCTGTTCAAATGCAAAACCATTTGTTTTATTTGCAAAATAATTACGTGTATGCTGGAAATACTTTAAAGAAATATTTAGGCTATGAAAATGACTGGAAAGTAAATTATAAAGCCAATAGTTTTACCCTGCTGGAATTTGGCTTTTCCTGGGCAAAAGTTTCAAACACAATGGCCATTGTAAAAAACCCCAAAGCACCTGATCCCGCTGCTTTTTCCACCACGCCTTACTTTAGTTACCTGATGGTAAAATTCACGCCGGTGATTGGGAAAATTGGTATGAATTAATTTGTAAAAATTAAAAAGCGTTTTGCAGTATTACCTGCAAAACGCTTTTATTAAAATTTGATCCGGCAATCTTTTATAAGCTTTTCAACAATTCATTTGCCTGTGCTACATAATCATCATTCTTTGCGGCAGTAGCCAATTCTATACATTTTTGTGCATCATTTTTTGCCTGCATTTTTTTGCCTTGCGCTTTTTCTATTTTTGCACGTAATAAATACATATAAAATGCATCGGGACTTTCAGCAATTGCTTTATTTACATTTTCCAGGGCCTTGTCATTATTTTTATCCCACTCATAATAAAAATTCGCTGCCTGCCAGTACGGTTTTTTATCCCCTTGCAGCGCTTGCTCAAGCTTGGTGCGGATCCTATCCACGATGTTCGTAGTGATGGGTATGCTTACTAAAGTGGTACCCCAACTCAATTGCAACTCACAATTTTGATATTTCACATTGGCAATTTGCATGGTAAATGATTCCACAAACGGTTTGGTTTCTGTTACTGGCACCCTGAAACGAACAACATCATCTGATTCCAGGTAACCATCAGCGCCCCAGTTTTTCAAGCCTTTATTTAGAATGATTTCCCATTGGTTTTTTCCCGGGATCGTGTATAAAACGTAGGTCCCTGTATCAAGATTTTTTCCACCCATGGTCACTTTATCTGTAAACGTGATTTTCGTGGCAGCATTCGCTCCTGTTCGCCATAATTTTCCCAATGGTGCGAGATCACTGTTTTGCATAAAGACTGTCCTGTTTTTTATGCCGGGCCTTGAATACGTGATCATAATTTCTCCGAGGCCAAAATCCTGCGAAATTGTTTCAGTCGGACTTGGCGCGGGTAATTGTGCTTTTGCTATAAACATAGTGGTAATGCCACATGCTAGTAAAAAGATTTTTTTCATATTTATTTTTTTAAAGTGGACTAATATAAGGAAATATCCCGAAATTCCGCTTTAATTAAAAGTGAATTTCTACTGCTGAATTCGGATTCTTTTTTGAAGGTGTCCATAAGGGGCCATCCTGTAAAATTTTTACAGCCAAACTATCCATAGTTGGAGAAAGTGATTGGACGATTTTGTAATTCGCGGGCTGACCGCTTTTGCTAATTTTAAAATCAATTTTTATATTTCCCGGAATATAATTTTTCACCAAAATCTTTTTATAAAAAACTACTCTTTCGTTGACATATTGATTAAAGGCTTCCCAACCGCCGACGGGGTTTGGCAAAGTATCTATGCCGATTTCTTTTTGTGAAAAAGGTAAAGGCGCTCCGGCTTTACCAATGGCTGATTTTTTGTAAAGTTCTTCTATGCTATCTGCCTGCACAGTTTCCTGCATAGCCCTAACAGGTGCGGCTTGTACATCATTTGCTTTATCTTTTTGAATAGAAACACCTGGTTTTTCGGCAGGCAATTTTTTTGTGTCCGCTTTTTGCTGAGAAAATTTATTATCTGCCAGCAAAGTAGTATCCGGAAGTTGAGTTGAATCTTTTTTAATAATTTGTGGAATATTTTTATCCGCTAAAATATTTGTTGCAGGGATTTCCCTGTACCATGTGTACCAGGCTATGCCACCAGCCAATAAAAGAACAATAAAGATTGCTGCCACGCGCAGCCAGCCCGGATGAATGAAGAAAACAGGCGCTTTTTTTTCTTTTGTTTTTGTATTCAAATTTTCTTCTAATAGAGCTGCATTCTTTTTTATCTCCGACCAGATATTTTTCTGATCATGATAACCTTCCATGGCTTCAGCAAGAAATGGATCATTCAGCGCTTTTTCTTCCAGCGCATGCATTTCATCCCCGGTCATTTTCCCCGAGAAATATTTATCTATTTCTTCAAAAGTTGTATGATGATATGAATTTTTATTCTCCATTTTTTTCCATGCAAATTTTCAGGTTACGCCGGCCATTTTGAATGGTACTCCTTACTTTATTCCATTCCAGGCCAGTGTTTTCAGCAATTTCATTGTAACATTTTTTTTCTGTATAAAATAAAAAAATACTTTGCTTTTGCAGTGCCGGCAATTCATCCAGGCATTTTTCCAGCAGGTTGAGCTTCATTTCTTTATCATTGATATCTTCCTGATGCGAAAAAAGATCCGTTTGCATAAAAGATTCATCCATTTCCACGACACGGGTATTTTTTTTGCTGCGCAATTTCATCAGGCAATGATTTTTTGCCACACGGTAAAGCCAGCTTTTAAAATGCCGGATCTCATGTTTTTTTACTTTTATAACCAATTCTTCATAAATATCCATTACGGCATCTTTGGCGCTTTCAGGTTCTTTAAAATATTTAAGGCAAACACCAAACACCAAAGCATAATACCGCTGATACAGGATGGCCAATGGCTCCTGTGCAACTGCATTTTTATAGGCAGTCAACAATTCTTCGTCAGAACTTTCCGTGGTTATATGTAAGGGATCGTTGGTCAAATATTTCTTTGTTTATTCGTCCTTTTTAAAATTAAAAAATACCAATTGAAGATTAAGTTCAGTGAAGGTAATAAGGTTGAACTAAACGATTATTGGATTTACTACTAAGGTCAATAAGGTTTGCTTTTCAATATTAAATTCATACGTTTGAAATTCAAAAATTTCTTATTCTTATTTATTTGGAATATTTAATCTGCTGATCAAGTTCAAATTTTTTTATATGATCAATTACTCTTTTTTGTATAAAAGTTTTTCTGAAATGCTGGATGGAATTGTTGCAAAGTGCTGCGCAAATAATCCCGGTCTAAATGCGTATAAATCTCCGTGGTGGTAATACTTTCATGACCCAGCATTTCCTGCACCGCGCGCAGGTTTGCGCCTCCTTCCACGAGATGCGTAGCAAATGAATGGCGTAGGGTATGCGGGGAAATAGTTTTCTTTATACCCGCTTTTTTTGCCAGGTCTTTTATGATATGAAAGATCATGATACGGCTTAGGTTTTTTCCATGACTATTCATGAAAACAATGTCTTCAAAGCCTGGTTGAATTTTTTGATGTACACGTATTTGATGAATATATAATTCCGTGTATTTTATCGCTGACTTTCCAACCGGGATCAGTCTTTCTTTATTTCCTTTTCCGGTTACTTTTATAAAACCCATTTCAAAATGAAGGCCGCTGATGAGCAAGCCCGTCACTTCGCTCACGCGTAAACCACAACTATACATAATCTCGATAATTGCCCTGTTGCGCGCGCCGGCTGGTTTTCCTGCTTCAATAAAAGAGATCATTTTTTCAATTTCATGTACTTCCAGCACTTGAGGCAAATGTCTTTTTAATCGGGGCGTTTCCAGCAGGAGGGAAGGGTCAGTGTTCACGATTTCTTCCTGCACGCAATAAGTAAAAAAGTTTCGTATGCCTGAAATGATCCTGGCCTGCGATGCCGGGCTCATGCCCAATTCATTCAGCCATTGAATAAATGACTGAAGGTCTTTGATCGTTATTTCTGCAGGTGCGGGTTTTCTTTCATTGAGTTCAAGCCAGGAGATCAATAAATGCAGGTCATGCATATAGGCTTCATAGGAAAGTTTACCCAAAGATTTTTCCAGGAGCAAATATTGTTTAAAACCTTTGAGGTATGATTCCCACATAAAATGAAAACGTATTTGGTAAAATTAAATTTTTACAATTCCTTTGAGCGTATAAAATAATTCCTGCAAATCTACATTTAGAAAAATTATTTCTCCGCTATTATGCTGCCGGTCAACATTCGTTCCTTTATCCAGAAAAGAAATTCTCATCAAAAAAAGATGAAAAGATTTCTGTCGCGCGTGGAAAAAAAGCCACCGGAAAAATTTTATAGCCTGATGCGGACACTGGACCGTGAAGTATGGAATGAGATTGATTGTACGAGTTGTGCACGTTGTTGTAAAACGATGACACCCACTTTTACACAAAAAGATATCCTGCGTATATCTGCACATCTTCACATGACACCGCAAGCTTTTAAAAAGAAATGGCTTTCGTATGATAAAAAAGATAAGGATTGGGTGAATGTACAGCGGCCCTGCCAGTTCCTGGACAAACAAACAAACAAGTGTACCATTTATGCCGTGCGGCCCGCTGACTGCGCTGGTTTCCCGCATTTTAAAAAGAAACAGCCCGTGGAATATATTCATGTACATCAGCAAAATATTGCACACTGCCCGGCCACTTATTTAATGGTGGAAAAAATGGCGCAAAGACTGGAAATGGCGCTATAAGTTTTCTTTAGAAATATACATCTTCCAGCAAAAAAAACTCCGCGGGTGAATTGAAATGTAACATGATGGCAAGCACATCAAATTGTATATATTTCCATTCCGGGTGCAGGTACTGATATTCTTCTGCCGCATTCCGCAGGTTGGTCATTTTCTTTTTACCAATACTTTCTTCCGGATAACCATACTTCATAGTAGTGCGTGTTTTGATTTCAATAAAATGCAACAGGTTATCTTTTCCGGAAGCGATCAGGTCCACTTCCCAATGCTTAAACCGCCAGTTTTTTTCCAGGATTTTAAAACCATTTTTTTCCAAATAAACAGAAGCCATTGCTTCACCTTTATTTCCTGTATTTTTGTTTTGAGTCATCAGCATAACAATCTAAACAAAAAGTTTTGATTTTACAAGAGAAAATTTTCAAATTAAAGGGAAAAGTAATGCATTATGCCTGGGGCGGCCACCAGTTTATTCCTAAGTGGCTGGGCATAAAAAACGCCGCGAATCAGCCATTTGCAGAATATTGGATGGGCGCACATCACTCGGCTGCATCCAATATTATCACGAATACCGGTGCTATTAATTTGCAAGATGCCATTCGTGAAATGCCGGTTTTTTTGCTGGGTGAACGTGTTTATGAAGCCTACGGTGAATTGCCTTTTTTATTTAAAATCCTGGATGTGAAAGATGCTTTATCTATACAGGTGCATCCTACAAAAGCCGCTGCTGCAAAGGGTTTCGATGCTGAAGATGTGATGAGTAAACCCGTCCATGCACCAAACCGGAATTATAAAGACAGGAATCACAAACCGGAGATCATGGTTGCGCTGAGTGATTTTTGGTTGCTGCATGGGTTTATGCAGGAAGACCAATTACAAAAGAGATTAAATTCTATTCAGGCATTTTCAAACCTGGCTGAAATATTTAAAGAGAAAGGTTATAAAGCGTTGTATAAAGAAGTGATGCAAATGCCGCAGGAAAAAGTAGATGCATTGCTTGTGCCCATGGTGAAAGCCGCAATCAAAAAGAAAAATAAATTAGTCAAAGATGAACCGGGTTATTGGGTGGCAAAATATTACGTGGATAAAGAACCCGTAAATATTGACAGGGGAATTTTTTCAATTTATTTTTTCAATCTACTGCATCTAAAAAAAGGAGTAGGTATTTTCCAGGGAGCAGGTTTGCCGCATGCTTATCTTGAAGGGAAAAATATTGAACTTATGGCAAATAGTGATAATGTACTTCGTGCCGGGCTTACACCAAAACATATTGATGTGCCGGAACTCATGAAGCACGTGATCTTCAAAGGGATTGAGCCGGAGATTTTAAAAGGCAGAAAAGAAAATACAGGAACTTTTATGTTCGATTGTCCCGCACCGGATTTTGCACTTGCTGCTATTCAATTAAAGGAAGGTGAAAAAGCAAAGTATGTTGCGCAATCTCCTGAAATTATTCTCGTAATGGAAGGAACTGCGAAGATGAAAGGTTCAAGAACATTGACTGTCAAAAAAGGAGAAGCTGTTTTTGTTGCCTCTGGGGAAAATTATGAAATAAAATCCAATGGGAAGTTGCTGGCATTTAAAGCTTTTGTGCCGGCAAATTAATTTAAAAGGTTTATTAAAGGTTAAATACAAATTCTCCTGAAAAGGTTTAAAGCCTTATTTTTGCAAAAAATATTCAGTCATGAAGCAAACACGTTCAACCATCTTTTTTTTAATATTCGTTATTGCAGTTACTACGATCATAAAATTTATTTGCGCGCCAAACCTTGCATTGAGTGGGTTTAGCACGGTCATAGCCATGTCATTATTTGCAGGCCTTACTATTAAAGATATCAAAGTTTCCTTTTTATTTCCACTCCTTGCTTTATTTATCAGTGATGTACTCATACAAATTTTTTATACTGCAGGCTGGTTTCCCTTTCCGGGTTTTTATTCCGGCCAGTTAATTAATTATATTCTACTTGTAGTGCTGGTTTTAATTGGAATCGCTTTGAGAAAAGCAAAAACTCCGGGAATCGTTCTCAGCATTATTGCCGGCCCGCTCGTTTATTTTTTCTTATCCAATTTCCAGGTATGGGCAAGCAATAGTGTTGCTTATTCCAGGGATCTTTCCGGCCTGATGGCTGCTTTTACCATGGGCCTTCCATTCCTGAAAAATTCATTCTTATCAACGATTGTATTTGTACCCACTTTTATTTTTATGTATAAATATTTTATGGGGAAAAAACATTCGATGCAATTTAAAAAAGCTTGATCATTTCATTTTGAAAGAACCGGCAAGCGCCGGTTTTTTTATGCATGATTCAAAATAATCCTTCCTGTTGCAAATCTTCATAACCCTGGTCAACAGATAATTTTTTTCCATCAGCAGCCATTGTGGCCAATTCATCACAGCGATTATTGTATTGATTTTCGGCATGGCCTTTTACCCAATGAAATTTGATGGTAAAATCTTTTGCGACAGTTTTATAACGCATCCAGAGATCTTTATTTTTTTTACCACCTTTAAAATTTGTTTGGATCCATTTATCCAGCCATTTTTTTTCTACGCTGTTTACAATATATTGACTGTCGGTATAAATAGTCACGGTGATATTCTTCTTGGTTAATGATTCCAATGCCGCGATCACCGCCATTAATTCCATTCGATTATTCGTGGTAAGCCTGAATCCTTCACTGATTTCTTTTACATGCCCATTCCACATAAGAATCGCTCCAAAGCCGCCCGGGCCGGGATTCCCACGCGATGAGCCATCTGTATAAATGGTCAGTGATATAGTATCGTTTCCGGCTTTTTGCATCTGTTTTTTTTAAATAGTTTTTTTTCTCCATCTATTACTCCTGATATATAAAAACGAAGGAATAAATAAAGCAGTCCAGTATATCCATTCTGCGCACCATCCAATGGTAATGGGTAAATTTAATTTTTCCAAAACTACATATACAAAAATACAATAGAAGGTGATGGCCATCATTTCGATCACAAGGTTGATCCTGGTATTGCCCGTGCCGATCACCGCATTTAACCAGATTGTAGAAACGGACATTAAGATCAAAGCCACGGAAACCACGCGTACGACAGGGATTGCCGCTTGAATGAATGCTTCATCCTGGCCGTAAAGTGGTAATAAAATCCCCGGCCAGCTATTTAATAAAACAAAAATGATTGATGAAAAAAGCACACTCCATTTCATGATTTTTATAATCAGGCTCACCACTTTATCCTGCATACCCTGGCCGATAATATTGCTGACCATGGTATTCGTCGTGGCAGCAAAAGCCCAGGTAACACAACCAAAAAGCCCGAATAAATTGCGGATAATATTTGAGATGGCGAGATCTCTCTCTCCATGATGTTCTATTAAAATATAAAAAAATTCCCAGGAACCGATACTCAATGCATATTGCATAATAAGCGGCAATGATTGATTCAAAATAAGCCCGGCCTGGATCTTATTAAAGTAAATTTTTCGAAACAGTGTAAAACGCTGTGCAATCTTTTTAGCATAGATCACACAAAGTACAGTCGCCAATGCGATGAATTCTGCAATCACAGAAGCGATCGCTGCACCATTAAAACCCAAAGCCGGCATACCCCATTTGCCATTGATCAATGTATAATCCAAATAAATATTGACAATTGTTTCCACGATCGTTCCATACAATAAATATTTACTTTGATTGGTGCCAACAAGCAAGGCATTGCACATTTGATACAGGTATAAAAAAATAATTCCCCAGATACGAATTTGCAAAAAGCCAATAGCAATGGAAACATTTTCGGAATTATGCAAAGAAGATTTTAATATAATTGGCGAAAAAAACAATGTAAATAATATGCTGAAAACAGAAAGTAAAACCGCCATTAAAATTCCCTGGTTATATAACAGACCAATCGCTGAAATTTTATTTTCACCGGAACGGCGGGAAATTAAAACCTGTAACCCGTTACTCAGGCCAAAACCAATGACAGCAAAAAATAAATAATAAACACCAGTGATGCCGGCCACGGCAAGTGGTTGTTCACCCAATGCGCCGAGGAAAATATTATTGGTAATAAAATTTGCCTGTGGTACCAATATGGAAGCAGCAATGGGCATAGCCATGCTGAATACCTGGCGGTTGGTAATTTTTAATTGTAAATGACTGGAATGATTTTTGTCCATAAAGGCGCGCAAAACTACAATTCCGTTAAGCATTTATCAAAACTGGAATAAACGGGCGTAATTTAGTATCATTGCATTCATATAAAATATTTATGGTTCAGAAAACATTTGGCATTTATGATGCGGATTTCAGTAATGGAAAATTATTTATTGAACTGGGCAAAAATCATCTCGCGGCCTGGACCAAAGAATTGGAAACAAACAAAATCAGGTCACTGGAATTGTTCCAGTTTACCAACCTTGACGCCGAATATTTCATTACATCCTGGCAGGAAATACAATTGCTTTCCAAACTGTTGAATAAGCCTGGAAATACACCGGTTATTTTTCTTGAAAATGAAGACTGCTCTTTGATTCCGGAAGACTTATTGAATGAAGACCAGTTGAAAAAAGAATTTTCATTAATGCATAACGGCCCTGTAGAAAAATTGCAGATTGAACGCGCACCTGCTGCTGAAATGGTTTTGGTAAATGATGTCAATATTGTTGCACTTGCAGAAATTCAAAAAACTTTTCCGGACGCACTTATAAAACATAAATACGGGGAAATTCTCCGGCAAATGAAATCGCAAAATGATGCGGACCTCGTGAAAATTTATTTTTATACTTCCTATTTTATCGCCGTGGTTTTTAAAGAAAATCAATTGCAATTGATCAGGCATTTCAATTTTCAAATACCGGAGGATGCACTCTATTATATTTTACTTGCTTGCAAACAGTCGGGCCTTCCGCAAACCACGCCTGTAGAGGCTTCCGGCATGATTGATACGGACTCGCCTTTATACAAAACATTGTACCGTTACCTCGCAGGATTTCGATTGGAAACGCCGGATATAAACAAATTTGAAACCAACGGATTCAGCGAATTTCCTTTGCACTATTTTTCAGTATTCTGCAATGAATAGTTATGCGTATTATTTCCGGAAAATATGGAGGAAGAAAAATTCTCACACCTTCCAAAATGCCTTTTACCAGGCCCACAACTGATTTTGCCAAAGAAGGGTTATTTAATATTTTGCAAAATAGGATAGAACTGGAAGATATTCAAACACTGGATCTGTTTGGCGGCACAGGAAGCATTTCGCTGGAACTCGCATCACGCGGCGCTGCTTCCCTGGATATTGTGGAGAAGGATAATAACATGATTGCTTCCATCAAAAAAAATATAGAAACCCTGGGCATTGAAAATATGCATATTTATAAAATGGGTGTATTTGAATTTTTGGAAAATGCCATAGAAAAATACACGATCATTTTTGCCGGGCCACCTTATGCATTAAAAGAAATTGATCATTTACCCGAAAAGATTTTTCAAAAAAAATTATTGGCACCAGGTGGGATTTTTATTTTGGAGCATACACCGAGAAATGATTATGCAAAATTTCCTGCTTTTAGTTTTCAGCGTAATTATGGTACAACTATTTTTTCTTTTTTTGAAACACCCAAATAATGCAAAATCCAACGACTATAAAACCTGTTTTTATTTCCGGTACCGGCACTGGTATTGGTAAAACAGTTGTTGCTGCCATTATCACGGAAGCATTACAAGGCATTTACTGGAAACCCGTGCAGGCAGGCAGTTCAGAAGAAACAGACAGTGAATGGGTTCAAAAAATTTTAGGTGATCCATCGCGTGTTGCGAAAGAAACATACAAGTTGCAAATGCCTGCTTCACCGCACATAGCTGCACGCAAAGAAAATTTAGAAATTAACCTGGATAAAATTGAAGCGGCATATAAAGAGATTTCAAAAGTAAATAATTGTCCAGTAATCATTGAAGGTGCGGGTGGTATATTAGCGCCTTTGAATGACAAGGAATTCAGTATAGACCTGGCAAAGAAACTGAAAGCCACCATGATATTAGTGAGTTGTAATTATCTCGGTAGTATCAATCATTCTTTAATGACAGCAAAGATTTGTGTTGCAAAAAAAATCCCTGTTGCCGGCTGGATTTTTAATAAACATTATCTTCATTATGAAGACGAGATTGCAGCCTGGAGTGGCTTTGATATTATTTCGAAAATTCCGGACCGAAAAAATATCACAAATAAATTTATCAGGGCGCAGGCGAATGCATTGAGAGAAAAATTGATTTCCTGTTTATGAAAAAAAAGGAATTACGAAAAATATTTGCGGAGAAACGTAGCAGTTTGTCCGATGCGGAAAAATCCAAACTGGATGATTTATTATTGATACAGTTTCAGAAGTTGAGACTCCCGGTAATTCAATATTTATTTACTTATTATCCGTTGGTGGCGAAGCATGAACCAGACACAGGACTTGTGACACGCTACCTGCAATTTTTATTTCCACATTTACAAATCGCTATACCTAAAACAGATTTTAATACCGGTGAAATGAAAGCCATGCTGGTGAGTGATGAATCAATTTATGCATTGAATCATTATGGAATTTATGAACCGGAAAATAGCATTGAATTGGATCCTTTAATGATTGACCTGGTTATTGTGCCTTTGCTCGCATTTGATAAAACCGGGTTTCGGGTGGGCTATGGCAAAGGGTTTTATGACAAATACCTGGCTCTTTGTGATGAGAAGATTGTAACCGTCGGCTTTAGTTATTTTGAGCCTGTTGAAAAAATAGAAGATACAAATGCATTTGATGTACCTTTAAAATATTGCATCACTCCAGAAAGGTTGTATGAATTTTAATGCTGTTTTTTTAAAAACATTCCGTTTAATATTATTACCCGTATCCATCATTTATGGCCTGGTCATTTATGCCAGGAATTTTTTATATGACAAAAAAATATTGCGTTCGGTAAAATTTAATTTTCCCATCATTTGTGTTGGAAACCTGGTGATGGGCGGCACAGGGAAATCAACAATGGTGGAGTTTCTCATTGATATACTGCGGCAAGAATTGAATGTGGCCACTTTATCCCGCGGCTATAAAAGAAGAACAAAAGGCTATATTTTGGCTTCCGAAAAAACCAGCGCTTTGGAGATTGGTGATGAACCAATGCAATTTCATGTAAAATATCCTGGAATAACTGTAGCAGTATGCGAAGACAGGCTGGTGGCTGTTCCGCAGATATTGCAGGACAGGCCGGCAACAAATGTCATAGTACTTGATGATGCTTTTCAGCACCGCGCTATAGATGCCGGGCTGAATATTTTATTAACGCAATACGGCGATTTATATACGCATGATTTTTTTCTTCCCAGTGGCGATTTGCGGGATCAGAAAACATCTGCAAAAAGAGCGGATATTATTGTAATAACAAAATGCCCGCCAGCGTTAACCGGAGAAGAAAAAATATCCATAGAAAAAGAGTTGCATATTGATGAAGGACAATCTATATATTTCACAACCTTGGAATACGGTTTACCATACCATATCCTTACAAAAGCGCAAAAGCCTTTGTCTGTGGAAGAAGAAGTATTACTGGTTTGCGGCATTGCAAACCCGGATCCTTTAAAAAAATATTTGGAAGAAAATACGGCTGCTTTTTACCAGCTAAATTTTTCTGATCATCATATTTACAGCATAGATGATATGAAAGGAATTTCTAAAAAATTTGCACAAATGCAAAGCGGGGAAAAGATTGTTTTGACAACCGAAAAAGATGCTGTGCGATTAATTAAATTTGAAAATGAAATAATGGATTTCCCGCTCTATGTTTTGCCCGTGCGCAACAGGTTTTTATTTGATGAAGAAGAAAAATTTTCATCTGCCATACAGCAATATATCCGAAGTTATTAAAATCAATAATAAATGCCACACAAGAAAAAAAAGAATTCTCATAAAAATCATACAGAAACTTTCCTCCAGGGAAGACTGGACGTTGCACGTTCAGGGATTGGTTACGTGGTGATCGCGGATAAATCAGGTGATGTGCTGGTACGGAATGGTGACTTCAATACTGCGCTGCATGGGGATTTGGTAAAAGTGAAAGTGACAAAGTCCAATAGTATATCGGGAAGAAAAGAAGGAAAAATTTCATCGGTACTGGAAAGAAAACAAGTAGAATTTTCTGGTGTGATGCAGGTGAAAAAAAATATTGCTTTTTTTATCCCGGCTTCCGAAAAACAACAACAGGATTTTTATATTCCGTCTGAAAACCTGCATGGTGCGAAAGATGGCGATAAGGTGATCGCGAAATTTATTCAATGGGAAAAAAAGGAACGTAACCCCGTTGGAGAAATCACGGCGATTTTGAAAGATGAAGATGCCAATGAAATAGCCATGCAACAGATCATTATTGAAAATGGGTTTTCCATACATTTTCCCGCTGCAGTATTACAGGAAGCCGGGAATATAAAAGATTCCATTTCCCATAAAGAAATTAAAAATCGTAAGGATTGCCGCGAGCTGCTCACATTTACAATTGATCCTGCAGATGCTAAAGATTTTGATGATGCCATTTCTATTCACCGCAATGAAAATGGGCATCTTGAAATAAGTGTTCACATTGCTGATGTGAGCCATTATTTGCAGCCTGGTTCTGCAATGGATACAGAAGGTTATTCGCGTGCTACTTCCGTGTATTTGCCGGATCGGGTGGATCCGATGTTGCCTGAAAAAATTTCCAATGAACTTTGTTCACTAAGGCCCAATGAAGACAAGCTGACTTTCTCCGTAATTTTCGAGATCAATAAAAAAGCACAGGTAAAAAAATACTGGATCGGTAAAACTATAATACATTCTAATCATCGCTTTACTTATGAAGAAGTGCAGGATACGATTGATCAAAAACATGGTTTACACGTAGATGAAATTCTTGAATTGAATGAACTCGCGCAGGTATTACGAAAAGAAAGATTTGCCAATGGAGCGATCAATTTTTCTTCCCAGGAAGTTCGTTTTAAACTGGATGATCATGCAAAGCCGGTTGCGGTAATCATTAAGGAAAATAAAGAGGCGCATCAGTTAATTGAAGAGTTTATGTTACTGGCAAACCGTTCTGTTGCTACGTATGTTTCAGAAAAGAAAATAAATAAAAAACCAATACCATTTCCTTATCGTGTACACGATACGCCGGATGAACAAAAGCTCCTGCCATTCATCGAATTTGCAAAAAAGTTTGGATACACATTTAATATTTCTTCGCCAGAGAAAATGGCGGAGAGTTATAATAAAATGTTGCATGCCATCAAGGGAAAACCCGAACAACATGTACTGGAGCAATTGGGAATACGCACCATGGCAAAAGCTGCATATACCACCGAAAACATTGGTCACTATGGATTAGGCTTTGAAAATTATTGTCATTTCACTTCTCCCATACGCCGTTACCCGGATATATTAGCGCATCGTGTGATTCAATCGTTATTGGAAAAAAAACCTATGATTGAACAGGAAATGGATGAAAAATGCAGACATTGCAGTGAGCGGGAAAGAGCGGCAATGGACGCAGAACGTGCGGCGAATAAATATAAACAGGTAGAATTTATGCAGCAATATTTGGGAGAAAATTTTGATTGCGTCATCAGCGGTGTAGCTTCATTTGGCGTTTTTGCAGAAACTATCGCGCATAAATGTGAAGGCATGATCTCGATGGCAAGTTTACATGATTACGATGAGTTCACTTACTTGCAAAATGAGTATTGCATCCTGGGAAAGCGATCCGGTAAAACATTTCGTATTGGTGATAAAATAAATATTAAAGTGATCGCTGCAAATCTTGAAAAAAGACAATTGGATTATGAATGGATGCCGGCTGATGAGGAGTCGGGTAAACAAATAATGCGGGATAAAAAGACAACAAAAAAAGATCGCACTGTAAAAAACAAAAAAAAGGTAAATTGAATTTGCGCAGCTTAACAAATGTTCAAAATATTGAGCCTTTCAGTATTTGTGTTTTGGTATACTGCTTCAATTAATACTTTTAGCTGCCTGGTTTTTAACTTCTTCATACATAGCGGCGATCAGTGGAAATTTTTCAATGGAAGGAAATTGTGTACATAGATGTAAAAATTCATTGCGCACCATCCGATCATTTTTTCCATAATCCCAAATAGGTAAAATACATAAGGAAAACAATTCATCAATCGTCCATTCCCTGGTAATGATGCAGGTTTCACCATTATTATTTTCAATAAAAATATTGGGGAAATGGCTAATCCTGAATGCAAATAATTTTGCCAGCGCATGCATACTTGCAATGGCAGTTCCGGGATCATTTATGCCGGGACTCAATGCTTTTACTGCCACTTCCGTTAATTGCCTGAAGCCATAAGAAAAATTTTTCTCAATGGATTCATCATTATTTATAAAAAAATGTTCTGCAATTTTACTTGTTTTATCAACCCCAATTTCTTTTGAAATTTTTGCCACGATACTGTCTTTAAAAATAAATAAACCCTTGCGTTGGAGTATATGAATTTGGCAATTGTATTTTTCGCAAATATGTAATAAGCCACTTTTATTAAAACCTTCAAATATCCCGGCATGCATGGCTTTTATTTCAGTGCCATTCATAGTCGGATACGCATCGTTTGGCATTTCAGTATGCGTACATACATCCTGCATCACTTTTTTTGTATCTGTATATATCCGGTGAATGATTACTTCATATTTCACCGACTGCGTGATATAATGCAGGAAATAAATAAAAAGAAAAATATCTATAATGGTAAGAATGATGAGGAAATAGGTACTGATCGCCGGTATATAAATTCCTGAATCAATATCGCGGATCGTACTTAACAAGAAAAGCGCAAATACGATTGTGCCAATATAAATTCCTAAAACAATTTGTTGAAAGCGATTGCCAATCAGCCTGTCTAATATGCGGTTGCTCATTTGCGAAGCCGTCTGGTTGAGAATGATCATCACCATGGAAAAACTAAAAACGGCAAGCGAGATTAGTCCGCTTACAATGGCCGAAATGATACTACGCGCTGTGGAAGCATCTTTCAGGCTGAACCAGGTGAGTTGGGCTTTAAGATTTTTTCCTGCATCCGAAAAATCAAAACGCACCATTAAAATGGCAAGTGTCAAAAAAGATAACGCGATCAGTGCGGGATAAAAGGCAATACTGTTTATGATTTTCAGGTAGCGGTTGCTAAACCAGATTTTTATTTTTTCAAACATAAGATCATTGAACAATAAAGATATTCAAAAAAATCAAAGTTGATTTCCAATTACAAATTTAAAATTATTTGAGCAAAAAAATTCCCGGTGTGTAAATTTTGCACCGGGAATATAGCATTGTTATATCTGTCAGGCGTTTTTCTTATAGGTTACCAACAGCACAATTCCTGCTACTACAGCTATGCCTCCGGCATAATTTGGCCAGTCAATAGTTTTTTCGCTCGTCTTGTTTATTTCAACGGGCCCTATATCAGCAACCTTTTCTTTTTGGGTAAAACTGATGTTTCCAAAGACCAGCATAAGTATGCCCACAACAATTAAAATGATTCCAAATACTTTCATAATTAGTTTTTGGGCATTCATATAAAAATATCATGCCATAACAAACATATTTTAAAAAAACCAGGTAAAACTAAATTTCAATGCAAGAGGTGTTCCGGGTGTAAAACAAATTTCATCAACAGGTTGTGCTTCATTTTTTAAGCGTGTTTCTGTAGCAAATTGCGTTTCTTTCCAGCGGGTATTTAAAATATTATTGATCACTGCACCGATCTCGTATTTTGGCCGGGTAAAATTCACGACAGCATCTGTGATGAAATATCCGACAGCAGTAAGTGTATTATTTTCATTACCCGGCCTGTCACCAATAAATCGGTAACGCAGGCTGCCATTGAATCCTGACTTCCTCGAATAAGTTATGCCACCTGTACTTGTCCAGATTGGTGCCAATGGAATTCGGTCTTCTCCTTTTGGCGCATCAACTGCCCGGCCGTACGCATAGTTCAAATCTACATCTATATACAAAGATCTGATGGGTTCATACCTGCCGGAAAAATCAAATCCATATCGCCTGGTTTTTCCACTGAATTCAACAAAGCCACCATCACCGCTATACACAAATTCCTGTTCTAAGTAAATATACCATGCAGCCATATTTATCAATATATTTTTTGCGGGTTTAAAAACTGTTCCCAAATCTGCAGCATACGCAGCAGGTAAAATTTGATAACCATTTTCTACGACTGCTGCACGTGCATCATTGGAATGAAATCCTCGGCCGGTAGAAAGATAAAATTGCGTATTGTTGTTGACGTGGTAATATATATTCAGTTTTGGACTGAATGTATTTGCATTCGCAGCATATTTTCCTATTCCTGGTAAAGTGGAATCGCCGGCAAATTTATTATTATAGCCAAAATAAAACTGGTCGAAACGCACGCCGGCATTGATGCTCAGGTGATCATTAAAATTCAGTGTCTCACTCACATAAGGCGCAATATTTAATTCTGAAATGTCGCCCAATTTTATATCATTGATTAAAGTAAACCTATCAATTGTATGCGCGAGTTCAGAATTTTTGGTAAGATCGGCGCGCACATTCAAACCAAATTCTGTGGTCGCTTTTACATCGCCAATATTTTTTGTAAAATGAAAACTACCATTGTATCCCAGCAAATTTCTTTTTTCACGCTGCCGTATTTCATCTCCATTAATACTGTCTAACAGGAAAAAAGTAAAGTTTGTGTGTAAATCAAAATAGGAATTGGAATAATAAACCTGGTTCTTAATAATGCCCCCATTATCCAGAGCAGTCGTAAGTAATACATTGACATTCGTGCGATAAGTTTTACCACCTTCCAACGGATCCAATGCGCCATAAAAACCAATGACACCTTCATCTACAGCACGGCCAGGTATTTGGCCGGAAGCATTCCATTTACTCCAAAAAGTAGTTGCAGAAATGGTCAGATAACTTCGCTCAGAAATTTTTCCATTATACTTTGTAAAAAAATTAAAGCGGTTAAAATGTTGCGGGTTCTCAAAATAAGCATCCGCATAGCGATACTCTGTTGCCACATACCAGGATTGTTGTTTTTGTTTTGCTGCACTGTTTAATAAATTAAACATACCCAATGCCCTGTACGTATTAAACATGCCGGCTTCTATTTTTACAAGGTTAGAAGGCAATGCTTTTTTTAAATTAAAATCAACATAGCCTGTCGTGGCAAAATCTCCTTTGGAAACAGCATAAGGCCCTTTAATAAAATCAACACTTTCAATCGTTTCGGGAATGATAAAATGACTGTCTGCAAATCCCTGTCCGTGCGCATGAGAAACCATGTTAACCGGCATGCCATCTACATCTTCGCGGAAATCTGTACCGTGGTCTGCATCAAAACCGCGCAAAAATATTTGCTCTGCTTTACCACCGCCCTGGTGCTGGCCGATTACAATTCCCGGGATAATACGTAATACTTCCTGTGAATTATTTACACCACGCATAGCAATATCGGTTTTACTGATCGGTTTAAATTGATTGCCATTCCCGGCGACTATTATCACATTTTCAAGTTGAGCCTGGCCGGGTGCTAATTGAATTGTTGTATTGTTTTTGAAATTTGAAATATTAATTTCTTTGGTTTGATAACCGATAGAAATTATTCGGATAGTTGTAGTTGTTTGATATTTAAATTCAAATTTTCCGGTTGCATTAGTAATCGTAGTTTTTCCGGAAGGTAAAAGATTGATTATCGCGCCATCTATGGGTTGATTCGTTGAACTGTCGAATACATAACCCGTTTGTCCGTGTGCAAATGCGGCTAAACAAATGCACATAATGCTGCATAAAATTTTATACATAAAATAATTTATAAATAATGAAATGAATGAATTGTTGTTAAGCCGGCATTTTTATTCTTGAAATGCCGGCAAAGCGAAAGAGAAAAATCATACATTTTTTGGAGGTGGGGAAACCTTCTTCAGATAAATATTTGTATAAGATAAAATATGCAGTGTTGCAAATTTTTGAGATGGGTTGATATTACTTTCGATATTATTTTTTATCAATACCGGCAAATGTGTTCCGGTTTGGGCTTGTTCGTCCAGGTTTTTTTTATGCTGGCTATTTTCATTGGTCGTATTTGTAAGTTCCTGTTGCAGGTGGTTCGCGCCATATTTTGCATGCACCATGGCTATATGGTAAGCTTCTGCGAACGTATGTGATAATGCGTCGGATACAATTGGAATTACCGGGTTTAAAATCACTGTGCTATAAAGTAGTATCAAATAATATGCAAGCGTAAACTTCATTTTTGACCAGGGAATTTGCGAGTAAAAACTGTTTTGTCAATACATTAACGAAAAGTAGTAACAAAAGGTTTGGTAAGTTTGGATATAAAAAAAACGCAAACCGAAAATTCAGTTTGCGTTTTTTGTAGAGTTAATGTACTTATAAACTTGCCATATCAATTACAAAGCGGTAACGCACATCGCCTTTGAGCATTCGTTCATAGGCTTCATTGATCTCACTTATTTTAATTACTTCCACGTCACTCACTATATTATGTTCCGCGCAATAATCCAGCATTTCCTGGGTTTCAGGCAGGCCACCAATCAGTGAACCGGCAAAACTTTTTCTTCCCAGTATGAGATTCATAGCAGGAATCTGCGCCGGGGCAGGTGGAACGCCTACGCAAACCATTACACCATCTGTTTTCAGCATGCCCAGATAAAAATTATAATCATGTTCTGCAGAAACTGTATCCAGGATAAAGTCGAAATAATTTTGTAATGTTTTTACCTGTGCTTCATCACTAGTCAGAACAAATTTGTGCGCGCCCAGTTCTTTTGCATCTTTTTCTTTGGAAGGTGTATGGCTGAGCATGGTTACTTCAGCGCCCATAGAAGCTGCGAGTTTTACACCCATGTGTCCAAGCCCTCCAAGGCCAAGAATACCAACTTTATCACCTTTGCCAACCTTCCAATGACGAAGAGGCGAGTACGTGGTGATCCCTGCACAAAGCAATGGTGCTACGGCTTCCAGCGGAAGTTTATCTGATATTTTCATAACAAATTCTTCCCGTGCAACGATTTCTTTACTATAACCGCCATAAGTCATTCCGCTGCCATCTCTTTCAGGATTATTATATGTACCGGTACAACCTTCCATGCAAAATTGTTCCAGGCCGGCTTTGCAATTATCACATTCACGGCAACTATCTACAAGGCAACCAATACCAGTAAGATCACCTGCTTTGAATTTTTTTACATCTTTTCCCACTGCCATTACGCGGCCTACAATTTCATGGCCCGGCACAACAGGAAAAGTAGTGTTTCCCCATTCATTCCGTGCTGTATGCAGGTCGCTGTGACAAACACCACAATATAAAATTTCTATGTGAACATCATTTGGCCGGAGCTCCCGCCTGGTAATTTGATGTGGCCCTAATGGTTTGTCTGCAGATTGCGCTGCATACGCATTTTTATTATTCATTTTATTTTTTTTCAAATATAAAGTATTAAAAATAACCCATTTTATAAGTCACAAGCGGTAAGATAAATTAATGTTATTTGAATTATTTTATAATAAAGATGGATAGTAGCGGGCTTTCTGTAATATTTTGTAGGTTTGGCGTTGTTAAAAAAAGCCAATGAACATCTTTGGAATGATTCGTATAGCCCGGAATGTTTTTAAAGAAATCCGTGCCCAGAAAAAATACAATCATTCTTTTCTGATCCCATATCTCAATGAACTTGAAAAGAAATACAATGGCCAATTTCCGGCAGAACAAAGACAGAAAATTTTAAACTATTACGGTATTTTCATTACAACATTTCTTTGCAGCAGTTATAAAAAACTGGCCGGTAAAAAATTAACTTTAGAAGAGCGGAAACGCGCCACACTTTTTGGTATTCTCACACCCGTTGGCGATGATCTTTTTGATTTGGATAAATTGGATGAAGCAGCAATCCGGCAAATCACCTTTCATCCTGAAACCTATAGCGCACAAACGTTTTCATCGAATGTGGCAAAGGAAATCCAAACATTTTTGCTCAGTCATGTACCGCACCTTGAAGCCTATATTTTAGCATCAAAAAATGTCCTGGATATTCAGGCTGAAACAATCAAACAAACAGACGCAAACACCAGTATTGAAGAAACGAAACATATCACTTATACGAAAGGCGCAGTGTCTGTAATCATTTATCATCAATGCCTGGATGATGCGGCTGACACGCAAATACAGGAAGCATTATTTTATGTTGGAAGCCTTTACCAATTGGGAAATGATATTTTTGATTTATACAAAGATGTTCGGGATAATATTTATACATTAGTAAATACCTGTGATGATTTCAGAACTTTTAGAAAAGCCTTCCTGGAGAGAGTTGAGATACAAAATAAAAAAATCATGGACCTGCCATTTCCTGACAGAAATAAAAAAGATTTTTGCGTAGTGATGAATACCATTAATGCGCGAAGTATGGTGGCACTGGATCAGTTTGTAAAATACCAGGAAAAGAACGGAAAAAAAATTAACTGGTGGAAGGAAGATAGAAAATCAATGATTACCGATATGGAAAAACCCATGAATTTTTTTAAATGGCTGCGCTATTGTTATACATTGCCCAAAATGATTTCAACCCTTTAAAAGCATGCGAAAAATATTTTTGTTTTTAATTTTTCTTATACCTGCATCAAAGGTTTTTGCACAAAGCAAAGATGCCCTTTTGATGCACGATCTCATCCGGGATATAGCTGCCATGCAGGTTACAACAGATGGAGAATTTTATGCTGGCATGTTTCCGACCTTCCGTGAATGTGGAGGCGCGCCGCATAATTATCAGCCAGACAATAATATTTTTTTCACCGCCATTGCTGCTTTTGCTTTTAAAAATATGCAGCCTTACCTCAATGAAAGTGATCAGCCAATTGCAGAAAAAATAGTACAAAACATTCAATCCGTTTATCCATATTATAAAAACAAAAACAATGAACCTTTTTATAATTTCTGGCCAACATTTTCTCCCATTATGCCGCATACTTATTATTTTAAATATTTAAAAAATGTATTTGGCCAGGGAGAAGATGCGGATGACAGCGTGATGATTTTAATGACGGATGACAGCAGCGACAGCACAGCAGATCTATTGAAAAAAAGATTGATTGAAACAAGTAATTTATATAAGCCTTCGCGCAAAATAATTTCTACATATAAAAATTACCGCGATATTCCGGCGTACAGTACGTATTTAGGATTGCGTATGACACCCGATTTTGATTTTGCCGTCCATTGTAATGTGTTATATTTTATGTATCAAAAAAAATTGGCCTGGAACAAACAGGACAGCGCTACATTATCTCTCGTAGCGCAAATGGTGAAGAACAGGAATTATATGAAAACACCGGTTTTTATTTCACCCTATTATGTCAAATCACCCATTCTTATTTATCATTTGACAAGGTTGATGGGTGCATTTAATATTCCTGAATTAGAACAATATAAACCACAGATCATTGCAGATATTAAAACGTTGTTACCGGAAAGTACAAATATTATGGATCAGATTATCCTGAGAACTTCTTTACTAAGATTAGGTGAAGCCGCGCCACCACTGGATATTCCATCAATTACTGATTTTGAAAAAAGCAATCAGCAACAATATGTTTTTTTCCAGGCCAGGGCTGCGTTTTCTTATCCTGTCTTACTCAAACAAATTTTTCTGCATTGGAGTTATATTTACTATTATTTTTATTGCCCGGCTTACAACAAAACTTTATGGCTGGAATATTTAGTAGAAAAAAATAGACACCCTCAGAATTAAAAATCTTAATTTTTTAATAATTATTGTTTTTGATTTAATGAAATATGATTATAAAAATAAAATTATGGAGAGCATGTTCCAAAGGAACATTTTATGGGCTTGTCTCTATGACCATAGAGGTAGAATGATGTCAAAGTAATTACGTTGCGTTCCGGAGGAACGCATTGTGCTATGTCGTTATTAAATATTTACCCCGGATTTTTCTTTCAGAACAATGGTATTAGGGCTTTAAAAATAATTGGGTAAAAAAATGTTTTGTTTTTGAAGTGACAATTTTTAAAAAATAGGATTATTTGATAACGAATTTATTTGAAAATGTATAATAAAAACTCTTTGATCTTATTGCAAAAAGCGCTGGATAAATTATCAGTTGGTTTTAGTGATCTGCCTGCTTTTGAAGAAAAAACATCAGATGGTGTTGAAGAGATATTAATGCAGGTTGCCGAAAAAATGCAGGACAATTTTCCTTATTTCCATCCATTATATGCAGGACAAATGCTGAAGCCGCCGCATGAAATAGCACGGCTTGCTTATATGCTCTCGATGTGGCTCAACCCCAATAACCACGCGCTTGACGGAGGAAGAGCAAGTTCGGAAATGGAAAAAGAAGCGGTTGCAGAAATTGCTTTGATGTTTGGCTGGAAAAAATATGTTGGCCATTTAACAAGCAGCGGCACATTAGCAAATTTAGAAGCGCTTTGGGTGGCAGGAAAAATTCATCCCAAGAAAAAAATCGCTGCATCAGAACTTGCCCATTATACACATGAACGCATTTCCGATGTATTGAAATTGCCTTTTGTAAAAATTGCGTGTGATAAAAATGGCATGATGGATTTAAAGAAATTAGAAACACAATTGAAGAAAGGTATCATCGGAACGCTTGTTGTAACAATGGGTACGACTGGTATTGGTTCAGTTGATCCATTGCCTGAAATTTTGGAACTACAAAAAAAATATGTATTTCGTATTCACCTGGATGCTGCGTATGGCGGTTATTTCAGGCTTTCTGAGAATTTATCAACAAACACTTTTGCAAAATATGCATTAATGCAAAAAGCGGACAGCATCGTAATTGATCCGCATAAACACGGATTGCAGCCTTATGGTTGTGGCTGCATTTTATTTAAAGATCCGGCAATTGGTAAATTTTATAAACATGATTCTCCGTACACATATTTTAGTAGTACTGATTTGCATTTGGGAGAAATTTCTTTGGAATGTTCACGTGCAGGCGCGGCTGCTGTTGGCTTGTGGGCTACACAAAAATTATTTCCATTAAAACCTGGTGGTGAGTTCTCCAAAAATATGGATCGTTGTCATGAAGCCGCAATGATGTTATATGAAAAGATTAATGCACATAAAAAATTCATTGTATTACAAGCGCCCGAAATTGATATTGTAGTTTGGGCACCGCTTAAAAAATCCATCAGCGCAATGAGTAAAACTTCCAAGAGGATTTTTGAGAAAGTAGCCACAAAAAATGTGCATCTTGCATTACTCAATTACCCGGTGCGTTTGTTACCAAATCACTGGGATCATATAATAAAAGATGAAGACCATGTCACTTGTTTGCGCTCCTGTTTAATGAAGCCGGAACATGTGGATTGGGTAGATGAGATTTGGAGGGCTGTGGAAGAATGTTTGTGAAATGAAGAAATGTTGCCGGCAGAATACCAGTCATTTGATTATTTAGGAATTACCCATGAAAATTAAAATGCAAATTAAATGTGGCCAAGCTTCTGTTGGTGTCCCGCCAAGCTCCTGTTGGTGTCCCGCCAACAGCTTCTAAAAATAAAGTTTAAACTTTTATAATAAATCTTCCTATCTTATTTCTTAATTTTTTCTTTTACATCAAACAGCGGATAAGTATTGGTAATAGTGCCTTTCAGCAGATCAATTACACAAATGTTTGAAGTATTTGCAACCAGCAATTTATCTCCTTGCAGAAAAAAACGTTCCTTGTTATATGTGTGATCTTCATTTTCATTTTGTGGAAATGCAATTGACCATTGAGTAGAAAGATTGTCCGGGTTTATACTGGTTAATTGCATTTCTTTTTTATCTGTTGTAAAAGCAGGAGATAGCACAAAGAAATTATTCTTATAAATTGTTGGCGAGGCATGCATGTCATCTGCATTTTTTACAAGCGCTAAAAATTCAGGGCTTATAAAATCATCTTTTGATTCCAGGTTCCCTTTCATCAGTTTTTTACGTGTTCCTTCACCCATCCTGATATCTTTGATGTTGTTTGTTGTTTGATAACAATTTTCATCTTTAGTATCAATTCGTTCACGTGATGGAGTTGTTTCCAAGAATTTTCCCGTATGCAGATCAATTAAATATTGCCTGCCATCAGCAGCTTCAAAAACACCACCGGGTTTCCCGGAAATATTTTTATAAAAAGTGATAACCTGCATTTTCATTGGAACCGATGGATTGATGTTGATCAAATCCTTCGCGCTAAATGTCATCTTCAAACTATCAATGTCAAATAATGCAGGCGCCCAACGTTTACTAATTTCATAACTAACTAACCACACATGATTGTTTTCAATATCAGCAATGGTCAGTATTTCCGGGGATTTCAGCGGTTTGCTCAATAATTTTTTGCCGTTCGCACAATCAATAATTTGCAGGTAAGTTGTACTGCTTCCCGAGCGGAATGTTGCATTGCCTCTTTTGGAATATTGATTGACAAAGAATTCTGTCCAGGTATACACATAATATTTTCCATCTGGACTAAACATGCCACTTTTCCATATAGGCGGCTGCGTTCCAATTTCGGAGCAACCATTCAACAGGAATATATAGCCTGCAATGAAAATGAAAAGAAATATTTTGATGGTATATTTTGGTTTCATATTGAGTGCAGTTTAAAGTTAGTATTTATTTTTTAATTACTGCATCGGGTAACATTAATAAAAATGGCAAAGCTTTTGAATAATCAAGATTTTCATATTCAAGACCAAGCGCACTTATATTATTGTAATAAGTTTGATGCTGCTGATAATAATATCTTTCACTTTCTATAAACCAGGCTTTCTCTCCAAGTTTCCTGGCTAAGAACCATTTCTCTAAAAGCCTTGCACAGCGACCATTTCCATCATTCCAGGGATGTATTTTTACAAAAACCAGGTGAATCATTGAAGCATAGTAAAATGTTTCTTCAATACTTAAATTTTCATTTTGAAGCGTGGATATATCCTGGTAAAATTTTTCCATTTCAGCCGGTAATTCAAAGGGAGATGCAGCTACATATTCAATCCGGCCGTTTTCTGTTGCTACATACATATTTTGCGTGCGCAATTTTCCCTGCCATTCTTTTACAACAAGATGCTTGCTTAGAAGTTGATGCGCTTTTCCGATATTTTTTTTATTGAATTCATTTTCTTTTGCAAAAGTGTATGCATTATATAAATCGTCTATTTTTTTTGTGTAATCAGGCAAAAAAGGAAGTCTGTCTCTTTTATGTTTAATGTAACTATCCAACTCAATATTTTCTCCTTCTATTTTACTGCTGAATACAGAAGCGACTGATGTATAAAAACTAAATGTGGGCGTTGATAATTCCGCATCTGTAAGCATTTCAAAAGCCTTTTGGAGATGTTTATCCAAATGCTTCAAATAGTTTTTGTATAAAATATTTTGAATAATTTTTAGCTCCATAGTTTTGAATGCAAATGTTTATTCGAATCTGATTAAATAATAAGGGTGCAAATTATTATTTAAGCTGTTTCATTGTGTATACCCTCAAGGGAAAGGTATTTAAAATTAAAACACTACTTATTTATAAGCGTAATATTTGCAAAAAATAAAAACTATTTGTCTATTTCTCACTCAATTCCAACCACCTCATCTCTTTTTCTTCAAGCTCTTTCTTAAGTTGATTATATGATGCAGTGAGTTTTAATAGTTGTTCATATTCGTTCGCGGCAGCGGCCATGTCATGTTGCAGGGAAATTTTTTTTGCTTCGAAATTGGCGATCTCTCTTTCTAATTTGATAAATTCTTTTTTCTCATTAAAACTTAATGCATTTTTTACAGGTGCTTCAATTTTCTTTGCAGGTGTTTTGGGAATAGAAGCCGCTGCGTCATTGTTGATTTTTTCCTGCTCCGCTTCCCAAATACGGTACTGTGCATAGTTTCCGGGGAAATCACGTACCACACCATTTCCTTCAAAAACAAATAAATGATCTACCAGCCGATCCATAAAATACCGGTCATGCGACACGATGAGCAAACAACCCTGGAAGTCATATAAAAAATTTTCCAATACACTTAATGTTGGAAGATCCAGATCATTCGTAGGTTCATCAAGTATTAAAAAATTTGGATTATTAAAAAGAATCGCTAATAATTGCAAACGTTTTTTTTCTCCACCGCTTAATGATTCAAGATAGGTATATTGTTTTTCCGGGGTAAATAAAAATAACTCTAAAAATTGAGCTGCACTCAGGCTTCCACCTTTGGCCAGCGGAAAACTTTCAGCAAAGCTTTTCACATATTCTATCACGCGCACATTGTCTTTTATTTCCAAACCCTGTTGTGAAAAATTCCCAAAAACAATTGTTTCACCGACATTTATTTTACCACTTACAGGTGTAATTTTTTGTTGCATTATTTCCAAAAAAGTAGATTTTCCCACACCATTTTTCCCAATGATACCAATGCGTTCTCCTTTATTAAAAGTATAGTCAAACCCTTTGAGAATAATGGTTTCACCGAAATTCATATTCACTTTTTTCATCTCAATGATCTTGCCGCCCATGCGACTCATGCGTGCATCTAATTGTAAACGGCTGTCTTCAATTTTTTGTTTTGCCCTGGCTTCTATTTCATAAAAATGATCCTCGCGGCTCCTGCTTTTCGTCGTACGCGCTTTGGGCTGCCGGCGCATCCACTCCAATTCTTTGCGGTAATTGTTTTTTGCTTTATCAATATTCGCTGCATCATTTTCAAGGCGTGCAGCTTTTAATGAAAGATAATTTTCATAATCACCTTTATAAATAAATATTTTCTCTTTTTCCATTTCCCATATCTCGGTACACACATTGTCTAAAAAGTAACGGTCATGTGTTACGAGCAGCAAAGTCATTTTTTCCTTATTCAAATAATTTTCCAGCCATTCGATCATTTCCACATCGAGGTGGTTGGTTGGTTCATCCATTAATAGTAAATGATGACCGGGATCAAAGCCAATCTCTATAAGTGTTTTAGCCAGTGCTACGCGTTTGCGTTGACCGCCGCTCAGGTCGCCTAATTTATTTTGTAAATGATTTACTTTAAATGTTGCCAGGATCTGGTGCACTTTAGATTCAAAATCCCAGGCACCCAAATTATCCATTTCAATAATGGCTTCTGTCATGGCATCGCCATCATTTTCTTCCAGTGCTAATTCATATTTTTTAATGGACAATAAGACAGGATTTTCTTCGCGTGTTTTACTTTGAAAAATATTTTCAAGAATTGTTCTGTCTTCTTCAAAAATCGGATCCTGAGAAAGGAAAACTACTTTGACATCTTTATGAATGCGGTATTTTCCATCTTCCGGTGTATCGAGTCCCGCAAGAATTTTCATCAGCGTACTTTTGCCTGTTCCATTGCGCGCAACCAGTGCAATTTTATCGCCTTCACTAATATTAAAAGAAATGTTTTTAAAGAGGGGCGTAGCGCCAAAACTTTTTGTGAGCCCTTCCGCGGATACATAATGCATGGCGCAAAGATATGGCTGTAGAAATGATGTTGGAGAAATGCATCCTGTTTAAATTTTTTTTATGAATGTTATTTCACTTCTAAAGCATTTCAAAAATTTTATCATTCGTTTTTGCAAAAAAATTAAATATTGATTTGGAAGGATTCTTTTCGCAATGTAATATTGCAGCCCAAATCCTGCCCGGATGGCGGAATTGGTAGACGCGCCAGACTCAAAATCTGGTATTAGCAATGATGTGCAGGTTCGATTCCTGTTCCGGGCACAAAAAAAATTCCTGTAAAATATTTATGGGAATTTTTTTATTTAAAAAAATAAGTTGAAAATATTATACATACATGATCTCGCGCAAATCGTGTACACGCGTATCTTCCAGGTATTCATCAAAATTCATTAACCTGTCTATAATTCCTTTAGGCGTCAGTTCAATGACCCTGTTTGCAACAGTTTGCATAAATGTATGGTCATGTGATGTAAGTAAAACAATGCCGGGAAAATTATTACACCCTTCATTAAAACTTTGAATACTTTCCAGGTCAAGGTGATTGGTTGGCTGATCAAGAATTATTAAATTCGGATTTTGAAGCATCATGCGGCTAATCATACAACGAACTTTTTCACCTCCACTAAGCACATTTGTTTTCTTCATAATATCATCTCCGCTGAAAAGCATTTTACCCAAAAAACCGCGGAGAAAAGGCTCATCAGCATCGGTAACATTTTCGGGAACGTATTGACGCAACCATTCGAGTAATGTAAGGCCTTTGGTAAAAAATGCATTATTTTCTACGGGTAAATAAGCATGCGTAATGGTAGTTCCCCATTCAAATTTTCCCGCCGTTGCTTTGGCATTACCAGTAATGATTTCAAAGAAACGCGTTATCGCCAACGGGTCACGACTGATGATCGCGATTTTATCATTTTTATTCACGGTAAAGGAAACTTTATCAAAAAGCATTCTTCCATTCGCCGTGCCTTGCAGGTTTTCTACATTTAAAATTTGATTACCCACTTCGCGTTGCGGTTGAAAAATAATACCGGGATATTTTCGGTTACTGGGTTCTATTTCTTCAATGTTTAATTTTTCCAGTGCCTTTTTCCGTGATGTTGCCTGTTTACTTTTCGAAGCATTCGCGCTAAAACGTGCAATGAAATCCAGTAAGGCCTGGCGTTTATCTTCGGTCTTTTTATTTTTATCAGAAATCTGGCGCGACATCAATTGGGAAGATTCATACCAGAAAGTATAGTTACCAGTAAATATTTTTATTTTATGCCTGTCAACGTCGGCTACATGCGTACAAACCGCATCGAGAAAGTGCCGGTCGTGGCTCACCACCAGCACAATATTTTCATAACCACCCAGGAAATTTTCCAGCCAGCCAATGGTTTCAATATCGAGCCCGTTGGTCGGCTCATCCAGCAATAAAATATCCGGGTTTCCAAAAAGAGATTGTGCCAGTAACACACGTAACTTTAAATTAGAAGGAATATCCCCCATCAGGTTTTGATGATATTTTTCATCCACACCCAGGTCATTCAAAAGGCTGCCCGCATTGCTTTCCGCTTCATAACCACCCATTTCACCAAACTCGCTCTCTAATTCACCGGCACGCATGCCATCGGCCTCGGAAAAATCTTCTTTGGCATAAACCAGTTCCCGCTCCTGCATCACTTTCCACATTTTATGATGGCCCATTAAGACGGTGTTTAAAACCAGTTCTTCATCAAACGCAAATTGGTTTTGATTTAAGACTGCCATTCTTTCTCCCGGTGTGATTTCAACCGTTCCTTTATTGGGCTCAATTTCACCGCTTAAGATTTTTAGGAATGTAGATTTCCCGGCACCATTCGCACCGATCACGCCATAACAATTTCCTTTGGTAAAATTCAAATTCACTTCATCAAACAGTACCCGTTTGCCGTAAGCAAGTGTAATATTATTCGCACGTAACATACCTAATCATTTTTTCAGGGCGCAAAGGTACAAAATTCATGGGTAAAACCGCAGGCTTTTCCTGGAGTTTTAAGTTTTTCTATTATATAAAAAAAGGCGTGGAACTGGTTGATTTTTTAAAAAGTTCAAGAATGCCCGGCTTACCCTTTTTTCCTGGATTGGAAAATGCACAAATGGCTAAAATGCTCTGAAACCATTGCAGCACTAAGCATACAGGCTGACTTGATTATTCGGATAAAAAAAGCTACCTTTGCTGACAATTTTATTTATATGGAAACCAATAACATTTATGAATTTGTGTGTTTTGAAACCTTGCTGGAATTAAAAGATTTCCGGCAACAGTGGGATGAATTTGCCAAAGTTTTTATGGAGAAGGGCGTTCAGAAAATTGTATTGAATAAAAAGAATGGCGAGAAAAATAAGTACCGCTATATTTCTAAAAAACAATGGCCTTTGGATTCTTTCCAGGATGTGTTTTCTGAATCAAAGATTCCGGGCAGTTTTGCCGCAAGCCAGGTAAAAGTTGTACCAACTGGCGGTTATGCTTCTGTAGAAATTGGTCATGATAAAAAAGCGGGCAAAGCCGAAGTGCAGGTTATAGCTTTTGTACACGATGATATCATTGACATTAAAAAATTGCGTGAAAGCAAATTGTTTAAGGCCATGAATATTTATGAAGCTTTTTATCAAAACAGCCAGTACAGTTATATCATTGAATTTTTTACAGATAAAACAAGGCAGGATGCTTTGGTGGCTGAAATCAAAAATGAATTTATGAAAGCGGAGATCGGCACCTACGCTGAAGCCGCAACAATTTCCTGATTTTTATCAAAGTCTTTTTTACCAGGCAGCCCTCGCAGAAGGGCTGTCTTTTAATGTAGCAAACTGTCCGCCCAGGAATTTGTAATACGCTGTAATAGCGATCATGCCTGCATTATCGGTGCAATACTGGAAATCGGGTACATACACATTCCAGCCTTTTTCAATGCCTGTTTTTTGTACTGCATTTCTTAAACCACTATTGGCGCTCACACCTCCGGCAATACATATTTCTTTGATACCGTTTTGTTCCGCAGCACGAATCAATTTTTTCATCAAAATTTCAATGATCGTATGCTGAATGGATGCGCAGATATCATGCATATTTTTTTCTATAAAATTTGCATCTTTTTTTTGCGCATCACGCAAAAAATAAAGCACAGAAGTTTTCAATCCACTGAAAGAAAAATTGATGCCTTCGGGTAATGGTTTTGCAAAACTATATTTCAACGGGTTTCCTGTTTTTGCATATTTATCTATTAATGGGCCGCCGGGATAAGGGAGTCCAAGTAATTTGGCGGACTTGTCAAAAGCCTCGCCGGCAGCGTCATCCAGGGTTTCACCTAAGATCTCCAATTCCAGCGGACTTTTCGCTTTTACAATTTGCGTGTGACCGCCGCTTACTGTCAAACAAAGAAAAGGAAATGAAGGTTTTCTTTCAGCAATTAAATTGGCAAGCACATGTGCCTGCATGTGATGAACGGATATCAATGGTTTATCTAATACTAATGCAAGCGATTTTGCGAACTGTGCGCCAACGAGTAAACTGCCCAATAATCCAGGCGATTGAGTGAATGCAATTGCATGCAGGTCGTGTAAAGAAATTTTCGCACGTTTCAAAGCTTCATCCACAACGGGGACGATATTGCGTATATGCGCACGACTGGCAAGTTCCGGAACAACGCCACCATATTTTGCATGGACTTCCTGGTTGGCGATCACGTTAGAAAGTATATTTCCATCTGTGCATATTGCGGCACATGTGTCATCACAGGAAGATTCGATGGCAAGTATTGAAACCATTTGGCAAAAATAAAAAAGAAATTTGATGGAATTTATTTACTTCTGATCGCATCAACCGGGTTCATACGTGCGGCAATAGATGCCGGTATAATTCCGGAGATAATTCCAAGGACTACGCAAATTGTAAAAGCGGTAAAAATTATATTCGGAGCTATTACCATCGGGAAAGGCAGTACGCTATTTAATGCGAGCGTTAAGAGCCATACTAATACCAAACCCATGATGCCGCCTATGATACAAAGAAATGCACTCTCCAGTAAAAATTCTGTAAGGATCGTTCGTTTTTTTGCACCCAATGCTTTTTTCAAACCAATTTGACTCGTACGTTCACGCACTGTTACAAACATAATATTCGCCACACCAAAAGCCCCCACAATCAGGCTCAGTCCGGCGATAGCCCAACCACCAATATTTACAGTACCAAAAAAACTACCAATAGAACTGCTTCCTATTGCGCCCACATCATTGAGTGCAAAATTATCATCCTGCAGGGGTTTCAGTTTCCGCATCTGCCGCATTACACCTTTCAGCTCATCTATAAGTGCCGTGGTTGGTACATTATCTTTTGCATTCACCATTATACTAGCACCCGTATTATCGCCATTTACATTATACATCGAAGCAAATGCACGATAGGTAAGTATGATGCAATGATCGTAGTCAAATCCATCTATTATACTCTTACCCTGCTTTTCAATAACGCCGGAGATATTTATTTTTTTACCATCAAACATCACGGATTTATCTATAGCTCTTTGTGCATTTCCAAATAATTGTGTGGCCAGTTCATATCCAATCACACCAACAGGATTTCCTCTTTGAAATTCTGTTTCACTTAAATAACGTCCATAGGCAATATTCACCGTTTGAATATCAGTAAATTCATCACTCACCCCATATATTGCTGCATTATTTACCTGGTCATCCCCATAAGATATATTGGCATTTGAAGAATTGAAATAGCAAACACTTTTCGCGAGCGTGCTTTTTTCTTTTATAAAATTGACTTCATCATATTTTGGGGATGGGCGGTTGATATATTTCCACCAGGGATAATCATTTCCACCAGCATAATCCCATTTGTCTATATAAACTGTATTGGTGCCAAATTGCTTAATGTCGTCCTCAACTTTTGACTGCAGGCTGTTTACCAGCGCTAACACACTGATGATACAGAAAATGCCAAACGCCACGCCGGTAAGGGAAAGCGCGCTGCGGAGCTTATTGTTTTTAAGTTCCTGCAAAGACATTTTAAAACTGTTCCAGAGAATATTCAGTAATTTGAACATGCATCAAAATTAAGTGTATGATGGTATTCGGAAAGTTATTTTTACATAAGCGGAAAAATTTCAATGCTAAAATTTGTGCCTGTAATTTTAAACATGAACACATGAAAGACAAAAATATTTTTTTTCAAATGGGAAAACTAACGCATGAAGCGTATTTTTGCATAGTACATCATTCACCAATCAACCTTTCTTATGACCTGGAAACAAGCTTTCACTTCATCAATCGGCCGTAAACTGATTATGGCATTATCCGGAATCTTTCTTATTTTATTTTTGGTCGTGCATGTTGGTCTAAATGCAACCATCTGGAATGCAACAGGAAAGAATTCTGACCATGGGCAGATGTTTAATGCAGCCGCAAATTTTATGGGCAGTATGATTGTTATCAGAATATTGGAGATTGGACTTTTCGTATTTATTTTTCTCCATGCGATCCAGGGAATTTTGCTCACATTTTATAACAAGAAAAAAAGAGACATTGGCTATAATGTGGCGTATGGCAACCGGGGCAGTAAGTGGTACAGCCGGAGTATGGGATTATTAGGCACGCTTATTTTATTGTTTTTGATCCTGCACTGGATCAATTTCTGGATCCCATCCCGCTTTACAGGGGTTGATGGCGCGGATGGCCAGCCGCTTGAATTTATTTTGGCGAATGGTAAAACAGTCCATAATTTATTTGCATTGATGCAAATCACTTTCCAGGATCATTTATGGGTGGTGATCGTATATGTGTTGGGATGTATTTCTTTAGCGTATCACCTGGCGCATGGCTTTCATAGTGCCTTCCGTACGTTGGGTGTTCATAATCCCAAATACATGAAAATGTTATATTCACTGGGCTATGCTTTTTCAATCATTGTACCATTGGCTTTTGCCATGATGCCCATTAGTTTTTATTTGGGTTGGGTTTATTAATTTTTTAAAGAAAAATAGCTTTTACATTCATCTTTTTAAAAATAAATATGTTAGACGCAAAAATACCTGCCGGGCCTTTAGCTGAAAAATGGACTACTTATAAAGGGCATTGCAAATTGGTAAACCCGACCAATAAGCGATCACTTGAGATCATCGTAATAGGAACGGGCCTTGCCGGTGCATCCGCCGCTGCTTCTTTCGGGGAATTAGGATATAAAGTGAAATCATTTTGCTTCCAGGATTCTCCGCGCCGTGCACATTCTATTGCGGCACAAGGCGGAATAAATGCAGCCAAAAATTACCAGAATGACGGAGATAGTGTTTACCGTTTATTTTATGATACCATCAAAGGTGGAGATTACCGCTCCAGGGAAGGAAATGTATATCGCCTCGCAGAAGTGAGTGCAAATATTATAGATCAGTGTGTGGCACAGGGTGTTCCCTTTGCACGTGAATATGGCGGCATGCTCAGCAACCGCTCATTTGGCGGTGTGCAGGTACAAAGAACTTTTTATGCTGCAGGCCAAACCGGACAGCAGTTATTGATAGGCGCATACCAGGCTCTGGAACGCCAGGTGGCTTTGGGAAATGTACAAATGTATGCACGCCATGAAATGCTGGATATTGTGATGATTGACGGTAAAGCGCGAGGTATTATTGCACGCAATCTGATTACAGGAAAATTGGAAAGATATTTTGGTCATGCGGTTGTACTATGTTCAGGTGGTTATGGAAATGTGTTTTATTTATCTACAAACGCAATGCACAGCAATGTGACAGCCGCCTGGAAAGCACATAAACAAGGTGCTTATTTCGCTAATCCATGTTTTACACAAATACATCCGACTTGTATTCCTGTTACCGGTGATCATCAGTCAAAGCTCACGCTAATGAGTGAGAGCCTGCGCAATGATGGCCGGATTTGGGTGCCAAAAGCGAAAGGCGATTCACGTAAAGGCAATGAAATTCCGGAAGAAGAAAGAGATTATTATTTGGAAAGAAGATATCCGGCTTTTGGTAATTTAGTGCCGCGTGACGTGGCAAGCCGTGCTGCCAAAGAGCGTTGTGACGCAGGTTTTGGTGTTGGTACCTCCAAACAGGCAGTGTTCCTCGATTTCGCGGATGCCATTAACAGGTACGGAAAAAAAGAAGCCGGAAAACACAAACTCTCTTTAGATAATGAAGTAGAAATTATTCGTTTGGGACGAGAAGTGATCAAAGAAAAATATGGGAATTTGTTTGACATGTATGAAAAGATCACCGGCGAAAATCCTTACGAGATACCTATGCGCATTTATCCTGCCGTGCATTATACCATGGGCGGTTTATGGGTGGATTATGAATTGATGACAAATGTCCGGGGATTATATGCATTGGGTGAAGCCAATTATAGCGATCATGGTGCAAACAGGTTAGGAGCAAGCGCATTGATGCAGGGTTTGGGAGATGGCTACTTTGTAATCCCATATACAATCGGGAATTACCTCGCTGATGAGATCCGGACTTCGCCGATTCCAACTACACATCCTGCTTTTGAAGAAGCGGAAAAACATGTGGCCGGTCATATTGACAAATTGATGGGTATTAAAGGAAATACATCTGTAGAAAATTTTCATAAGAAATTAGGCAAAATCATGTGGGATAAATGTGGAATGGCCCGCAATGCGACTGGATTACAAGAAGCAATAGAAGAAATAAAAGCTTTGAAAAAAGAATTTTGGAGTGACCTGAAAATACCGGGCTCTATTACTGAATTCAATCCCGAACTTGATAAGGCCGGTCGTGTGGCTGATTTCCTGGAACTTGGAGAACTGATGTGCATAGATGCATTGATGCGCGGTGAAAGTTGCGGTAGCCATTTTCGTGAGGAATCGCAAACACCAGAAGGAGAAGCGTTGCGCGATGATACTGATTATATGTATGTCGCTGCGTGGGAATATGAAAATGGGGATGACTGGAAATTGCATAAAGAAATGTTGGAGTTTGAAGAAGTGAAACCAACCCAGCGATCTTATAAATAAATTTAGCTTAAAAATTATATCATTAATATACGATAATATGGAACACTATAATATGAACCTTAAACTGAATATCTGGAGGCAGGCAAACAGGGATTCGAAAGGCGCTTTTAGAAATTATGAAGTTTCGGATATTTCCAGTGAGATGTCTTTTTTGGAAATGATTGATGTATTGAATGAAAAATTGATTGAACGTGGTGATGATCCTGTTGCTTTCGATCATGATTGCAGGGAAGGAATTTGTGGTATGTGTTCGATGTATATCAATGGCCGGCCGCATGGCCCATGGGAAGGCACGACTACCTGCCAGTTGCACATGCGTGCTTTTCATGATGGCGATACGATTGTTATTGAACCCTGGCGCGCTAATTCATTTCCGGTTATCAAAGATTTGGTTGTTGACCGCACATCATTTGACCGAATCATACAGTCCGGCGGTTATATTACTGTAAATACAGGTAATGCCGTAGATGGAAATGCGATGCCCATTTCAAAAGATGTGGCAGATGCTTCATTCGCTGCAGCAGCCTGTATTGGTTGCGGTGCCTGCGTTGCAGCATGTAAAAATAGTTCTGCGATGCTTTTTCTTTCTGCGAAAGTTACACACCTGGCTTTATTGCCGCAAGGAATTCCCGAACACGATACGAGGGTAAAAGATATGGTGGAACAAATGGATAAAGAAGGTTTTGGCGCTTGCTCAAATACGACAGCTTGTGAGTCTGTTTGTCCTAAAGAAATTAAAATGACCAATATTGCTTACCTGAATAAAGAATATTTATTAGCGACATTGAAGAACAGGTAAATGATCAATTATTAATCCTTGGAAATTATTGATGATTATAATATTGTCCTTTTATAGGTTTGAATAACACATTCCGCTGGTACTGCTGATAAGTAATAGAGGCTTCATTATTGGAAGTCGTCCAGGCTTTGAAATTATCTTCTGAATCGAACAACCAATTATTGTAAGCTATAAAATAACCTTCCTGTAAAAGGGTACGCTGCAGGTCAAATAATTTATACGGAAAGGCTTTTGCTTTGCCGGGATACCAGTTCAAAATAAAACGCGCTCTTAAAGCCACTAAACTCTCAGGTGTAATACCGTAGTTGGTTATGGCATTTAACTTCAAAAACTCTTCACCCACCGCTTTTTCAAAAGGCGTTGCTTTCTTCAAAAATTCATCGAGGTAATTACCTGAAAACATTTTCTTATAATCATCAAAAAGCACGAGTTTTATTTCCGTGGTACGTTGGGTGAGGCTTTCAATATTTACAAAATTTTCGCCGTATAAAATTGACCAGAAATAATTTCCATTATTTGCATAATATTCTGAAGCGTAATAATAATTGCTGCTTTGACTGGGATCAATTTCAATGCCTTTTTCCCATAATTTAATTGCATCACCGGCACGTTTATCTAAATTCAGCAAATCGCCGTATTCGCTGTACAGGATGCCGCTTGCCGGAAATTTTTGCAGCGCTTCCTTATACATTTTCTCACAATTTTTATAATCGGCAATTGATTTATAGGCGAGGCCTAATATCTGGTAACTCTGTACATCAGCTTTGGGTGAAGCAGTGATTTTTTTCCCGGTTTCTATAGCACCGGCAAAATCTCTTTTGAGATAAGATACAAATGCTTTGTCTTTTAAAATATCCAGGTCATCCGGCGCAATGGCCAATGCTTTATTCAATACAAATAATGCATTTTCATAATCTCCCTGTTTCATGAAAACCCTTGCCGTTTCATGCAATGTTTGCGCATCCTGTTCCGGTTGCGCGATCGCTGAAATGAAACATATACTGGCAGCAAGTAATAAAAATATTTTTTTCATCTTTATTCATTTATCAAATGTGTCAATAAACCGTCGCGCAACTTTGGCTCAAACCAGGTGCTTTTTGGCGGCATTACTTCATTGTTATCTGCTATTGAAAACAATTGCTCAATACTTACGGGATAAAGACTGAAAGCAACTGCCATTTCCCCGCTGTCCACTCTTTTTTCCAATTCTGAAAGGCCACGAATGCCACCAATAAAATCAATATTTTTATTCGTGCGCTGATCTTCAATATCGAGCAAAGGAGTTAGAATATTTTTTTGCAAAATACTTATATCCAAAATGCCGGTTGGGTCTTCAGAAAAAGTCCCGGGCAATGATTCCAGTAAATACCATTTACCACCAAGGTACATACCAAACTGGTGCATGGCAGCGGGTTTCACTGCTTTGTTTTTTTCAGTAATGGTAAAATTTTCCCTTAATTTTTCGAGAAAATCTTTTTCAGAAAATCCGTTCAGTGTTTTTACAACCCTGTTATAATCCAGGATTTCCAATTGGCTGGAAGGGAATAATGTTGTTAAAAAGTACCCGGCTTCCGGGGGCGCATTTTTTCCGGACTCATCAAAAACTTTTGCTGCTGAAGCTGCACGGTGATGGCCGTCAGCGATATACGTGCAGGGCACAGATTCAGCAAAAATTGTGGTGATCTTTTCAATGTTTTCCGAATCATTCACGATCCATATTGTATGTTGAACGCCGTCTTCAGCAATGAAATCATATACGGAAGACTTAACAGCAGTCACTTTTTCTACCAGGTCATCCAGTTCTTTTACATTTCTGTATGCCAAAAAAACATTTCCTGTTTGAGCGCCGGTAGCCTTGATATGCTGAATACGGTCCATTTCTTTTTCCGGCCTGGTGAATTCATGTTTTTTAATAATGCTATTGGCATAATCTTCCAGGCTGCTGATACATACCAAACCCGTTTGACTGCGGCCATTCATTTGAAGTTTGTATAAATAATAGCAATCCTTATTTTCTTTAAATAAAACTTCTCTTTTTAAAAAAGCATCCAGGTTTTCTTTTGCCCGCTCATAAACTTCCTGGCTATGCGGATCAGTATTTTCGGGTAAGTCTATTTCACTTTTTGTAATATGTAGAAAAGAATGTGGATTTCCCTGGGCTTCAATTTTTGCTTCCGCACTGCTCAAAACATCATAAGGCTTGCTGGCAACTTGTTTTGCAAATTGTGCCTGCGGCCTTAATGCTTTGAATGGTCTTATAATGCTCATGTATCTTTTATTTTTCTGTGTTTTTTAAGAGGTATATTGTTGCGAAAATTGTTCCATTAATTTTACCAGTATTTCTAAACTCTCCATGGGTAAGGCATTGTACATGCTCACCCTTAATCCGCCAATACTCCGGTGGCCTTTAATGCCAATCATACCATTTTCCAAACAAACTTCAAGGAATTTATTTTCGAGTGTTTTGTCTTCAATAGTAAAAACTGCATTCATGTGACTTCTGTCTGCTTTTGCCACCGTTGGTAAAAATAAAGGCAGCCTGTCCAGGGCATCATAAAAGTAAGCAGATCTTTCCAGGCTTCTTTTTTCCATTTCTCCGAGCCCTCCTTCTTTTTTGATCCAGCGCAATGTAAGCAGGCTTACATAGATGGCAAAAACGGGTGGCGTATTTAGCAAAGATCCGGCTGCAACATGATTTTGATAATCCATGATGGCAGGGATAGCATCATTTTTATTTTCGAGAAAATCTTTACGAATGATCACTAAACTTGTACCGGCAATGCCCACATTTTTTTGTGCGCCTGCATAAATAAGGCTGCATGCGGAAAAATCCATTTTCCTGCTGAAAATATCACTGCTCATATCTGAAACCAGGGGCACATTGGTTTCCGGAAAATTTTGCCATTGTGTACCTTCAACCGTATTATTGGAAGTGAAATGCAAGTAAGAACTTCCTTGGGGAATATTTAGGTCTTTGGGTATAAAAGTGAAATTTTTATCAGCAGATGAACCTGCAATATGTACGGACCCGAATAATTTGGCCTCAGCAATTGCTTTTTTACCCCAGATTCCATTTACACAATAAGCAGCGCCTTTTGAAGGGTTTAAAAAATTCATAGGCACCTGCATAAACTGGGTTGTAGCGCCGCCATGTAAAAATAAAACCTCAAAATGATCGTCCAGGCCCAGTAACTCTTTCACCAATGATTTGGCTTCTTCAATTACATTGATAAACCAATCAGTGCGATGGCCAATTTCAAGGATAGATAATCCTATATTATTAAAATTGTATATGGCTTCCGCAGCTTCAATCAGGACTTCTTTGGGAAGTATGGATGGGCCGGAATTAAAATTGTGCATTTTCATCTAATCGTCTTTCAGCGCTGCAAAATAAAGGAATTGTAGAGAAAGGGATTGTTAAGAAGATTCAGCCTCCTCAGGAATATGCTCGGAAATATCAGCAACACCGCCAGAAACAGCAAATTTCATGGCATTTGCGGAGCTGATATTTGGCAGCGGCTTGATTTTTTCCCTGGCTACGACATAAGTTATACCTGTAATTGCATACGATAATGGGATATATACCACCGCATAATCCACTAATTCAAAAACCGACGCATCTTCCTGTGTAATAAACCCGATGCGCCAGGTGCCGGGCGCATCCACATTGACTAAAACGGGTTTGTCAAATTTCTTTTTGTTCCCGGTAAACGCTTCCAGGAAATCCTTAACCGATGTGTATATAAATTTTATGCCGGGTGTGCGTTCTAATAAGGAATCCAATAAATCTACTATTTTACTCAGCAAAAAAGAAGAGGATAATCGCCCGATAGCAATTACCAGGAGTAGTACAACGATAAAACCAAGACCCGGAATCTTTCTTAAATTCCCGTCTGCATCTGCACCGATCACACCGGGGAAAAGGCTGTGAATAATATTAGGTAAAATGTTATCTACCGTATTGAACAGCCATAAAACGATATATAAAGTGATGCCAACAGGCGCTATAATTATAATTCCCTGTAGAAAATAGTAAAATAATTTTTTCCAGGCCACAGACCCGTTTGTGTCAATTTTGGGTTCAACCATCAGTTAAATTTTGAATAAAGTAAATAAGAAAAAAGCAATATGCAGGTTTTCATTTTCCGTTGGTAAATTATATCAAAAAAAGGAGAATGGAAACTTTGTTTACTGGGATAGTTTCTATAGTTTTGAAATCTTTTTTACAAAAATACAATCTTAACTGATCATTTGGATAAAACATGCCGGTAATTTGAATGTAAAAGTGAATTCATGAAAGACAGGATTGAACAAAAGTCTCGGGAATTATTTATGCGTTATGGTTTCAAAGCTATAACGATGGATGAGATTGCATCACATTTAGGTACGAGCAAAAAAACCATTTACCAGTATTTTTCTGATAAAAAAGAATTGGTAAATGTTATTGTTAGTAACCAGCTCAAAATTTTACAGGACGATATTTTGCTTTTTCAAAATTCTTTCAACCCGGTAAGCGAAGTACTGCACAATCTTGAAAGCGTGGAAATGTTGCTGAATACCATGAACCCGCATTTTTTATTTGAAATGGAGAAATCCTACCCGGAGGCCTTTAAAAAGTTTTTAGATTATAAACATAATTCTTTATTCAATGCCATAAAGGAAAACCTGGAAAGAGGCATAAAAGAAGGCGTTTACCGCGCACAAATAAATACAGAAATCCTTGCACATTACAGGCTGGAAAGCATTTTTATGGCATTTGAACAAGACATTTTCCCTGCTGCAAAATATCATTTATACCAGGTGATGCAGGAAACTGCATTTAATTTCCTGTATGGAATTGTAACAGAAAAGGGTAAAAAATTAATTGAAAATTATATTGCAAAACAAGAAAATAGGCAACATATATGAAACGCCATTTTGGAATAACCGGAATTTTCCTGGTTGTCTTTTTTTTACAGGCCGCTGCACAAACAGACACGCTGCCTGCATTCCATCATTTTTCTGTACAGGAATGTGTCTCTTATGCGGAAGCAAATAATGTATTGGTAAAAAATGCCTTGCTGGATTATCAAATTCAGGAGCAGGTAAACCGGAATGTAAAATCCGCAGCATTTCCACAAATCAATGGAAACCTTGGTCCTACATATAATCCGAATGTTGCTGTTCAGAATTTTCCGAATTTTATTGCTGCTGCTACGTATGGTGTATTAATTGACCAGGGTGTAAAAGATGGTAACGGAAATCCTATAAAAGCACCTGCAGATTACGGTTTTATACAGGCAGCTTTTGGCAGCCGTTGGAATGCCAATGCAGGAATTACACTTTCGCAAATATTATTTGACGGCCAGTTATTTATTGCCCTGCAGGCACAGCAATCAACCCTTGATCTTAAAACAAAAAATATTGCTGTTACCAAAGAAAATATTCGCGTAAATATTTACAAACTGTATTACCAGCTTGCCGCCAGCAATACACAAACTGCGCAGCTCGATGCAAACATTACGCGTGCAGAAAAATTGTTGCATGATATCAATATTTTATATAAAAATGGTTTCCAGGAAAAACTCGATGTGAATAAAGCAACTGTACAATTAAATAACCTGCAAACAGAAAAATCAAACTTGCAAAACATTATTGATAATGGGTATTACGGTTTAAAACTTTTAATGGGTATGCCCATTCATGATTCACTGGTGCTTACGGATTCTGTAACTGATGATATGATCAAAGACAAGTTATTAAATGAAGGAAATTATTCCTACGATAACAGGCCGGATTTTCAATATCTCCAGGTGGCAAAAAAGCTGGGGGAATATAATGTCCGCAGGTATAAATTGTCGAGAATACCAACTGCAAATTTATCCGCATCTTATATGAAATCCGCGCAGCGGAATAGTTTTGATTTCTTTTCAAAAGGAGAGTGGTTTACAAGCTCCTATATTGGGCTGAATATTAATATTCCCATATTCGATGGTTTTGCAAAAGCTTCCAATATCCGTAAATCAGAACTGGAATTGCAGCAAACGCAAAACCAGATTGAAAGCCTGAAACAATCTATTGACAATGATGTGGTGCAGGCAACGAATAATTACCGTAATGCCGTGGCTTCCATGGATCTGCAAAAAACCAATATGCAACTTGCCGAAAGTGTATATGAACAGTCCAAGAAAAAGTATGAAATAGGTACAGGTTCCACCACGGAAATTACCAATGCCCAGGCTGATTTAAGGGTAGCTCAAAGTAATTATATAAATGCATTGTATAATGCCATCATTGCGAAAATTGATTACGAAAAAGCCACCGGCATTTTATAAAAAATAAAACACCCAGCACATTTAAATACAATACGCATGAAGCACATATTTAAACCACTCGTCATAACTGCACTCTTTTTCCTGGGCGCCTGTGGAAATTCTGATAATGGGAAAAATAGCCTTGTTGCGAAAAAGGCTAAAATGGAAGACCTGAAGAAACAACAGCAAAAGATCACTTCAGATATTGCCACATTACAGGAAGAAATCAATAAACTGGATAGCAATGCTCAAACTGTGCAGGCAAAACTTGTAACGCTTGATACTATTTCAACAACAGTTTTCGATCATTATATTGATCTCCAGGGAAATATTGAATCGCAAAATATTTCTTATGTCGCTCCACGCAATGGCGTTGGCGGTTTAGTAAAAGCGATTTTTGTAAAGAAAGGAGATTATGTAAAAAAGGGCCAGCTTTTATTAAGGTTAGATGATGGGGTGTATGAAAAAAACCTTCAGCAATTACAAACGCAATTGAATTATGCAAAAGATTTATACGGCCGTCAGAAAAATCTTTGGGATCAGCAAATTGGAACTGAATTGCAATTAAACCAGGCAAAACTAGGCGTGGACCAAATAAATGATCAGATCGCAACCTTAAAAGAACAGCGCAATCAAACTTATATTTATGCAGATGTTTCCGGTGTGGCCGACCAGGTAAATATTCGTGTTGGCGAATTATTTACTGGTGTTGCCGGGCAAACACCGCAGATAGAAATCGTAAATAATACTGACCTGAAAGTAACTGCAAATGTGCCCGAAAATTATTTGGATAAAGTGGGTGTTGGGAATGATATCATTGTAAAATTACCTGACCTCAATAAAACATTTAATACTAAAATTTCACTGGAAGGAAAAACGATTGACCCAAATACAAGAGCCTTTTATATAGAAGCAAGACTGCCGGCTGATAAGAATCTCCGGCCCAACCAGGTAGCCATTGTGAGCATCAAAGATTATGAATCAAAAAATGCCATCACAGTTCCCTTAAATACTTTGCAGTCGGACCAGGAAGGTAAATTTGTACTGGTGGCAGAAATGCAAAATGGCAAAATGGTGGCGCATAAAAAGCCTGTGCAAATTGGCCAGATGTATAATGGAAAAATTGAAATTAAATCCGGCCTGCAGGTTGGTGATAAAATTATCGCGGAAGGTTACCAGGGTTTATACGAAGGACAGGCCATCTCTGCTTTATAATAATGAATATTAAAATGAGCGCTTTAAAAAGAAAATGGAATTGACCTATTAATACCGGAATGTATGAATGAAAATATTAGAAAGGAAACAGATAAAAATTTTAAACCAACTACCTGGAGTATTAAAAACAGGACATCTATTTACCTGCTCATGTTGTTCCTGAGTTTGGCGGGAATTTATCAATTCGTGACTTTACCCAAAGAACAATTTCCTGACATTGTAATACCAACAATTTTTGTTCAAACAATTTATGTAGGTAATTCACCTAAAGATATTGAAAACCTGGTGACTAAACCCATTGAAAAACAAATCAAAGGAATTACCGGTGCCAAGATCAATAAAACTACGAGTATTTCTCAACAGGATTTCTCCGCAATAACCATAGAATTTAGTACAGATGTAAGTACAGATGTGGCTTTGCAAAAAGTAAAAGATGCCGTTGATAAAGCAAAAACAGATTTACCCAATGACCTTACACAGGAACCAAATGTATTGGAAGTAAGTTTCTCAGATCAGCCGATCATGTATGTAAATGTGAGCGGTGATTATGATTTGATGCAATTAAAAAAATATGCTGATGACCTGAAAGATAAACTGGAAGAATTGCCACAACTCAACAGGGTAGATCTTGTTGGCGCACCGGAGCGGGAATTCCAAATCAATGTAAATAATTACCTGATGCAAAGTGCAGGTATCACGTTCAATGATATTGCACAGGCAGTAAAAAATGAAAACCTGGATATTTCCGGCGGCCTCATTGATATTGGTAATATGCAACGCAACCTGCAATTAAAAGGGCAGTTTAAAAATGTATATGATATCCAGCAAATTGTGGTGCGTAATTTCCAGGGACAGCCTATTTATCTGAAAGATATTGCATCAATAAAAGACACCATTAAAACGCGTGAAAGTTATGCGCGTTTAAATGGCCAGAATGTGATCACACTGAATATTATTAAACGTGCTGGTGAAAATTTAATAGAAACTTCTGACTTAGTAAAAAAGACAGTGGCGGAAATGCAGGCCACCAATTTCCCCAAAGATTTAAAAACTGTTGTTACAGGTGATCAGAGCATTGCCACAAGAACTTCTTTTAATGATCTCGTGAATTCTATCGTCATTGGTTTTGTACTGGTTTTAATTATTCTCATGTTTTTCATGGGCGTAACGAATGCGTTTTTCGTCGCCTTATCTGTGCCGCTCAGTATGTTTGTTGCCTTCGTGTTTTTGCCCGGCGCAGACCTGATTGTTGGCACACACGTCACGCTTAATTTTATTGTATTATTTGCTTTACTTTTCGGTCTCGGAATTATTGTGGATGATGCGATTGTAGTGATAGAAAATACGCACCGAATTTTTGTACAGGCCAAAGGAAAACTCACTTCGCTGAAGTCCGCGGAGATGGCGGCGGGAGAAATATTTATTCCTGTATTAGCCGGAACACTTACAACATTGGCTCCATTTTTCCCCTTACTTTTCTGGCCGGGGATTATTGGAAAATTCATGGTGTATCTACCTACGATGCTCATCTTCACATTAACTGCTTCTTTAATAGTGGCATTTATTATGAACCCGGTATTTGCCGTGGACTTTATGAATCACCCGGAAGGAGAAGCGAAAAAGCCTTCGCGCATTTTTCGTAACCCGGTATTTTGGGTAGCTATTCTCATTGGCATTGTACTCGATTTTTCGGGATATACTTTTGCAGGAAACATCTTATTATTTCTTGCGATCCTGGTTATTTTCAACAGGTTTGTTTTGGATAAATGGATCCATGGTTTTCAAAACCGTATCCTGCCATGGATCATGAGTCATTATGAATCATTGTTGCGCTGGGCGCTTAAAGGCACAAGGCCTGTTTGGTTATTAGTGAGCACGTTTATTTTATTGGCGGTTTCAATCGTTGGAATTGTAGTTGCTGTTAATTCTGGCAGGGTAGCCGTTCAATTTTTTCCGAAAGGAAATCCAAATCAAATTTATGTTTATTTAAAATTGCCTGTTGGTACCAATGTAGAATATACGGATAGTGTTACAAAGATTTTGGAAAAAAGAGTGGATCATGTTTTAGGAATTGAAAATGGAAAAACAAACCCGATCGTTGAAAGTGTAATTACAAATGTGGCAATTGGCGCGGGTGATCCCATGCAGGGTGACAGAAGTACGCATTCTGAATTGGGCAGGATTCAAGTTTCTTTTGTAGAATATGCGAAAAGAAATGGCGTAGCTACTTCTCCCATTTTAGATTCTATCAGGAGTGTGATGAAAGGCATTCCCGGCGCAGAAATCACGGTTGACCAGGAACAAAATGGTCCGCCTACCGATCCGCCGGTAAACATTGAAGTAGCGAGTGAAAATTTTGACGACCTCACACATACGGCCGTAGCATTAAAAAATTATTTGGATTCTATTCGTGTGCCGGGGGTGGAAGAATTAAAAATGGATGTGGATTTAAATAACCCGGAAATAACTTTAAAAGTAAATCGTGAAAAGGCCTTGATACAAGGCGTTTCCACGGGACAGATCGGGCAGGAAATAAGAACCGCATTGTTTGGAAATGAAGTTTCAAAAATTAAAGAAGGAGAGGATGAATATAAAATTCAATTACGCAACAATGAATTGCAACGAAAAAGCCTGGATGAAATTCTCAACATGAATATCGTGTTCCGCGACTTTGCCAGTGGCGGCGCTATTAAAAGTGTGCCCATCAGTTCTTTGGTAGATGTGGATTATACAAGTACATTGGGAAGTGTAAAAAGAAAAGATCAGAAACGCATGATCACGCTGAGAAGCAATGTGCTCAATGGTTTTACACCAACGGCAGTGAACGAGGTTTTAGCCGGTTATATCAAATCATATAATAGCCAATTGCCGCCGGGCGTTACCATTCGTCAAACAGGTGAAGGTGAACAACAGGCAGAAACAGTTGCATTCCTTGGTAAAGCACTTGCCATTGCCTTGATGCTTATCCTGGTTATTTTAGTGATACAATTTAATTCAATTAGCAAACCGGTGATCATACTTACGGAAATTATTTTCAGTGTAATTGGTGTACTCTTAGGATTTGCAATTACTGGTATGGATATTTCGGCGGTGATGACGGGCATGGGCATCGTAGGCCTCGCTGGTATTGTGGTGAAAAATGCAATTCTTGTTATTGAATTTGCCGATGAACTTCGAAGTCGGGGTTATAAAACACGCGAAGCCGTAATTCAGGCAGGCAAAATTCGAATTATTCCTGTATTACTTACAGCGATGGCTGCTATACTTGCGTTAATCCCATTAGGAATTGGTTTCAATATTGATTTTATTTCTCTATTCTCCAGTCTCAATCCGCATATATTTTTCGGCGGCGATAATGCAGTATTCTGGAAGCCGCTTTCGTGGACAATTATTTTTGGACTTGCCTTTGCATTTTTTATGACATTGATCATTGTACCAAGTATGTACCTCATTGCTGAAAGGCTTAGAAGGCCCATGCGGCGCATGTTTGGGGGAAAATGGATCAGCATGCTCGGCATCCCGCCACTCACTATTATTTTTCTTATTTTGGTAATTATTACCAGTGCTTCTCATTCAAGAGATAAGAAAAGAAGAAGAAGAAAATTGGAAGGTGAAAAAGTGAATGAAGCGTTTATTGGAAGTTGGTTTTAAGAAAGTGAAAAGCTAAAAACGAACAGTGAAAAGTTTTAAACCGGTTCATGGTTCTCAACTGTTATCTTTTATCTGTTCGTTTTTAGTTAAATTGATGATTTATTTTTATTTGTTGGAAACAATGATTTGGTGATGTAGGATTTAGGATTTATTGATTTCGATTCGGGATTTTATATTCTCTTTTTCAATTTGAATTTTTTATAACTCATTTTTATTTGTTGAAAACAATAAATAGGAAAGGGTTATTTTTTTTAAAAATATTCCAAACTCAATCATTCTCCGTGGTCTTATAATAAAAAACTACGCAAAGTTGTACAGAAAAGACACATCGTATTACAATGGAAAGATCAGGAATCACTGTGATTTTTACTTTCTAAAACCATTTACTAATTCAACATATCCATTCGCTAATTAAGAAAGTACTTAAAAGTTTTCCCTTTTTATTTTTGTGCTTCAATGTTTTTTACATCAAGGTTTGGGGGATTTACAAACAAACCCCGGTTTTTCACCGGGGTTTCTTTTTTATAAGTAAGATGAAGTTTCTATAATGTTTTCAGCACATCATTCATGGCTCTTACCGCAGTGGCACTTTTCTCAAACGCTTGTTTTTCTTCGTCATTTAGTTTAAAGTCAAGAATTTTTTCCCAGCCATTTTTTCCAATGATCACCGGAACGCCGATGCAAATATCTTTTTGACCATATTCACCATTGAGCATTACAGAACAGGTATATAATTTTTTCTCATCGCGTACAATGCTTTTCACCAAAGCTGCGCCTGCGGCTCCCGGCGCATACCAGGCTGAAGTGCCAATAAGTTTAGTGAGTGTAGCGCCACCTACCATTGTATCTGAAACAATTTGTTTTTGTTTTTCTTCACTCAGAAAATCGGTTACTGGCGCACTGTTCCAGGTAGCCATGCGAATTAAAGGAATCATTGTTGTATCGCCATGTCCGCCAATAACAACAGCATTCAAATCAGCAGGGCTACACTGTAATTGTGTGCTCAATTGGTAGCGGAAACGCGCACTATCCAATGTGCCGCCCATTCCTATAATACGATTTTTAGAAATTCCACTGGAAGTCAATGCGAGGTAAGTCATTGTATCCATCGGGTTAGAAATTATAATAAATATCGCGTCCGGTGAATGTTTTAAAATATTTGAAACCACATCTTTAACAATACCGGCATTCGTGCCAATGAGTTCTTCGCGTGTCATGCCTGGTTTACGCGGTATACCGGAAGTGATCACAACAACGGAAGAACCGGCTGTTTTTTCATAATCTTTGGTACTGCCTGTGATTCTTGTTTCAAAGCCAAGCAAGGCTGCACTTTGCATCATGTCCTGGGCTTTACCTTCCGATAAACCCTCTTTAATGTCTAATAAAACGAGGTCTGTACAAAGCGAAGCCCGTGCTATATTATCGGCACAGGTAGCTCCAACGGCCCCGGCGCCAACAACTGTAATTTTCATGTTTCTTGTATTTAAGTAAAAAAATAATTGCCATTTACAGGCGCTGTAAAGATACAAACTTGAATACAATTGGAATAACAGAATGAAAAAAAAACTTACTGCTGTTGTTTCAAAAGATCAATGATTGTTTGTGGTTCGGTCCCTAATTCATACGTTTGAATCAATTTTCCTTTCGTATTATACACTGCAATGAAAGGGGTATATTTTACCCGGTAAAATGCGGGGATTATATAATTCGGGTCACGGCCAATGCGGATATTTTTATGGTATAATAAATCAAAATTTTGTGCAAATATTTTTATTTCTTCCATGGGACTGTAGCTTGCCCACACAAAAAAAACATTTTGAAGATCTTTACTTTTTTGTTTGAACTCATTGGCTGTGATCTGGCAATGCCCGCAGGTTGGGCTGAAATAAATGATTGCAACCGGCTTGTCCTTCGGTAATTCATTTTCCAAAAACCAGGTACTATCAGTTTGCATCAGCATAAAATGCGGGAATGTAGAATCTTTTTGATAGGGAGGAATCGTATCAAACTGATCCTGTGAAAAAGCGGATATACCACAGAGAAGAAAAAGGCTTAAAAATATAGTTTTCATGCCACAATTTTATTTTATATAGCATGCAATTTACTTTATCACTGGTTTATAAAAAGTTAAGAAAATCAGCCTGTTTTTTTAGTCTGAAAAAAAATTATCCTTTCAACTAAATTAATATTTGAAAATTCCTTCTTTCAAATCTTTTATCTTTGTTTCTGCATCTATCATAATCATCTCCGGCTAAAAAATTCCAATGGGTTTATTTACTGCAATCAGGCTGAAATTAAAATCACACTATAATGCTTTACACAATAACAGTTTAAAAAGAAATTTTTTAAATGCACTTCCTTTTTGGCTGGGCGCTTTTATGACCGGCCTTTTCTCTGTTTTTTATGCAAAAGTTTTTGCGCTGGCTGAAGAAGGCAGGCAATATTTATTCCTGAAAGCTGGCTGGACGTTTTTTTGTATTACACCTATTTGTTTTTTCCTGTCGTGGTGGACTGTTGAAAAATTTGCCCCTTATGCCAAAGGCAGCGGAATCCCGCAAGTAAGTGCTGCCATTGAATTGGCAAATCCTAAAAACAATCATAAGGTCAATATTTTACTGAATACAAAAATTATTTTTATTAAAATTATTTCCAGCCTGGTGATTGTCTTTGGAGGTGGAATAATTGGACGGGAAGGACCGACGATTCAGATTTCATCTGCAATCTTTAAAAAAATAAATGATATTTTACCTGAATGGTATCCAAAAATTTCAAAACGGAATATGATCGTCACGGGCGCTGCCGCCGGCCTGGCATCTGCCTTTAATACACCACTCGGTGGAATTGTCTTTGCTATAGAAGAACTCACAAAAACGCATTTTAATTTTTTTAAATCCGCTTTATTAACGGGTGTTATAGTGGCGGGTTTAACTGCATTGAACCTCTCCGGCCCATACCTGTATATTGGTTATCCAAAACTCAGTACATTTTCTGCCTGGATTATATTTGCAATCATACCTGTTGCATTGATCACAGGGCTTGGTGGTAGTGGCATGGGTAAAACAATACTGTATATTTTTCGCAGAAAAAAAGCATTGAAGAAAAGATCACAGCAGGCTTTGTTTGTTATCATATGCGGATTAATAATTGCCGCACTTGCATATTTTGTGGACAGCAGGATCTTTGGTTCGGGAAAAGATATCATGCAAACAACTTTATTTACCAGCGATAAATATTTGCCCTGGTACACACCAGTATTGCGTGTCTTTGGTTCTATTGCTTCATTTTCTACGGGTGCTGCCGGTGGAATTTTTGCACCATCTTTGAGTGCAGGCGCAAGTATTGGCGCCGCGGTTTCAGGGCTTTTACATTTGTCTGATACAGAAACAAACCTGTTGATACTTTGTGGCATGGTGGGCTTTCTTACCGGTATCACCCGCAGTCCTTTTACGTCATCCATTTTGGTGATTGAAATGACGAATGACCATAATATTATTTTCTATTTAATGGTGACTGCTTTATTGGCAAATATTATTTCAAATGTCGTAGGAAAACATTCTTTCTATGATCATTTGAAAGACCAGTATCTCCGCGAAATAAATTTGAATGATGCAAAAACACCTTCGGTCGGATAGTTTGATGAAAATTTAATTGATTAAAATATCATTGATGAATTCTTTACCTGAATTTTGGATTGCCGTTATTTCAAAAGATCATGCGATGCGCGCCGTGGCAGGCGGTTTTATACAAATATCACATGGAAAAGAAGCACCACTTAAAAGGTTACATGCGGGTGATTGGCTGTTAATCTATCATCAAAACAAACTATTGACAGCAATGAAAAATGCCAGTCTTTTGCGGCCATTGGTAAAGTGAGTGATGATAAAATATATAAAGCAGAAATGAGTGAAAACTTCAAACTGTTCAGGAGAAAAATTCAATTTTTTGATTGCGAATCTATTTCCATAATGCCATTGATAGAACAACTTTCATTTATAAAAAATAAAAAATCCTGGGGCTTCCCGTTTCGCTTTGGTTTCTTTGAAATTGATCAGAACGATTTTTTATATATAGCAAAAAAAATGATTGATGAAACACTTTTAGTTGATCTGTAAGCGGGTTTAAATAGTATTTAAAGTTTTTTTTAAATAATTACATTTACAATAAAAATAATGGACAAGATTTATAAAGAAGGCTATCCATATATTCCATACAGTAAAGAAACGTACCCGGAAAAAGAAATGGAAAAAAAGGCCGCTGTATTTTTGGATTGGATGAATGAAAGAAGGACAGTGCGTGAATTTTCAAATAAAGATGTTCTTAAAAAAGTTATTGATGACATTTTGCTCACTGCATCCACCGCACCATCCGGTGCACATCGTCAGCCCTGGTTTTTTTGCGCAGTAGAAGATCCTGCCATTAAAAAAATTATTCGCGAAGAAGCGGAAAAAGAAGAATACGAAAGTTATCATGGCAGAATGCCGGAAGAATGGCTGGAAGCTTTGAAACCTCTGGGAACAAATGAAGTAAAGCCCTTCCTGGAAACTGCGCCCTGGCTGATTATTGTTTTTAAAAGGAGTTATGAGTTTGGAGAGAATAAAAAGAAACTTCCTAATTATTATGTGTCAGAATCCGTAGGTATTGCCTGTGGGTTTTTATTGGCCGCGATTCACAATGCCGGTCTTGCAGCGCTCACGCATACACCGAGTCCGATGAATTTTTTGGCAAAAATTTTAAACAGGCCGGAGAATGAAAAGCCTTACCTGCTGATACCCGTGGGGTATGCGGCCGATGATTGCTATGTGCCTGAACTAAGAAGAAAAAGTTTGGAGGAAGTGGCAAAATATTTTTAGTGCCCTAAGACTTTTGTCACAGACTTTTTCAAGAATTCAAAAAATCAACCTTTTATACGATAGAAAAATAGCCGGGACAGGTATTTCTTTGTATAAATTTTAAACATGAAAAAGATCTTCCTTTTACTTGCCATCAGTTGCTTTGCCTTCAAGATGGACGGGAATACCCAAATCCTTAAAAAAATAAAGGAAACTGTCAAAGGAAAAGTGGAAGATAAAACTACACAAAAAGCAGGCGATGCTACTGATAAAGTATTGGATGGTGTAGATCCAACGAATAATAGTAATGGTAGTAACAGTAATAATAGTAATGGAAACAATACTACCAATTCAGTAACTCCCGGCGCTGCGACAGACACCAATGTCTCTTTTAAAACATACCAGAATTATGATTTTGTGCCGGGTGACACCATCTTATTTGCAGATGATTTTACGAGTGATATGGACGGCGAATTTCCATCACACTGGAACCTGGATAATGGCCAGGCTGTTGTAAATAAAGCCGGGATAGAATCTGCATTCTTTTTAACTGATGGAAATTATTGTCGTGTATATCCATTGATGAAAACTAAAAATTATTTAACTGATCCCTTTACAATTGAGTTTGATTATTTTCCAACAGATCCGGCTTATGGTGCAATTTTATTTTTAAACTATTTGAGTTCAGATAATAGTGAATCAGAGGGCAAGATCACATTCTCTACTTCAGGGGAAGTAAGCGAATCAGGTTTTCCGAAAGAATTATCTGCTCAATATCCGGGTTATGATGAGAAAACATATAGAAACCATTGGCATCATTGCGCGATTATTTATAAGAACAATCAATTAAAATGTTATGTGGATCAATACCGGATACTTGTAGTGCCTTCTTTGGGTGCAATGCCCACTTCCTTTGGTTTTGGAGGGCTTGCCGGGTTGGATGCGCCAATTATTTTTACCAATGTACGTGCAGCTTCCGGTGGCAACATGAATATGGTTGGGAAAAAATTCACTGAAGCAAAAATCGTCACGCATGGAATTAATTTTGATATAGACAAATCCACTATTAAACCGGAAAGTATGGGTACGCTAAATATGATTGTAACAGTGCTGAAAGAAAACCCGGAATTGAAATTTGAAATTGACGGACACACAGATAATACCGGTACACCAGAACATAATCTCGCACTTTCCCAGCAAAGAGCAGATGCTGTAAAATCGCAACTCGTGAATATGGGTATAGATGCTGCCCGCCTGAGCACGAAAGGTTTTGGAGATACGGCACCCATTAGTGATAATGCAACCCAGGAAGGAAAGGCGAATAACAGGCGTGTAGAATTTGTAAAGAAGTAGCGTTTTAAATTCATTTTTCAGTTGCAACATATTCTTGCGGAATGAGATTATGTTCAATGATTTTTTTTGAACTTAATAAAACCCATGTTGTAATCTCTTTCATTAAAATACCGGCTTATTTTTTGTAAAAATACTTGGACCACTTTTCTTAATTTGGTTTGAATGTTCCGAAGGAACATTTTATGGGTAACATGAATAAGACAGAATGAAAAAAGCGTTCCGGAGGAACGCATTATGCCATGCTTTTGCAAAAGTATTTCGATGTTAATGAAAATAATTGCAATTCTTTAATTTCAATATTACAAGTATAAAATGTTCCTGTGGAACGATAGTGCTTATTATGATTTAATCTTGCCCATCAAATGTTCCTCTGAAACATTTCCTGAATTAAAATTCTATGCTAATAAAAATATAAAAAATGCATACAGCATCATTTACGAAGTGGTTACATTTTTGCGCAGAATAAATTTTTAAAAAGGCAAGAAAAAACCGCAAATCAAATTTGCGGTTTTTTTAATGAATGATTTATTGCATTATGATGCGGCTTCCTCACCAACTACTTCAAACTCCAGATCCACAATATGGCTTTTGCCCAAGTCAATAGTGGCTTTGTATGTGCCAAGTTCTTTTACATCATCGGTGATCGTGATGCGCTTGCGGTCAATTTCATAACCTTTTTGATCCCTGATAGCACGGGCGATTTGTAAGGAAGTAACACTACCAAATATCTTCCCGCTGGTTCCTGTTTTGGCAGAAACTTTTACAGGAGAAGCTTTCAGCGTATCAATTACCTTATTCACTTCAGCGAGCATGGCGGAATCCTTCTTATCTTTCACTTTCAATTTTTCATTTAATTGTTTCAAATTGGAAGAGCTGCCTTCTACGGCGAGTTTGCGGGGAATGAGGTAGTTTCGGGCATAGCCGCTTTTTACCTGTACCAATTCATTGCGCTGGCCCAGGTTATCTACATCTTCTATTAATATTACTTGCATTGAATAAATTTTTTTCCTTACAATAATTTACAGTTGTATAAACTTCAAATACCGCACGGGAAATTTCTAATTAAAATTATTTCATTAAATCTGTTACATAAGGTAACATCGCCATCTGGCGTGCTTTTTTAATGGCATCACTTACTTTGCGCTGGTATTTCAAAGAATTCCCGGAAAGACGGCGAGGTAAAATTTTACCCTGCTCATTCAGGAATCTTTTCAAAAACTCTACGTCTTTGTAATCAATGTAACGGATACCATATTTTTTAAAACGGCAAAATTTCTTTTTAGGTTTTTCCTGTTTAATGGCCGTTAGGTACTTTATTTCATTTTGTTTTGCCATGATTAAATTTCCTGTTTTTGGTTTCCGGTTGGTAATCCATTTCTTTTTCTGTAATTGTACTCAACTGCATATTTGTCGAGTGCATTAAACATGTGACGCATTACTTTGTCGTCACGGAGAAGTTGTATTTTAAACTTCTCATTGAAGTCGGATGGCGCAGTATATTCCAGTACCCAATAAAGACCGGTGGTCTTTTTTTGTACGGGATACGCCAGTGATTTTAGTCCCCACGGATTGGTGTGTACCATTACACCTGCATTGTCCGTGATGAAATCGGTATATTTCTTCTGGATGCCTTTAAATTCATCTTCAGAAAGTACCGGGGTAAAAATCACCATCAATTCGTAATTGTTCATACCCTTTTTTGTTTTAGATTTTATTTTGGGCTGCAAAGGTAAGGGAAAGAAATCATTTTTCTAAAATTATAAAACAGGAATTTTTGAAGAAATAATTGGATCGTAATTTTGCTTGCAATCAATTGATAATAAGCTTATTGTACCAATTGCCCGTTGATTTTCATGCTACTTTTCCCTGGAAGAACAAGTGCATATTACCTTCTAAATATTCCCGGTATAATAAAATGCGCCCCAGTCACGGTAGTCAGGGAAAGCTTTGCGTGTAACATCCTGAGCTGAAGCAAAAGATTCGGTTTTGCTTTTGCCTTTCTCCAGTTCTGTATAAAGCGCTACAAAAAAAGTTTCGCAACATTGCGCTTCCGCTTCCCATAAAGTGCCGATAATGGTGCTCACACCGGCCTGTAAAAACATAGCTGGCAAACCACGCATATTATCCGAAAGGTCAAAACGACCCAGGGCTGTTTCACAGGCGCTCAACGTAAGGAGTTGTACATGGCTAAGATCGAGACCGGCTAATTCATACGCATTAAAAATGCCATCTCCCTGTCCATTTTTTTGTAAAAACAAACAATGAAATGTTGGTGCATTGGCGTCAAACATGCCATGCGTAGAAAGGTGAACCCAGGAAGATTCTTTTAATGTTTGAATAAAACTTTCTTCACTTACATTTTCTTCAACAATTGGTTGCAGGTTAAAAATTTTTGCAATAGATGTTGCTTCCTGTATAGAATTTTTTAAAGGTCTTAAAAATGGAAAATCTTTATTTTCTATAAAACTGATTCCCATGGAAGCTATAAACTTTTCACCCGGAATTACATAACTGCTTTTGTCAATCCTGGTTAATATTGAAATGTTTGGAATATAAGTCACTTTCCAATCTGTGCAAATTGGTTGCGCGTTTAGCGGTAATAAATGAAAGGGATAAAAATGCAACGGGCCATGCGGCCATACGATCAAATGATTTTTATTTTTCTTTTTCAATTGATCTAAAATTTTTGGAATATTTCCGCCCAAATAAAATGCAGCATCTTTTTTCATCAGGTCAAATCCTTTGTGCGTAAGGCCTTCCGTTTCCGGTTCTTCCTGTATCTCTGATCTTGTAGCAGCAATTGATTCTGCAATGACCGCCATTTTTACAAAAATATTTCCTGCTGAATATTCTTTAACAGAAGATGGAATGTCAGCAAGGCCGCCAATTACAAGAGATGCTTCTTCGGATGTGAGTATGATATTGTATAAAGCGCTTTGACCTTTTGCAGATGGAGCAATCAGTTGGCAAATCAAAACAGATTCTTCATCCAGGCAAGCCTGGATATCCTTGAGGACCAGTAAATACAAATTGGTATTTTGAACATCTGCAATCAATTGATTTTGATAAAATGCATGATCAAAAACTTTTTTCAGGTTCTCCAGTTTTATTAAAGTGTCATCGCCTTCTTCTGTGATCGCTGAGCCAGAATAAGAAACCAGCAACATTTCATTTGTCAAAAAAGCATGATTGTTTTTATAAAGTTTAGCACCTGTTTCGTTGGATAAAATTTTAATACGCCGCAGTGTTTCATCCACTGAATAATCGTTTCCCGGCAACAATTTTATTTCTTTATTAAGCATCACATTGTATGCATATCCTTTGGTTAATTGTACCAGGAAAAATAATATTTGCAAATCAGTTTTATTCGCTTCGGCCAGGCCCTGGGAAATTATTTTATATATTTCCTGGCATTTTTGAGAGATTGCCGGATCATTTAATCTTTCCAGCGAAAGTGCCACCTGGCAAAGGCTTCCGACTAATTTATTAAAAATACCCTGTTCACATCTTTGTGTGATCATTTCTATTTTTTCTAAAATATCGAGCGATGTATTTGTATGTTGAAATCCTATAAATAAGTAAAGCGATGAGAAGAAACCGGTTATTGCATTATCATAGTTTTTATTATTGTAATAATCTATGCCAACATTTAGGTACATATTGGCCAGCATAAAACTGCATAATGGAATGAATGGTTGTAATAATTCCAGCTTTGAAAATTCATTGAAATTTTCAGTTAAAATTTCAATGCCTTCCTGCTCATCTGTTTTATTTAAACTTGCAAAAGCCGCAAGCATAAACGTGGCATATTTATATTCTGCAGCAATAGTATTTTTTGAAAAAAAATCCTTTAATTTTTCATATAATTGCTTTGTTGGCAAATCAATAATTTCATTATAATATGGTACAACAAATGACTCAGTCAAAACACGTGTGCCCAGATAAAAATGTGTTTCCGCTGGTTCTTCAAAATGATATTGATCCAGGAGTTGTTGCGCTTTTACCCATAATATGAATGCAGTTGTTGCATCGTTGTTCAGCGCTAATTGTATGGCTTGCTGAAACATGGAAAATAAAGACAGTTGTCCATATTCTGCCAACAAGACTTCCGGATCATCCTTTAATAAATGGTCGTAAATTTTATTTTTATCAGTTAAATTCTTTTCATTTGTTTTAGAATAAAAAGCCAGCATACTTTGCAGGTTTACATATTCTTCCGGGTATTTATCAGCAGCTTCAAATAATTGAATGCCTTCTTTAGCCAGTTGGATTATTTGTGAAAAATCTGTATTGCCCGATAAGTTGTTTTCATGCATATAAACCTCTGCCAAAGCCTTAACTGTATAGGCTTTCAGCAAACCATCCCGAAATGGTAATGCTTTTAATAAATAGTCTTTTGCTTTTTTTAATGCAATTTCCGGCGCCGGCATTTGTAATTCCTCGCGTGTTACATTTTCATTTCTTTTATCATAAAAATTAAATGCTGCCTGTTGCCATTCCTTTAATTTATACAGGAAGTCTGTATTGGTATATTTAGAAAATATCGGGTCAAGATACAAAAGGCCCAACCGTTGATTGGTAGTACCAATTTTATTTTGATGTATTTGCGGGTTACATTTTTCCAACAGCCTTAAACCATCATTTTCTGCCAGGTCTAATTTTCTTTTATCAGCAATTTGCATTAAAAAATATTGGGTGGCTGTAATTTTTGACAAGATCATTTGTGACCACATTTGAAACCATTCACTTTCAATTTTTTCATTATTTGGCATAGCCTCAATTGCTGACAATATAATATCTGAAAATGCTAAAGCATTTTCTGCGCCCGGCAAATTTTCGCTTGCCAGTTTTTCTGTATAAACAGATAAACATTGAATATATAAAGGAGACACGCGTTCATTTATATCAGAAGCTGATGCGAGTTTAGTTGCTGTGTTTAAAGAAATTTCACCGCTTTTAAATTGATTGAAAATATTTTCCAGCGGTCCCTTTTCCAAAGGGTAGTTGTCAATGCTATTAAATTTTAAAAATATTTCCTCTAAATAATAATCATGCAAAATTGCGTTTTCTTGTTTTGCTTCTGGTAAATTTTTTATATAGGTAATAATTTTTTGCCTTTGTGCAGGTGAAAATAAAACAGGTTTTTTAACAAGAAATTCCTCTAATTTTCCGGGGGTTGCAATTTCACAAAAAAGATTAAAATATTTAATGCCCGGATCATTCATCTTTTTTTAAATATTAATTTCAGAAATATTTGTCAGCAATTCATCGGCAATTTTTTCATTGACTGCTTTCCGGATAACTTTATATGCCGTGGAATTAAGAGTTGCCCGCCTGGACATATATTGAAGATTTGTTTTTTCTTTTTCAGTTTTAAAGAAAAATACTTTACGCAGGTCGTGCGAAGTTGAAAGCATGAATGTGCCGATTTGCATGGATACAATTCCACCTTCTTCATTGGCCAGGGCGATCTGGAACCCGGCATTGTCAACTGTTTTTGTATTACGTTCGAAGGCTTTTATTTTACGGTCATCATCTCCCATATTTTTAATGGTAGACAATGTTTTTTTAATGATATCAATATACATTTTTCCAAATGCAGAAGAGATGATATCAATGACAACATTGTCCACTTCAAATTCTGATTCTGTTGCATTATACGTTTGAGGCACGGCGCTTTCCACGATCCAGCCCGTTTTTTCAAGTGTCTCCATAAACACCTGGTACCAGTCAAAAACCTTTGCTTTATTTTTCACTTTTTTATTCGCTGCCATTTGCGCTAACAAGGTAGATTGAAGTACATCATTGCGATTGGCAACACTTACAGCAGATGCAAAAGAAACCAAACTTTTTTCTGAAAAGAATGATTGTTCTTCACCTGCCTGAACGGGTAAGGTTTCTTCTGTTGCTGATTTCATGATGCGCAATTTGCTATAAGCTTCACCGGCTTCAATATTTAATTCCTGTACAAATTCAATAGAAGTTTCCTGTTGCATAAAAATTTAATTTTAAGTGAGAAATATGGCTTTCAAATATACTTGAAAAAACCCACATCAAATATTTTTCGAGCCCAATATTAAATGGTTGTAAAAAAGATATTGAATTAGATCAAGCAGTTTTTTCATGAGGTGGTTATGAAAAATAATGAGAATTTCAGATAAATATTTAATTATCTGCACAAAGATATTTTATTTAAAAAGTTACTTTCATTTTAAAAACATTTTATTGAATTCTATGTTTGCGCTCAGTAAAAATAATCATAATGCCATTGAATAAAAAAAGATAAATGGGGAAAAGCGCATATAGCCAGTCGTGGCCAATACATAAAATAAGTGAAAATATCCACGAAATAAAACCCAGTTTCCAGGCAATACTTTTTTGCGTATGCGGATCTTTCCAGGCATGTACCAAAGTAGGGATACCAACTGCTAAATCTGCCCCGATAGCGAAACATGTAGTGAGCCAGGGATCTTTTGATAAATAGTAAATGATCACACAAATAAATCCCAGCGCCAGGAATTTCCAGTCTGATTTTTTGATAATATATTGTTTTAAAAAGAGTGAAGTGGAAAAAATAAATAAACAGCCAATCGTTGAAAATGCAAGGCCGGTAAGGCTCCAGGCCCAACCCATTGAATATATTTGAGATAGCAGGCTGGTACCCATGAGTAATGCCCAGCCGATCCAGGAGAGCACACTGGGTTTTATTTTTCTTTTAAAAATATCCCGGACGAAAATGACTTGAGCAGTTATAATAAAAATAGCAGCGACAACGCTGAAGATTTTTTCAACCCAAAATGAAAGGAGTAATAGCATATTTATTTTGAGTAGGGAATGTTTCGCTTTACGATCCCGGGTTTTTTTCCATGCGTGCGATCGTTTTCTTTGCGGCAATCAACCTGAGCCGTTTATTTTTTTCGATCACTTTGGATTTGATATATTTCTCCAATTTGTGATGAAACGGAATAATGATCGCAGCTACAAGCATCAGGCCGCCCAACATGAGCACGGGTGAATGGTTTGTAATCTTTTCCAGGAAAGGATGCAACATTAAATTGATAAATTCAAAGAATATAAGTAAAACGATGATGCCTAAAAATTCAATGGCTCTTTCATGTACAATGATGCTCCTGCTTAATAATAAAAATGTAATAAGAAACAATACAAATGCAAGTGCTATGGCTGCATATTCCATATCATCCTTTCGCTGCTGTGCTTCCAATGCTGCCTGTTCCTGCAAATCTTTTTGCCGCAGAGATTCATAGTAGGTAAGGTTTTGAATATCCCATTGCATGCCCGCATCATCCATGCTGTCACGCAAAGCCCTTTCCAGTTTAAAATATTCAATAGATTTTGCAGGATCGCTTTTTTCATACAACATCGCCAATGGCTTGTATATTTCCAGTTTTTCTTTTTCATAATTTAATTTATCTGCGATCACCAATGCCTTATTATAATACTCAATAGCAGAATCATTTTTATTTTCTTCAGCATACACATGTGCGATAAAATCATAATTGAACATCAGGTTATATAAATCAAATGCGGCCGAAGAATTACGAATGCCTTTATATAAATAGGGTAGGGCGATATCAGCATTTCCCAATTTATTATTGACCAGGCCCAAGCCTCCAAAAGCTTGTCCCAGCATGCGTTTTGTATCCTTCTTAGAATTATTGGCAAGTTGGTAACCTTCCTGGAAATACACTAATGCGCTGTCCGGCTTCTTTAATTTTACATAAGAATAACCATTGTTATAGGCCGCTTCAAATAATAAGTCATTTGCATGAATTGATTTTGAAAGCTTATATGCTCTCTGGGAATAATCCAGGGCATCGCGGTAATCATTGAGATCGCTATAAACGCCACTAATTTCAATCTGGCATTTTACCATCCAGTCATATTGTTTTTCATTTTCAAAAATTTTCAATGCACTCAGATACAATTCTAATGCCCGCGCATCATTGCCTGAATAACTAATGGCCATGCCCTGGCAATACATGCTTTTCGCTTCGCCCGCAGCATAGTTCAACTTCCGGCTCATTACCATACTTTTATCAGCATATAATAAAGCGCTGTCTATATCATAACTACTATATAAAACCGAAATCTGAATGATCTGGTTAATCGTTGTGGTATCTGCTTTAGAATTTATAATCAATTTGTTCAGGCTGTCAATTTCCGGGAGTTGGGAAAATGCCTGAATAAATAGAAAACTTAAAAAGAATGAAAAGAATTTTTTTTTCATATATGCAATTTTGATATAAACCTATAAGGTTTCTAAAGCTTCTCTGTACTTTAATGATCTTGCACAAACCTTAGAGGTCTTTTCCAATTTTAATATAAACCTATAAGGTTTTTAAAGCTTCTCTGTACTTTAATGATCTTGCAAAAACCTTATAGGTTTTTCCGATTTCAAACTTCACTATCCTTTAATGATCTTGCAAAACCTTATAGGTCTTTTTCGATTTCAAATTTTATTTATGAGGTTTTTTAAGCTTCATAATCCTTTAATGATCTCACAAGAACTTTATAGGTCTTTTTCGATTTTAATATAGACCTATAAGGTTTCAAATTTTTTTTAGGTATATAGTGATTTTGCGCAAACCTTATAGGTCTTTCCCAGATTTTTCAAATAAATCTTCTTATTCCAAATCAGGTAATTTAAAATTTACAGGTTGAATATGAAACGCTATAAATTTTTCACTTGAACCGAACCAATCCATCATTTCATTTATTTGCAAAGCTGAAGACTTATTATTTAAAATTACATTATAACTATCAAATTTCCATTCTCCTATATTTTTTGTAAGTCCATGATGAACCGGGTTTTTATGAATATAAAAAAGAAAATTTCTTGTATCTTTTTCCGAATGTGATTCAGTTCTTTTGAGGTAGTCTATAAATAAACCACCTTTTCGATTGTACATTTTATTGAAAGCTTTGGTATAGCCATTTAACCAATTACTATATTGTTCCATAACAAAATCAGGTAAATTGTGGTCTTTCTCATTAAAAGCTTTGCCTTTTTTCTTCAGGTAAAATGAATTTAATTCTTCAAATGATTTTATGCGAACCAATAAATGAAAGTGGTTTGGTAATAAGCAATATGCATAGATATCCGCAACCGGCAAAATATGTTGCTTCATTTTAGTAAGAAAATATTGGTAATTATTTGCAGATAGAAATAATTTTTCATTACCGGTAGCCCGGTTATATAAATGATAGAATTTATCTGCTTTTAATGGCAGGTGATATTTTGCCATAAAATGAATATTTATGTTATAGACCTATAAGGTTTTAGGAACCTCACAGTCGTATATTGATTTTGCAGAAACCTTATAGGTCTTTCCCTCTTTGCCAAATAAATTTTATACCTATAAGATTTCAAAAAACTTTTTAGCTCTTAAATGATTTTGCAAAAAACTTATAGGTCTTTGAGATGGCCCGATTTTAATTTAGACCTATAAGGTTTTAGAGACCTCACAGTGGTAGAATGATTTTACAAAACCTTATAGGTCTTATCTAAATCAAACAAACCTTATAACCCTTTCCCCAAAACCGGCAAACTGAACTTACTAAAATGTACTCCATCATGATACAATCGGATGGTTGATTTTATAAAATCATTTTCATTGGCATCCGGTATGCGCATGAATTGTTGCGGATTCCTGTCAACCAGCGGAAACCAACTGCTTTGAACCTGCACCATGATGCGATGACCTTTTAAAAAGGTATGGCAAATATCATTCATATTGATATTTACTTCAGCTATTTTTCCCGGCGAAAACGCTTCAGGCGTTGTATAATTATTTCGGAATTTTCCGCGCATCACTTCTGCACGTACCAACATTTGCGCATTTGACATTGCATCTAATTTTTCCGGCCGTATTGTTTTATTGTCAGTAACATTATCAGGGAAAACATCAATTAATTTCACCACGAAATCGGCATCTGTTGTGGAAATGGAAACTTGCAAACTGGCCAGCAAAGGGCCGGCAAGCGTGACATCATTTTGTAAAGGTTCTGTTGAAAAATACAACACATCTTTTCTTGCAGATGCGAAGCGTTCATCCTCCGCCATATATTCATTGTTTCTGCGCGCGGATGTTACACCCGTATAGGGTACAGGATTTGAAAGATCACTTACATATTCATCAAAGCCTTTTTGATTCAACATTTTATCTGTTGATAAAGAATTATTTTGTCCCAAATAAAAATCAGTTATCTGAATATTCTTTGGCGGCCATTGATTAAAATGTTTCCATTGATTGGTGCCTGTTTCAAAAACAGTTGCTTCGCTTGCATTAAAATTTCCCTGGGCTTTTAAATAAAAATCAAAGAACTTAGTTTGCAGGCTATCCTTAAAATACGCACTGGTATTGCTTCCGAATTGATACGGCCCAAACTTATCCCATGTTTTCGAAGCCCATGCGCCATGCGTCCAGGGACCCATCACGAGAATATTTTTATTCTGCGGGCTTTGCTTTTCAATTGCCTGGTAAGTGTGTAATGCACCGAATTGATCTTCTGCATCAAACCAGCCACCAACAACCATTACAGGAATTTTTATATTTTTTAAATGTGTACGAATATTTCTTTGCTGCCAGTAATCATCATAGGTGTCGTGCTGCAAATATTCATTCCAGATATAGGAACGATGATTAAAATAATTTTCGGATTGCGTGTTTTTGATCGTGCCCATTTTAAGAAAAAAATCATACGCGTCTGTTCGCTTTGCATTGAATATGCTGCTGCCATAATCTTCTACCGGGCCGCTTCTTTCCTTGCCATAATAATTCATAAAATCAAAATTATCCAGCAAAAAAAATGCGCCATTGTGATTGGCATCATCACCGATAAATTCATCCGTCACCGGTGCCTGCGGACTTACTGCTTTGATAGCAGGATGTGCACCGGGCAAACTTGTAGTGGCATAAAAACCGGGATAAGAAATTCCATAAATACCGACACGGCCATTATTATCTTTTATATTTTTTATCAGCCAGTCAACGGTATCCCAGGTATCACTACTTTCATCCACATCCATATTGCTTTTTTTATTTTCAATATATGGTGTCACTTCCAGGTTGATGCCTTCGCTCATATAACGGCCACGGACATCCTGGTATACGAAAATATATTTATGGTGCATCAATGCGGAATCCGGGCCAATGCTTCGCGCATAATTTTCATTCCCATAAGGCCCTGAAGAATAGGGTGTCCGCTCCATAAGAATCGGATATTTTTCCGACTTGTCTTTGGGCAAATAAATGACCGTATATAATTTGATACCATCCCGCATAATGATAGTGGTATCCATTTTTGTATAATTTTCCTGGACAAAATTATCCTTCGGTTTTTCCTGGCATTGCGCTGAAACCAGCGCCATTAAAGCAATTGATAACAATTTCAATTTCATAAATTTTATTTTAAAACAGGTATGATTATTTTTGAAATATGCTGTGGTTCATGATATACGCGTATATCTGATTTTTTAAAATCACTATCATCAGCAGTATAAATATTCATGAACTGTTGCGGGTTCCTGTCCGCCAGCGGAAACCAACTGCTTTGAATTTGTATCATAATGCGGTGGCCTTTTAAAAATGTATGCGCCACATCCGGCAATTCCCATTTCACTTCAGTGATTTGTCCCGGAACAAAAGGTTCAGGTTTTTCAAAACTATTCCTGAATTTGCCACGCATGATTTCGCCGCGTACCAGCATTTCATATCCACCCATTGGGTATGGATCTTTGATGGTTGATTTTATTTTCTCAGGATAAGTAAAAACATCCGGGAACACATCAATTAATTTAACTACGAAATCTGCATCAGTTGTTGAAAGCGACACCATAAGGTCCGCAATCACAGGCCCGGCAAGGGTTACATCGTTATCCAAAATTTCTGTTGAGTAGGTAAGTACATCCGTCCTGCGTTCTGCAAAACGCTGGTCATCGTCCATATATTCACGCGTTCTGCGGAAATGAATATCCTGCGTATATGGCACCGGATGTGCGGGATCACTGGTGTATGCATCAAATTCGTCCCCATTGCGTGGTGGCGGGCTATTGAGGTATAATTTATTATTCCCACCTAAAAATAAATTTTGATTTTCTATATTTTTTGGCGGCCATGAAGCAAACTTTTTCCAGTTGTTTTCACCTGAGAAAAAAATGTTTGCTTCCGCAATGTCATCCGTATTCCCTTTACCCAATAAATAATAATTGAAGAATGGAATTTCCAAACTATCCTGGAAATAGGCAGACGTGTTACTACCAAAATAAACATTTCCCAAATGCGAACCCTCGCGGCCCCATTGCCCGTGGTACCAGGGGCCCATAACAATGCGGCTATTCGTTTGCGGACTTTGTTTTTCTGTAGCTTTATAACAATTCCATGCACCAAAACAATCTTCTGCATCAAAGAGTCCACCCACCCAAAGCATGGCAGGTTTTACATTATACAAACCAACCCGCGCATTTCTTTCCTGCCACCAGTCATCATAGTTGGGATGCTCATACATTTCATGCCAAAATTTGATGCTATCGCCAATCAATACAGCAAAATTTTTCAATGCGCCGGTTTTCAAATAAGCATTATAATTATCATCCGACTGAAAGCTAAAACCTTCACCATAATTCATAGTAGGCTTGGGATGCGGTTTTCCAAAAGACGGATAAAAAGAAAAGCCATCCATTACAAAAAAGGCGCCCTTGTGGTGAAAGTCATCGCCCATAAACCAATCCGTTACCGGTGCTTGCGGGCTTACGGCAACCAGCGCAGGATGCCCGCTCAGAGCGGCTTCCGTGGAATAGAAGCCCGGATATGAAGTTCCGGTTACACCCACTTTTCCATTATTATTAGGGACATTTTTTACAAGCCAGTCAATGGCATCGTAGGTATCACTCGCTTCGTCAAATTGTTTACCTGTTTTATTTTTTATAAAAGGGCGCACGTCCACGAATTCACCTTCACTCATATAGCGGCCGCGCACATCCTGGGTAACAAAAATAAAATTTTCCTTTGCATAGGCCATTTTATAACTATACCAGACAGGAATGAATTTTTCAGCACCATAAGGCGCACATGAATAAGGCGTACGACCCATCAGGAACGGGTGTTTGGATGACATATCTTTTGGTATGTAAATGGAAGTAAATAATTTTACCCCATCGCGCATGGGAATATAGGTTTCCATTTTTGTATAGTTATTTACAAACCAGGCGCTGTCTGCATTCTGCGCGAATGAAGCAAATGCGGAGAAAATAATAATAAGCGGGAAAAATAATTTTTTCATACAATTTAATTTTAAAAAATGAAACAATGAGAACTGCTGGTTTTGGTAAATTTCAGCGAGGTTAAAAGTAAAACTTTCGGCGGGAAATTACGATTCAAAAAAATAGCATGGAAAATTATGTGATAAATGAAATGCCTGTGATGAATAATTTGAAATTGGTGATAGAATAAAATGGTTAATGGTTAATTGTAAATTGTAAATGAAGTGATGCCGGTTGAAATGCTGGCTGAGCGAAGCCGAAGCCAGTCATAACCGGAATTTAAAGTGAAAATAAGTTTTAGATTTTAGGGTTAAGAATGTAGGATATTAAGATTTCGGCTAAAAATTTTATTTTCTCTTTTGAAATGGGCTTTTTTTTATTATTCATTGTATTAGTTGGGAACAATAAATAGAGCTCGCCATTTTTTGTCGCCTGGCCAAAAATTTTCTTTAATTTTTCTATTTTTTTTGCCTTTGATAAATGCTGTTCAGGCAACCAGCATTGGCGATGAATTGTTTAATGCTTATTGTTCATAGCTTTTCGTTTTTAGCTTATCTTCTCATTACCTATATTTGCCCACATTTATTTATATTGAATTACATGGCCACAGTTCTCATCATTCTTGTTTTTATTCTTGGTTATATAGCCATTGCTTTAGAACATCCTTTAAAATTAAATAAAGCAGCTTCTGCAATTATCACGGGCGTGATCTGCTGGACAATTTATATTGTGCAAAGCAACAATGCAGAATCTGTCTCCGATGAATTATTGCATCACCTCGGTGAAATATCTTCCATCCTTTTTTTCCTCCTCGGCGCCATGACCATCGTTGAATTGATAGATTCACACAATGGTTTTGAACTCATCACGAGTAAATTAACGACAACGAGCAAAGCGAAGATGCTGCTCATTATTGGCGTACTGACTTTCTTCTTATCGGCCTTACTGGACAACCTTACAACGGCCATAGTAATGGTATCACTTTGTTCCAAATTACTCCGTTTAAAAGAAGATAAACTCTGGTTCGCAGGCGCTATTATTATTTCAGCAAATGCTGGCGGCGCCTGGTCTCCATTGGGAGATGTTACTACAACTATGCTTTGGATCGGTGGGCAAATTACCGCGCTCAATATTATACAACAACTCATTCTGCCAAGCCTGGCCGCTTTTATTTTTCCCATCCTGATTATTATGTTTCGCTTTCGGGGGAAAACGATTGCCGAGCCACATATAAGCACCACTACTGACACTGAAAAAAAAGATGGAAAGATCATTTTAATTTCAGGTGTAAGTTTGTTATTATTTGTTCCAATCTTTAAAACAGCAACTCATTTACCACCCTTCATGGGCATGTTGTTAGCACTTGGATTCATGTGGATCATCACCACTCAACTACATAAAAAAAAAGGAGCACAAAATGCACGCCGCTATACGGTTGCACACGCACTTGAAAAAGTGGATACACCAAGTATTCTTTTTTTTCTCGGCATTTTACTGGCAGTTTCGGCCTTACAATCTTTTGGTTTATTGCATGAATTAGCAGCATGGCTGGATGGCACCCTCAAAAATGATTATTTGATCGGAACTGCTTTGGGATTGCTTTCTTCGGTGGTGGATAATGTGCCCCTTGTTGCCGCTGCACAGGGAATGTATGGTATGGAGACTTTTCCCACGGACCATGCGTTCTGGGAATTTATTGCACTTACCTGCGGCACAGGCGGAAGTGCCATTATTATTGGTTCTGCGGCGGGTGTGGCAGTTATGGGAATTGAACAAGTTGATTTTATGTGGTACCTGAAAAACATTTGCTGGCTTGCTTTACTGGGCTTCTTTGCTGGTATCCTGGTTTTCATTATTCAACATGCATATATGGGGCAAAGTATTGCAGGCATACATACTTAATAAACATTTATTTTTTTATAATTTTCCGAAGAAATTGGAGATATCAAAATAGACTTTTAATTCATCGCCTGCCTGTGTCCCAATTGTAATAATGTCAAAAGGTTTTTTGTCATACGAGACCAGTGATTGGGATTTTGTTTTATAGCCGGGATAATTTTTTTTGAGCCAGGCATATTCTGCGTTCACACCTTTTGTTTCCGTTGTTTCATTGATGATTACCGCAGTATTAAAAGATAATCCCCACGCCGAAATTTGAGTTTCCGTAGAAGCAATTCCTGCATTCTTTTTTTGAGTGGAACAGGCAACAACAAAGAACAGGATGGAAAAAAAGAGAATATTTTTCTTTTTCATACAATCTGATTTTGCATTGATAAATATACATTTTAATCCTGGCATTTTCATGCTGGTAATTAACTTTTTATTAAAAGGCGTTAACTATTAGTAAAAATCACCTGAAGCGAATTGCTTTCACGGGTTTTACGGATCGTACAAATAATGTTGGCAAGAGTAATGAGACCAGGCAGACAAGCATTGTCGCTAAACAAATCAAAAACACATCCCATCCTTCAATGGAAACAGGCGCTACGGATACATAATAATTTGCTTCATCCAGTTTGATGAAACCTGTATATTTTTGTAAAAAATAAATTCCGAGTCCGGCCGCCAACCCAATAAACACGCCCATTCCCGCAATGATGGCTGCATGGTATAAAAATATTTTTTGAATCATCCAGTCAGTTGCGCCCATGGATTTTAAAATGCCCACCATTCGAATGCGTTCTAAAACCAAAATGAGTAAACAGGTAATCAGATTTATAATGGCCACGATCGCCATGATAATGAAAATGACATTGCGGTTTACATCCAGGATATTTAACCAGTCAAAAATATTGGGATACATTTCGCGAATGGTATGACTTTCCCATCGCAAGGGAAGTTCGCCATGCAGTTGATAACTGATGGTATCCATTTGTGAATAATCATTTAAGAAAATTTCATAGCCACCGATCTCGCCATGCTTCCAGTTATTAATTTTTCGGAGCAACCGTAAGTCACCGATTGCAAATAATTTGTCATAATCATCAATGCCCGTTTTATAAATTCCTGTTACCTGTAATTTTCTTACTGAAGAAGAAGTCGCATCAGGTGAAATAAAAAATACATTGATGCTGTCATTCACATGAATATTGAGTTCGTCTGCAATGGGTTTTGATACGACGATTTGTTTGCTATAAGAACTATCTGTAAAGTCAAGCCATTTTCCCGCAACTAAAAATGATTGTAAATTATTGAAATCATAATTGGTTGAAACACCTTTAAATAAAACACCTTCAATCTCTTTATTGTTTTCAAGAACAGCGCTTTTTGTCGCATAAGATTGTACTTGTTTTACCCCGGGGAAATTCCGCAGCATCTGGTAAACTGTATCATTTTCTTTCAATGGAGTTTCTTCAGAAATCAGTGATTGCGTGGGTTGTGACTGTTGTACACGGATATGCCCCCAAAAACTAAAGACTTTTTGACTCACTGCAAGTTGAAATCCATTTACAAATGAAAGTGTAAGTATCATGGATGCTACACTCAATGCCGTAGCAGCAATTGATAACCGGATAATAAAGCGCGAAAAAGTCCGTTGCCGGTTTAGTGCGATCCTTTTTGAAATAAATGCGCTCAGGTTCATTGGCGATAAAACTACATTTGTAAAATATGCTATCCAAATATGCTTTTATTTTAAACATTTTGTTGTACGTTTAATAACTATTTTTGGTTATATGAAAATAAAAAAAATCGTTATGAAAATAAAAATGCTGCTTCTTTTTTGCCTTTCATTTTTACTTATTTTTTCTGCGAATGCACAGCGCGAGCCGGATCAGACATTTATGCCATCTATACAAGGCATCAAATTATTTGTGCAGGGAAACCAAATTTCTTATCCAATTATACGCTTAGGCCGCACACAGGTTTTAGAACTTGATTTTGACGATTTGGATGCCAATATAAAATCTTATAATTATTCTTTTATTCTCTGTAATTCAAACTGGCAGCCAGCGGATATGAGTCCTTTTGATTATATAAGTGGCTTTACTCAGGGCAGGCTGGGCCAATATCGCATGTCTTCAGTTTCAAAAACAAAGTATGTTCATTACCAGGCTTTGTTGCCGGAAAGCAGCAGTATGCCTACACAAAGTGGCAATTATTTATTAATGGTTTTTTTGAATGGAGATACATCACAATTGGCTTTCACAAGAAGGGTACTGATTGCAACTGATGCTGTGCCAATCGCAGTGCAGGTACAACAACCATTCAATTCAAATTATTTTCGCACCACGCAAAAAGTGCAGTTCAGTATTGATGTTTCTAAATTAAATCTTATCAATCAGCAGCAACAATTGAAAGTAGTCGTATTGCAAAATTATCGCTGGGACAATGCCAAAACAGGTTTGCAACCTTTATTTATGCGTGGCAATCAATATGAATATAATGGTGAAAAGGATTGTTTATTTCCTGCGGGAAAAGAATACCGCTGGGCAGATTTGCGCAGTTACCGTTTTTTAAGTGACCGGATTGATAGTGCAAATGTAAATCAAATTCCTGCTTCCGTTTATTTGTACCCGGATCCCGAACGTACGCAGGAACGCATTTTAAATTTGCAGGACCTGGATGGTTTTTTTGAGATCGCCACTACAGATGCCAATAATCCCTGGTGGCAGGGTGATTATGCCAATGTACATTTCACTTTTTTTCCAAAAGATAACCAACCATTTCAAAATAAAAATGTGTACATCCTTGGTCAGCTAACACAAAATAAAATTGATAAAAGTAGCATGTTCACATATAATTCCGCAAGAGGTGTTTATGAAACTACTTTGCTACTTAAGCAGGGTTATTATTCTTATACCTATGTCACAAAAGATATGAATGATCTAAATGGGCAAGCAAATGCTACGCAAACAGATGGCGATTATTGGGAGACAGAAAATGTGTATACAGTGCTGGTATATTACCAGTCATTCAGTGACCGGCACGAATCTTTGGTGGGTGTAGCAACTATCAATTCACGCACAAATAAATCAATCTTTTAAGCTTTCACTTTTTATAAAAAAGTTTCTACCCTATATTTGCAGCGGCAGGTCTTACACGGCCAGCTCCTGCTGAACCCTCCCAGGGCAGGAATGCAGCAAGAGTAGGCGGTTGTAGCGGCGCGATGTAAGTCGCCTGCCATTTTTTTTTACTTTTCAATCCTTAATATATTACTTCAAAAAAATTTTATTATGCAATTTTTCATTGATACAGCAAACCTTGACCAGATCAAAGAAGCATACGACATGGGCATTTTAGATGGCGTAACTACCAACCCTTCACTCATGGCTAAAGAAGGCATTAAAGGTAAAAAAGCCATAGAAAAACGCTATATAGATATTTGTAAGATTGTGGATGGTGATGTAAGTGCGGAAGTTTTTTCAACAGATTTTAAAGGTATTGTTGAAGAAGGTAAAAGATTAGCCGGCTTACATGAAAAGATCATTGTGAAAGTGCCGATGATCAAAGAGGGCGTAAAAGCCATGCATTGGTTTACTGAAAATGGGATCGCCACAAATTGTACGTTGGTTTTCTCCGCCGGCCAGGCAATACTTGCTGCAAAAGCCGGTGCTAAATATGTTTCTCCTTTTGTTGGCAGGATCGATGACACTTGCTGGGATGGAATGGAAGTGGTGGGACAGATCAGGCATATTTATGATATCCAGGGTTTTGAAACAATGATCCTTGCCGCATCTATTCGCAGCTCATTACATATTGTACAGGCCGCGGAACTAGGCGCTGATGTTTGTACTTGTCCATTAGATACAATTATAGGACTTTTAAACCATCCTTTAACTGATAATGGCCTGAAGAAATTTTTGGAAGACGCTGCGAAAATGTAATGCATTTTTATTTTTACAAAATTTTCCAGGCTCCTGAATTGTTGACTGCTAAAATTTTCTTTGATGGAAAAAAAATACGACCCGGTAAAGTATAAAACACCAACGGGTACAACCCTGAATTGTAAAGGCTGGATACAGGAAGCTGCGCTGCGTATGCTGCTGAATAATTTAGATCCCGAAGTTGCGGAAAGGCCGGAAGAACTCATCGTTTATGGTGGCCGTGGAAAAGCAGCACGTAATTTTGAAAGCCTTGATCTCATAATAAAAGCATTAAAAGATTTAGAGGATAATGAAAGCCTGCTGATTCAAAGCGGTAAGCCGGTGGGTATTTTACAGACACATCCCGATGCGCCACGCGTATTGATTTCTAATTCTCAGCTTGTTCCAAAATGGGCAACCTGGGAGCATTTCGATGAATTGGAAAAAAAAGGCTTGATGATGTATGGCCAAATGACAGCCGGAAGCTGGATCTATATTGGTTCGCAGGGAATTGTACAGGGAACCTATGAAACTTATTCTGCTATTGCCAATAAACATTTTAATGGTAGCCTGAAAAATACATTGAACGTAACTGCCGGACTCGGTGGTATGGGTGGCGCTCAGCCATTGGCAATCACCATGAATGAAGGGACTGCGTTAATTGCAGAAGTAGAGGAATGGCGCATTGATAAGCGTATTGAGACAAAATATTTGGATGAAAAATATTTGGATATTGACAGAGCCATTGACCGCGCTTTAGATGCGAAAGAAAAAGGAGAGGCCATTAGTATCGGCATTTGTTGCAATGCAGTAATATTATTACAAAGATTAATCGAAAGAAATATTATCCCGGATACATTGACAGATCAAACGTCTGCGCATGACCCTTTGGTTGGATATGTACCGCATACCTTAACGAATGAAGAAGCGAATGCACTTCGTATAAATGATCCTGAAAAATATATTTCACTTTCTTATGACAGCATGAAAATGCATGTGGAAGAAATGTTGGAATTGCAGAAAAAAGGCGCAATTACTTTTGATTATGGAAATAATATCCGGGCGCGTGCGAAAGAGCGTGGCCTGGAAAATGCATTTGATTTCCCTGGTTTTGTACCAGCGTATATTCGTCCACTTTTTTGTGAAGGAAAAGGGCCGTTTCGCTGGGCCGCTTTGAGTGGAGATCCCGCAGATATTGCGGAAACAGATAGAGTGATCAAAGAACTTTTCCCTGAAAACACATCTTTAATGCGTTGGCTCGATCTTGCTCAAAAAAGAATTGCCTTCCAGGGTTTACCCGCAAGAATTTGTTGGTTGGGACAGGGTGAACGGGAAAAAGCTGGACTGGCATTCAATGAACTTGTCCGCGATGGAAAAGTAAAAGCGCCAATCATTATTGGCAGGGATCATTTGGATACAGGTTCTGTGGCAAGTCCGAATCGCGAAACAGAAGCTATGCTGGATGGAAGTGATGCGGTGGCGGATTGGCCATTATTAAATGCACTAATAAATACGGCAGGCGGAGCGAGTTGGGTGAGTTTGCATCATGGTGGTGGCGTAGGAATGGGTTACAGTATTCATGCCGGCATGGTGATTTTAGCAGATGGCACAGATGCAGCCGCAGCAAGGCTTTCACGTGTTTTGAGAAACGATCCCGGCATGGGCGTGATTCGTCATGCAGATGCAGGTTATGATGTCGCTAAAGATTATGCGCGCAAATTCAACCTGGATTTAAAAGCGCGTTTGAAATAAAGCTTTCTGCCTGCTGGTATTCATTCTTTATTTTAGCAATCCATGCTGCATAAAAAGAATATTTATTTCATTTTTGCTTCCATTATTTTACTGGTTGCTATTTATTTTTATAATCCTTTCGCTTTATATTTTCAAAGTGATGATTTCATTCATATCAACTGGAGCAGGGAAGGAATTATTTTCCAGGACAATGCGTTTCGGCCTGTTTGCGATCTCTCCGTAATGCTGGATTATTTTTTATTTGGAAAAAATGCCTGGGGTTATCACCTCTCTAATTTAGTATTGCATATTATCGCTTCTGTTATTGTTGGAGTTACCTGTAAAGTGGTTTTAAAAAAGTATTTCAAAAATATTAACCAAACATTTTTTCCTGCTGTTTCATGTGGCATTTTATTTTTTATCTATGCTTCACATAGCGAAGCGGTCTTTTGGATCCTCGGCAGGTCGGCAATCTTGGGAACCCTGTTTTCATTGTTATTTTTAATTGGTTATTTGCAAAAAGAGCAACACCAAAAATTTATTTTTCTATATATTATTTCCTGGATGCTCGCATTGCTGAGTTATGAATCCTGCTGGGTTTTGCCCGTTTTTGCTTTATTGTTTTCATTCATTGATACCGAAAAAAATAAATGGAAACATTTTGCAATCGTATTGATTATTTTTATTATTTACCTGGCAGTAAGATATTTTTCCATTCACCAACTTTTGGGAAACTATGAAGGTGACAGTTTATTTTTTGGGGAATGGAAAATTGTATTGCAACATTTCTTTTTGCTCATAAGCCGGAGTTTTTTGCCCTGGTATACAAAAAATATTTTTGCTTTTTACGGGTTGATAGTACTGATTCTATTTTTGATATTTTTATTTTATAAAATAAAAAGAAATAACAAAAAAAGGGTTGCTTTACTTTTTGCTTTCTTTCTGATAAGCCTGTTACCATACATTTCACTGGGTATTGATACGAATGGGGTAGAAGGAGAACGCTTTCTTTATTTTCCCCTTATGCTGTTATGTTTTTTTATCATTCTTGTTGTTTATTTTTCCCCCATAAAAAGTTATTATAAAGAAATATGGCTCTTGTGTTTTTGTATATTTCAATTAATGATCCTGCATCAGAATTCGGCCAATCAGCAGTTCGCCGGTACAATTGTAAAATCAGTTCTGAACAAAATTTCTAAAGTTAATCCTGCAAAAAAAATTATCGTAAAAGGATTGCCGCAATGCCAGTTTGGAGCACTAATTTTCAGGGCCGGTTTACCGGAAGCTACGGGTTGGCTGATCAATAAAGAACAGGAAAAAAACATCGAAATTGTTTCGCAGCGCAGTGAGGTTTTGCCGTTGGCGAAAAATTATAAGATAGAATATTTCCGCATTCAATCTTTGGATACCGTTTTCTTCAATTTCACAGATTCAGCATTGCAAATATCCGGGAACATATTCACTCCTTGATAAAAATAAATTCCTTTGAATATATTTCCCCAACATATCAAATTCAATATTCACTTCCACATTCACTTTTAAAAATTTCAAATTGGTATGTTCAAATGTGTAGGGAATAATGGAGACGGAAAATTCATTTTTAGAAATATCAAAAACGGTTAGGCTGATGCCATTGACAGCAATTGAGCCTTTTTCAATAATCAATGAAGCGAACTTTCCAGGAAATTGAAAACGATAATTATAGCTGCCATCTTTATCCAAAATATTTTTACAAATTGCCGTGCAGTCAATATGTCCCTGCACGAGATGTCCATCAATTCGGCCATTCATTTGCATGCAGCGTTCAAGGTTTAAGATATTTCCAACTTCATATTTTGAAAGATTGGTTTTGGCTAAAGTTTCATCAATGGCTGTCACCAAATGACTGTTTTCATCAATTTTTTCTACAGTGAGGCAAACGCCATCATGACTTACACTTTGGTCCACTTTTAATTGATTGGAAATGGGAGAACAAATGCGAAAACTGCGGTTGGAGCCATTTTCCGAAATGCTTTCAATTTTCCCGGTACATTCTATAATGCCTGTGAACATGGCACAAAATAAAATCATTGCGCCGATAAAAGCCAGCATTCTTGAAAAATTGTCAGGTACACAGTATTATTTTTGGTAATTAAATCTGTAATTTTTACCTTTGCAACCTTAAAAAGCCCTGAAAGGCAAAATAAATATGTTAATAATAGATTCAAAAGATTGCGAAAACATTGATAAAGCGCTTAAAAAGTATAAGAAAAAGTTTGAAAGAAGTAAAACTTTGTTGCAGTTAAGATCGCGCCAGGCTTTCATAAAACCATCTATAATAAGAAGGGGACAAGTGTTGAAAGCGATTTATAAGCAACAATTAGAAAGCGGGAAATTCGACGCTTAAGATTTCCTTTTTCTCAAAATAATTGCAGGCAGCCGGGAATTCATTAATTTTAGGGCTGCTTTTTTATGCCTCCAACTCAAGAAAAACATATACAGGAATTTTTGGATCACCTCCAATACCAGAAAAGGTTTTCGCAACATACCCTTATTGCTTATAAAAATGACCTTTTCGTTTTCTTTGATTTTTTGCAAAAAGAATATGGTGAAATAGCGCTCACAGATATAAAACCAGCTTTTATACGTAGCTGGCTGGCGGAATTAAAAGAAAGCGGTTTGACCTCAAAAAGCCTGAACCGTAAGATATCCACGCTGAAATCTTTTTTTAAATATTATATGGCTGAAGGATCGGTTTCAAAGAGTCCGCTCGCTGCAATTATTTCTCCAAAAATGAGTAAAAAACTGCCTGTATTTTTAGATGAAAAAGCCACTGATTTTTTATTTGAAAAAATAACATTCCCGGAAACTTTTAAAGGCCTTACAGATCATTTAATACTTTCCCTTTTATATGAAACGGGTATGCGGCTTTCTGAATTAATAGGTTTGCAGGAAAAGCATATTGATTCATTCAATGCACAGGTAAAAGTGTTGGGAAAAAGAAAAAAGGAAAGGATCATACCTGTATCAAAAAATTTATTGGAAGAGATCGGTACGTATATAAAAGATAAAGAAAAAAAATCCATTCGCACAGATTTACTGCTTGCCACTGAAGCAGGCAAATCCCTTTATCCAAAATATGTATATAACACAGTGAAGCATTATCTCTCACTTTGCACGACCATACAAAAAAAGAGTCCGCATGTAATGCGCCACACATTTGCCACGCAGGTTCTGAATAATGGTGCGGAATTAAACGACGTGAAAGAGTTGCTCGGACATAGCAGCCTGGCCGCCACACAGGTTTATACGCATAATACCATTGAAAAGTTGAAAGAAGTGTTTGCACAGGCGCATCCCAAAGCTTAAAATGGCTTCGTTTTTTCGGCTTAATTTTTTTCTTTTTTTTAAGAAACTATACCAAATTTCCAGTATCTTTATGGGCACAAATAAATCCAATATCATGCAATGACTTTTCCACGGAGTTCTTTATTTTTTATTCATCATTTAAAAAAGCAAAATGCTATGATTGTAAACATCCAATCTGTACACTTTAATGCAGATGAAAAACTGGTAGATTATGTAAACCGGAAAATCGAAAAGCTAAAAACATTTCATGACCGGATCATTAGTATTGATGTGTTTTTAAAGCTCGACAATGTTGTGCACAACATTAAGGACAAGATTGCCGAGATCAGGGTACAGGTACCCAGGCACAATTTCTTTGTAAAAGCCTCATCAAAATCTTTTGAAGAATCTTTTGATGGCGCGATTGATTCATTGGTCATTCAAATTAAAAGACGAAAGAAAAAGCAAGCCGCTTAAATACATTGAGCCATTCGAAAGAGTGGCTCTTTTTATTTGCAAAATCTATATCACCGTGCATCTAATTATTAATGGCAAATTTCACTATTAAGTAAAAATGAACCTTTGCGCCGCCGCCTTGTCTCCTGACAAGCGGCATTATTTAAGGATTTGAAAACTATAATGCATGATTTTTTTTGAAACTTTATTTTCCTAATAAGCTTTAATTATTTTAAACCACTAGGCTTTTTGTTTTATTTTTATACAGCATTAAAGCCGCTTGTCAGGAGACAAGGCGGCGGCGAGATTTGATTTTGAAATTTCAGGAGAATTTAAATAATACAATAATTGCTTGAATGGAAAATTCCATAATGATTACTTTAACTATTTTACTACTCGTTATTTTCAGCATGCGCGTATATTTTTTTGAAAAGAGCCTGGGTGAAAATGCAACAAACATATTCATTTCAATCCTTACACAATTCGCTCCCTTCAAATATTTTTTTGCCAATAAAATTCTGCATTCAGACTCCCCGGAAATTAGCAGGTATAAAAATATATCTAATTATTTCCTCTATATATTCTATGCGTTTTTTGTGTTAGTCATGATATATACTGCTATTGTCATTTTTGTAAAAATTGTCTAGTTTTATAGGTATTTTTGAAACAAATCCGAAAGAAGTCAATGTTATGAAACCATATTTTTTAGCCACAATATTAATCATTCTGTGTACAGATTCTTGCTTTGCGAATAGCCGGGAAAGTATCTATAAAGTTTATAGAATAGATTCTGTAAATTCTTTTTATATAATTTATTGCAGTAAGGATGCACAGAATTATAAGATAGTTTCGGAAAAGAAAGATGTTTCTTCAAATGATTTTGTGCGGGTTGAAGTTGGGGGCTTCTATAATTTAATTTTGAAATCTTTACCTGGTAAAGGTTCTGAAAATCCCTTAACTAATAATAGTTCTTTACTGATCAGTTGCTATATGTTTGATAAAGACACAGAAAATTGCAGAGAACCGGGAATTAATGGTTTATTTACTTCGCCCAATCTTGTGGGATTATACATTTCATCTAAACCGTAATAGAATTTCTCTCAGTAATAAATAAAAAAAAATAATTTGTTAGATTATACTTCTGCAACATGGAAATACATAAAGTTTTTCTTCTTTTTATTATTGACAATTGCAGGTGCAGTGCATTTATTTTTTCCTGGTAAATATGTTTCATTTGTTCCGGAATTTTTGCCATTTATCATGCCCATCATTTATGTTTCCGGTGTAATTGAAATTGCATTAGGTGTTTTACTTATATTTAAAAAAACGGCACCTTATGCAGCCACTGGAATATTTATTTTAATGCTGATATTTTTACCGCTTCATGTGTTCGATATGTTTCGGGATAGACCGGCAATAGGAAGTCATACTTTTGCGATTCTTCGTTTGTTATTGCAATTTGTATTGATTTGGCTAGCCTGGGGGGTGAAGCAAAATATACAAAAACCCGATAAAAAATCTAAAGGTAGTTATTAGCAATTGTGTTAGAAAATAGAAGTGTACGTTTTTCCTTTATAATTTTGATTGATAGTCTGGAAACTTTGAATTTAAATATTTTTATATGCAACATTTCTACATTACTAAATTATATTTAGCAACATTAGATTTTTGCAAATATTTATTTTAAAGAAAACTTTTGGCTACATACAATAATATGCAGAATTAAAGCCGCTTGTCAGGAGACAAGGCGGCGGCGAGCTTCGTGGATAGATTAACAAATAATCCTGCCGGGTTTTCTTCACAGGATCTGTAAAAGTGTTAGCTTCGAAAACTAAATTTTATAAAAATGAAAAATTCAGCAAAAGCAGTAGTAGAAAGAATGTTCGCTGCATTTAGCAGTGGCGACGCAGATAAATTTGTGGCAACAGTTTCAGACGATACCGTTTGGATTTATCATGGAACACAAATAATCCCAAAAGGACGGTTTGAAAAGAAGGAAGGTGTAAGAACTTTTTTTAGCAATATTCTCGACAAAACTGAAATCATCAACTTTGAACCACAACAATATATTGTTGAAGGAAACACGGTTGTTGTGTTGGGCCGGGAACATCAAAAAGTAAAACGATCAGGAAGGGAACTAAAGCAAAAATGGGTTCAGATATATACCGTTGAAAATGATTTGATAACAAGAATGGAGGAGTTTGCAACTTCGGAAGAAGTAAACTAAATAACGTTATTGTAATTAAAATCATTCTCATAGAATTACTAATTTTTTTGCGAAGCGTTACATCTTATCAGAGAAAATAAAAACAAAAAATATGAATAACGAAAAATTAGAAAGCAATCCGCTTATATGCGACATGGAAACAGGAATGTGTGAAATAAGAGATGCCGGTATGGATACTACATCGCATAGCAATATGCAATCAACTAAGAAATCCGTAAAATTAATTTATTACACCGATCCTATCTGCTCTTCCTGCTGGGGCATAGAGCCACAATTGCGTAAACTTAAATTAGAATATAGCAATGCTATTGAAATAGATTACAGAATGGGTGGCCTGTTGCCTGATTGGAGTTACAACAGCGGTGGTATCGGAAAACCGTCAGACGTGGCAACACATTGGGATGAAGTGAGTATTCATTACGACATGCCTATTGACGGAGACGTTTGGCTGGAAGATCCTTTAGACTCTTCTTATCCGCCATCCATTGCATTTAAAGCCGCACAAATGCAAGACAAGGAAAAAGCAATTCTATTTCTTCGGGAAATCAGGGAAATGGTTTTTCTACAAAAGAAAAATATTGAAAAGTGGGAACATTTAGAAGTTGCTGCTAAAAAAGTGGGACTAAATGTGGATCAGTTTAAAACTGATTTTGAAGGAAAGGCAAAAGAAATGTTTGAAGAAGATTTGAAACTGGGAAAAGAACTCGGCGTAAGAGGATTTCCAACCATGTTCTTTGTAGATGATGCTGGTAATAAAGAAATCGTTTATGGCTCAAGACCCTATGCACTTTACGAAGCTGCGATTTTAAAACTTAATGATGGCATTAAAAAAAGTGAATACAGTAAAAATTGGGAAACACTTTTTTCAAAATATAATTCGCTAACTGCAAAAGAATTTTCCGAATTATCAGGAACGCCAAGAATAGAAAGTGAAAAAGTATTGAATGAACTTTCTGCCAATGGAAAATTGGAAAAACTTACAACCAAAAATGGTTCTATTTGGACAAAGATAAATGCTTAGTTACTGAAATATTTTTGTTGAAATTTTATGTACTTTTAGAAATATTAAAAACACATATCAAAATATAAAATTATTAAGTTAAAAAAAGAGAATTATGACGATGATGAAAGCAGCTCGCTGGTACGCTGCGAAAGATATTAGAGTAGAGGAAACATTAATCCCTACTCCAAAGGACAATCAAGTAAAGATTGCAGTAAAGTTCACAGGTATTTGTGGGTCGGATTTGCATGAATATAGCGATGGTCCACAATTAATTCCTGTTGATAAACCATATTCACTCAACGGCCACCAGGGAACCACAACCCTGGGGCACGAATTTTCGGGAGTGGTTGAAGAAGTTGGCAAAAATGTAAAAAACGTCAAAACAGGCGATCGGGTAACGGTGGAGCCCATTTTTAAAAATCCTGAAAGTCCGTTTATTACCACTGGCGAATATAACCTTTCCGAACCGCTCGGATTTGTCGGGTTGACGTCAAACGGTGGCTTTGCAAAATATGTGGTGGTCGAGAACTACATGGTACATAAAATGCCAGATTCTATGACTTTTGAGCAGGGTGCAATCGTAGAACCTGCTGCTGTTGCAGCTTATGCCGTTCAAAGAAGTGGAATGAAAATGGGCGATACAGTTCTCATTGCAGGAGCAGGCCCTATTGGTCTGCTAACCGTACAGGTTGCCTTGGCTACAGGAGCTTCCCAGATTTTTGTATCAGACCTTTCAGAAAACAGATTAAAAAAAGCAAAGGAAGTGGGAGCGACCCATACTTTTGACGCAAGAGACAAAGATATTCCACAAAAAATCAAGGAAATAACTGGGAAAGGTGTTGACATTTTCATAGATGCAGCCGGCGCCCAAGCTTCTTTCGATACAGGAATAAACAGTCTTCGCAATGGTGGAACGGCAGTGTTGGTCGCGCTCTTTGGTAAAAAAGTGACGCACGATGCCCTAAACCAAACTTTAAGGGAACTGACCATAATTGGTACCGCTGCCTATCGCAATATTTTCCCACAAACCATTGCATTAATCAGTAGCGGAAGATTACCAGTAGAAAAACTTGTTACCAGCGTAATCTCATTAGACGAGGTGGTAGAAAAGGGATTTGAAGCACTGGTAAATGACCCTTCGGAAGTAAAAATATTGGTTGATATCAACCGAAAATAAATACATCATAAAACAATTATTAATCATAAAACATAAAAAAATGACAAAGTTAAATTCAATTGGATTGGACGTAGAAAAATCCAAAACCCTTGCAGAAAAACTCAACGAACTTCTGGCAGATTATTCCATCTTTTATCAGAATATCAGGGGGTATCATTGGAACATCAAAGGAGATAAATTTTTCGAATTACACGATAAATTCCAGGAGCTTTATGAGAATTTATTTATAAAAATTGATGAAGTAGCAGAGCGAATCCGGACACTTGGCCATACCCCAAACCACAAATTCTCTGTCTATCAAAAAGAGGCAAAAATTAAAGAAAGTTCCGAAGTGTCTGACGGAATAAAGGATGTGAAAGACACCCTTGAATCACTAAAAATTATTATCACACTTCAACGGGAACTTCTGCATCTATCTGAAGAAACAGGTGACGAAGGAACCAATGCACTGATGAGCGATTACATTCGTGAACAGGAAAAATTGGTTTGGATGTATTCCGCATATTTAAAATAATTAAAAATGAAAAGAACTTTAAATTTTTTGATCAGAGATTGGAAAATAGGCCACGACACCGGTTTGTTGATTTTCAGGTTGGTCTTTGGTCTTGTTTTGTTCTATGGCCACGGCTTTGAAAAAATGTCTGTTATTATTAGCGGACAGGAAATCCAATTTATGGACCCCATTGGTATTGGTGCGGGTACGTCATATCACATGGCTGCTTTTGCAGAAGGGGTTTGTGCCATCCTGTTGATTTTGGGATTGTTTTCCAGGATAGCCACATTAATCTTGTCCATAAATTTTTTAGTCATTTTCATTTTTCACGCCTTTATGGTGGGCGATGGTTTTGCTGTTTTGGAATTACGCTTTTTTTACTTGTTTGCCTTTATAGGCCTAACGCTCACCGGGCCGGGAAGGTTTTCATTGGACTATCTGTTTTTCCACCGGAAAAATGAATTAAAAAAAACCTAAAAGAATAGTATGCCGGAACTTATCATAGAAGCCCGCGAAGCGGCCATTAGTAAACATTTAAGCGTGAAACGCATACTTCCTTTTCGGCGAAGAAGAATGGTAGGCCCTTTTATTTTTATGGATCACGCAGGACCGATAAGTCATTTTCCAACTGAAATAACTTCTATGGATGTATTGCCGCATCCACATATCGGGCTTTCTACGATAACCTACCTGTTCAGTGGAAACGTTACGCACCGCGACAGCTTGGGGGTAGAGCAAATTATCCGTCCGGGAGAAGTAAACTGGATGACCGCAGGAAAAGGCATTTCCCATTCCGAGCGTTTTGAAAACCCTGAACTTTTAGAAAAAGGTGGCCTGGAAATGTTGCAGACCTGGGTGGCTTTGCCAAAGTCTGCCGAAGAAAGCGAGCCCACTTTTATGAATTACAAGCCACATCAACTTCCCGTTTATACAGATAAAGGAATCTGGATGCGTTTGATTGCCGGCAATGCCTACGGATTGAAAAATGATGTGTCCATTCATTCTCCACTATTTTACCTGCACGTAAAAATGGAAGCCGGTGCTAAGATAGACCTGCCTATGGAACATTCTGAACGAGCTATTTATATCACGGCTGGACATTTAGAATTATCCGGAATTACTTATTCCAAAGGACAAATGCTTGTCTTTTCAAAAAATGAAGAAGCAACCGTTCGAGCCAAAACGAATGCCGAATTTATGATTCTGGGCGGCGAACCCCTGGGCGAAAGATTTATTTGGTGGAATTTCGTCTCTTCAAGCAAAGAACGTATCGAGCAAGCCAAAAACGATTGGAAAACGGGGAAAATTATCCTGCCCCCCAACGATAACAAGGAATTTGTTCCGCTTCCTGAAGGCCGGTCGAACGCGGCAAGCAGTGATGTGCCAGCACCGGAGCCGCTTTCGTGAAATTTACTAACAAAAAAAATATTAAATATGAATAAAATATTAGGATTACATCACATTACCGCCATTGCAGGCGATGCACAGCGTAACTACGACTTTTATACCAAAAATCTGGGCTTAAGACTCGTAAAGAAAACCGTCAATTTTGATGACCCGGAGACCTACCATTTCTACTTTGGAAATGAGGCTGGCACCCCAGGAACCATAATTACATTTTTCCCATGGGCAAATATTGGCCGTGGCAAAAACGGTGCTGGTATGGTAACAGAAATAGGCTATTCAGTACCGGCAGGAAGCCTGGATTTTTGGAAAACACGCTTTGAAAAACTCAGTATTCGTTATGAAAACCGTGAACGGTTCAATGAAAAACAAATTGCTTTTCAGGACCCTGACGGATTATGGCTCACTTTAATTGAAGCCAAGCAAAACGATGAACGAAAAGGTTTTGAAACCGCTGAAATAAAAGCCGATGTGGCAATCAAAGGATTTCACAAGGTTACATTGACCCAGAATAACATCAAAGCCACTGCAGCCATCCTGACTGAAGTGTTCGGTTACAAACAGGTAGAACAGGAAGGAAATTTATACCGATATCAAACCGATGCTGTAAAAAATGCCGCAATAGTTGACCTATTGGAAATGCCACAAGCCCAAAGAGGAATAAATGCAGCGGGCACCAATCATCATGTGGCATTTCGGGTAAAAGATGAAGAGACCTTGATGGCGTTTAGAGAAAAAATTGTGGCAAGGGGTCTTCACATCACGGAGAAAATAAACCGGGATTATTTTTTCTCACTTTATTTCCGTGAGCCGGGCGGCGTACTATTTGAAATTGCAACGGACAATCCCGGATTCGCAACGGATGAAACAGTAGAAAACCTGGGAAGTTCGCTGCAATTACCGGATCAATATAAAGCGATGCGTGAACAGATTGAAAAAGCATTGCCAGAACTTCAAATGTAATTTCAAGAAATATGCATGAGAAAAATATAAAAACGGCAGGCAAATCTTTAAAAGAAGCCGAAAAAGCAATGATTATGGTACACGGTCGTGGCGCTGATGCCCGTGACATTCTTGGTCTGGCTTCGTATTTCAATGTATCTGAATACGCCTTAATTGCCCCCGAGGCTACAAATAACACTTGGTATCCCTATTCATTTATGGCAAAACCAGAGCAAAATGAGCCGTGGCTTTCTTCCGCTCTTGATCTACTAAAAGATGCGGTAGATGAAGCAATGAACCAAGGAATCTCCGCCGAAAACATTTACTTCCTCGGCTTTTCGCAGGGAGCTTGTCTGGCATTGGAGTTCGTTACTCGTCATGCTAAAAAATGGGGTGGTATTGTAGCATTTACAGGCGGACTTATTGGTGATAAAATATATCAAGAGAATTATTCTGGCAACTTTAACGGGGCACCCATATTTATCGGTACCGGAAATCCCGATTCGCATGTGCCGATAGAAAGAGTAAACGAAAGTGTCAGCATCCTGGAAAGAATGAATGCAAAGGTACACCTACAAGTTCATGAAGGTCGACCACATAATATCTCACCGGATGAGATTAAAGAAGCAAATCGATTGATTTTTAATTGATAAGGAAAGTCAATAATTAAATTATAAGATGATTAGAATTACCAGGGTTTATAGCGATAAAAATGGAGAAAGTCACTTTGGGGATATTGAAATGCCGCTAAAGAATGATGGCGAAATTGGTTTTCTCTCTGATAAAACCCCCGTTAAAGAAATGATCTTTAGAAAGGTAAAGCCAGACTATGATTTTGATTTCCATAATGCACCGCAAAAGCAATATATCATATTGCTGGACGGAGAAATTGAAATTGAAACTTCACTAGGCGAAAAAAGAACCTTCAAAGGAGGCGAAATCTTGTTAATGGAGGATACCGAGGGTAAAGGTCATAAAACAAGGAATATTCAGAATATTGAAAGAAAATCGATTTTTATAACGCTTTAAAATGGCCTATAATCTAATCAGGATATAGTATTTAATTAAAATAATTTATTATGAAAAAAAAGTTTTTTAATGCGAAGATTTATCGCAACGATGCAGCAACCGAAATGGTAGTAGAGGATGGAAAAATCACCCAGATCGGAACCAATCTACCCAAATGTGAAGAAGAGATTGATCTCGGTGGTAAGCTTGTTTTGCCACCTTACGTAGATCCTCATTTGCATTTGGATTATGTATATACCTTATCAGAATTAGGACAAGACGGAGCCGGGTCGGGTACTTTGTTTGAAGCGATTGAACTATGGCCAAAATTTAAAGAAACCCTCACCATAGAAAGTGTGAAAAGATTGGCCATGAAAGGAATTAAGGATGAAGTTTCCCAGGGTGTACAACATATTCGTACACACATAGATGTTACGGATCCAAATTTTACCGCATTGAAAGCGATGCTTGAAATGAAGGAAGAATTAAAAGACATTGTTGATATTCAAATCGTATCCTTTCCGCAACAAGGAATGTACATGTACAAAGGAGGCGTTGAGCTTGTAGAAGAAGCGTTAAAAATGGGTGCCGATGTGGTAGGTGGAATTCCACATTACGAACCTGCCAGGGAGTTTGGAGATAAATCTGTTCATGATATCGTAAAACTGGGTTTAAAATATGATAAAATGATTGACGTGCATTGTGATGAAACAGATGATACCCATTCACGTTTTTTAGAGTTATTAAATGCGCTCGTATTAATGGAAGACTATGGTACCAGAACCACAGCAAGCCACACTTGTTCTTTTGGCTCGGCAGATAATTCTTATGCATTTAGAATGATGGACTTGTTCAAAAAAAGCAAAATCAACTTTATTTCTTGCCCTACTGAGAATGCATATTTGCAAGGAAGACAGGATACCTATCCCAAACGCCGGGGTTTAACCAGGGTAAAAGAATTTATTGAATCAGGAATAAATGTTGCTTTTGCACAAGATTCAATAAACGATCCATGGTATCCCATGGGGAATGGAAATATGATGAACATTCTTGACAATGGGATTCACTTAGCACAAACTATGTCGCCTGGAGAAATTAAAACAATATTTGATTTAATTACCTATAATGGTGCCCGCTGTATGAATATTCATGAGAGTTATGGATTAGAAGTAGGAAAGGCAGCGAACTTTATTGTGCTTAATGAATCATCCGTTTATGAAGCGATTCGTAGAAGAGTTGATGTGTTGGCATCTGTACGTAATGGTAATTTCTTATTCCGTCGTAAAGAAATGGCGTATGACATACCCTTGAACTTGTAAATCCTTAAAAACTAATATTGCCTGGTTGAAATCACAAAAAATTAAAACCTTTAAATATAAAAGATGAAACTTGCTGAAGCCCTTTTACTAAAAGCCGGTTTGATGAAGAAAATAGAACATCTACAGTTCAGAATTGCACCATTGTAAATCGTGTCGGATGATCGAGTCCCACAAGAAGACCCCGACGAAGTAATGGCGCAGTTGAGAAAAACTATATTAGATTTGGAGAGGATTATTATTAGAATAAACAAAACGAACAATGAAACACAAGTGGAAGGAGAAGGGCTTCTAATGGAAGCACTCGCCAAAAGGGATTCATTAAAAATGCTTTCTGAAAAGCTAAGAAATATACGACACGCAGCACAGATAAATAATAGTGGGGATAAAAATCTTAAAACGACGATTGATATTAAGAAATTGCAGGCAGAAATGGATAAAACAGGATGATCGTTTAGAGAGATTGACAATAAGATCCAGGAAATTAATTGGCTAACAGAATTAAAAGATTAAATAAAGAAATAAGAGTAGTTGGGGCGGGTACCAGCCCCTTTTTTCGGGTGAGTTTTCGGGGCAAAATGAAAACCTTGCCCATCGCAGGCTGCTTGGGTTGCAGCAAACAGGTATTGTTTAGGACCCATTACTGTTTACATTTTTACAAATGTATTTCGTATAAATTACTACCAGGTGCGGACCAACTATTCTTTTATTAATATTAAATTACTTCCTTAAATTTTGATAAATAAACAAATAAGATAACTAACAAACAATGGGTGACAATAACGAGCGTGAACAACGCAACTCAGAATACAGGCGCAATTATATAACGGCATTCCCGCGTTTGGATGAAAAGCAACTCAAAACTCTGGAAGAATTTGCCACACGCAAAACGTACCACAACGGTGAGTTCCTGCTTCGGGCGGGCGATACCGAATTCAGATTCCATGTCATTAAAAAGGGACGCGTCGAAATCGTTGACCGCTCATCAGGAACGATGCAAACGATTTTGATTCACGAACCAGGCGAATTCACCGGCGATTTAGCGAATTTGGCTGGCCGTGCTTCCAATGTAGATGCGGTAGCCTTAGGCGAAGTGGATGTTTACGAAATTTCCAGGTCGAACTTCCAGCAGATTATCAGCGAGCGACCCAATTTGAGCGATCTTATTTTGCAAACGTTCATCGCGCGCTCGGGTGCACTCGTGGGGCGCGATGGTTTCACCGGGCTGCGCGTCATCGGTTCGCAATACTCGCGGGATACATTTCGCATCCGCGATTTCCTGTCCAAAAACAATGTGCTTTACACTTGGATCAACGTCGAAACCGACGCACAGGTCGGCGGTCTACTGAACCAGTTCGGGATTGGGCCCAAAGAAACACCTATCGTAAGCTACGCCGACGATTGGATGTTGCGCAAACCAACCAACAGCGAACTGGCAGAAAAGATCGGCCTCAAAAGCGTTACCAATGCTAATACACTGTATGACCTGGCAATTGTCGGAGCTGGCCCGGCGGGTTTAGCGGCAGCAGTATATGGCGCATCCGAAGGACTGAATACTATCGTGCTGGAACGCATGGCGCCAGGCGGACAGGCAGTGGGAAGCGCGAAAATCGAAAACTATCTCGGCTTTCCAACCGGCTTATCCGGGGCTGAACTCGCTGAACGCGCCACCTTACAAGCACAGAAATTTGGCGCACTGCTTACCACGCCTGCACAAGTAAGTAAGATGCATTTCGAGGGCAAGTTTCCCGTATTGGAATTGGAAGGTGGTGAAACGATTACAGCCAAAGTTTTACTCATAGCAAGTGGCGCTGATTATCGCAGATTGCCTGTTTTGGGGCGCGAGCGTTTTGACAGCGCTGGTGTGTATTACGCAGCCATGCCGATGGAAGCGAGGATGTGTGCCGGCGGACAAGTGGTAGTAGTCGGCGGTGGCAATTCGGCGGGGCAGGCAGCGATATTTTTATCAGAAAATGTCCTCCAGGTTTTCCTCGTGATTCGCGGTGATAATCTGCCCCAAACAATGTCGCACTATTTGCTGCAGCGTATCGAAGAAACGTCCAACATCAAGGTTTTAATCCACACCGAAATTGCTTCAATGCATGGAGACGCCCATCTGAAAAGTGTAGGACTTATCAATAATCGCAGCGGGGAGAAACGGGATCTGCCTGTTGCAGCCGTGTTTTCATTCATCGGCGCAAAACCATGTACAGGTTGGCTGCCCGATGAAATTGAAACCGATAAAAATGGTTTCGTCTGCACCGGCCCACAAGTCGCCAAATCCTCAAAGTGGAATTTGCAACGCCAGCCATTTTGGTTGGAAACCAGCCGTGCCGGAGTTTTTGCGGCGGGCGATGTGCGGGCCGCTTCCGTCAAGCGCGTTGCGTCTGCAGTCGGTGAGGGCTCGATGGCCGTGCAATTCGTGCATGAATATCTGAAGGAAATTTGAGCGGTCTTGAAATTTCTCTACGAAAAGGATTGCAACGTTCCAATACTGTCTTAACAAGCGGCTGCACTCGACCGCCTACAACTTCGTTTGTTCCTCAACTTCGGCGGGAATTTTAAAATAATGAATGTTCTATACAGTATTGTTGCAACTACAAAATTTATATTGTTTGGGGTATTTCATATTTCCGTCAATCCAAATTATACCATAATACATTAACTCAAAGCCTTTTTAGCAATAAAAGAAATTATCAAACCGGGTATGGCCAAGGCAATTGCAAAATAAATCAAACTAATTGGCGAATAAATTCCGAGCAACAATCCCGCAGCAGAAGATGCGATCATAATGGATAAGTTGAATATAGAAGACTGGACTGATGTGGCAACGTCTTTGGCAGTTTCTACCTGCCTGCTTACGGCTGCCTGCAACAAAGTAACCAATGGCCCAAACGAAAGCCCCCAAAGAAAGAAAGCAAAATGCCCCATTCCCGTCGTTCCACCGAATAGTAGAAAGACAGCCATTGAGATAATTAGCAAGGCAAACATGATTATGGTTAGCAGCCGCAAATGTTTATCGGTATATTTTATGGCCAGCAATACAGAAATTAAAGATCCAATTCCAAAAAATAATAAGGCACTTTCAACACCTCCTGCTAACTGAATTTCATCCACAAGGCTTGTGATATACACATACACACCATAGTGTGCAATTACGCCAAGCAGGGTAAGCAGCAGAATTAGTAAAACTGCAGGTATTTTTAATATTTCAAAAGGTGATGAACTTTTAGAAAGTTTCTCTCCTGGTGTTGACGGCAAAGCAAAAAAACTGATTAAAGCAATCAGGATGATAAAACCTCCAAGTCCTATGAATTCGGTTCGCCAGCCATAATCATTCCCAATGGAAGTCATTATAGGCATCCCAACACTAATACCCAATGTAGTCCCTGCCATTATCACTGCGATAGCTTTCCCGTGATGCTTTTCATCTACCAATCGCATCCCGTAAGCGGCAATCATTGGCCACATTACCCCGGCACAAATTCCACCTATAACTCTAAGAATAATAATGATCGTATAATCGTAAACGAGCCCGGCAATAATATTGGAAACAGCGAATCCGGCCAGCAAAATCAAAAGCAATACTTTACGGTTGAATTGCATGGTCATTGAAATGAGTGGAATTGAAAAGATTGCAGAAGCGATGGCGTAGTAACCCACCAGGTTGCCGGTTTGCACCTCGCTGATATTTAAATCAGCCATCATTAGTGGGAGAACTCCGGAAGGCATTAACTCAGACAGTATTCCTACAAAAGTCACCGACGACATTAAAATCATAATCAACCAGGGGAAAATATTTTTTTCATTCTTACGAGAAATTTGTGTGCTCATATTATTCCTTTTTTAAACTCAATTTGGTAAATAATTCATATGGCAATTTAAACTTTATCCTGGACTGCACTGAATATTCATTTAGTTATTAGTTTAATCATACGAAAAGATTATATTAAAGCTATATCATTATCTAATGATTTGAAAGTAAATAATTCAATCAGCAAAAAAAATTAATTGAGCGTCATTGTTGAAGCAAGTTGTAGCATTTTTTTGCTGGTTGAAAACATCCATTTTAATTGTTCCCATACCAAATGAATTTCCTGGGACTCCCGCAATGTTGCCTTATCACCGGCTGGCAGGTCTCTTATTTTTAAAACAGCAAAATCAGGTAATTGATCTTCGAAATGAGGTTGATTTGCAGGTGAAATTAAAGCATGTTTATCATTCAAACATACAAGTATTTTTTCCAGGATTTGCATGATTCTATTTATGGCAATTCCGAACTGTTCAGACGCATCGGATGTTTTATGGTGCTGTATGTAGGTACTCACAGAAGCCAATGAAGCTAAAAAAGAATGATTTAATACAACCATTCCGTAGATGGAATCCAGCTCTCTTTGTTTTGATTTTGGCTCCTGTGCCATTCTCTGAAAGGCAGAATTAAGGTTAGATGTTTCCAAAAAAGCATGCTTACGCGCAATTTTATAGGATGTTGGCAGTTTCCCTTTTTCCTTGTAAAAATCGGAGATTTTGCGGAGGAATATCCTATTTGCCCGGATACTGCTTTGAACGTTTTCTTTAATTTCTACAAATTCCCATGCAGGCCAAAGCCACCTCATTGCCGCGTAGGAAAGTGCGGCACCAACAATTGTATCCAGGATACGAAATTGGATAACTTCAAATATATCAGGACTTAAAATGGCATAAATAAAAACTACGCTTAATGTAATGAATGTGGCAGAAGCCCTGTAATTTTTTTGTATAAATGAAATGGCAATGATTAAAGAGACAATGCCCATAGCACCAAACAGATACATATTTTGAATGAGGATTACCATTCCAAAACCGATACCTGCACCAATAAACGTCCCAATGATCCTGTCTTTCGCCCTCCTCCTTGTAAGCCCGTAATTGGGTCTCATGATTACGGTAATCATCAAAATAATTGAATAAGGATTCTGGAATGCGAAAATTGAACCCAATACATAACCAACCATAACCGTAACAGCAAGTCGGATAGAATGTCTGAAAATAGTGGACTTTAAACTAAAATTTCTTAGCAATAGCATTGGGTCATAATCCTGTAGCACCACAAATCTTTTAGCAACTTTTGGATCAATAAATTCAATCCTGGTAAGATCTCTATTGCTAACAGCCACTTTATCCTTTTTATTTTGTCAAATTGTTTTTCCTGGTATTCGAGCAAATTCTGAAGCAAGAGAAATTCACCGTAATTCAGGGTCAAATGCGCATTATTTATTTCAGCACGGGTATCCTCGAAACATTGATTTACATTTCCATCTATGGGAAGCTTTTTAGGATCATTTCCTGCAATGGAAATCAATCTTAATTGTAAAGACATTTCAAAAATAAGGTATTGAAACTTTTCAATGTATTTTGGATAGTTTCTAAATAATTCCGCCATCCGATTATAATTTCCGGGATTGGCGATGGCCATTTCCAACATGTCTATCAATTGGGCAAACACCAACAATCGTTTATCCTGGTAATTGGACAATCCGGAATTTTTCCTTGACAGAATTAAAATCTCACGTAAATTATTATGATTTTCAGTTAGCTTGCTTTGTAGATCCTGCAGCTTTGATAGCAATAAATCCCGGTCTTCATTTGGATCGATCAACTTGCCCCTCACTTCTAAAAATTCAGCAGTTAACAGAAAAGTTTCTGCTAAAAATTCCTCGGTTTCGGCTTTTGGATTTAACCGGTGCCAAATAATTGTCAAAAGCAAATACCATATGCCGCCCAATCCCAATAACAGCGCATATTGATAGATTTCCATCCCTACTTTATTCTCTGAAAAACTTAATGCGAGCGCCATGAGCCCGGAAAAACTAATAAGAGAAGCTCGAAATCCATATATTGATATAAAAGCAATGGCAAAAGTGAGCAGTCCCAGGATGGGAAGAAATAGCCAATAGTCATAATGAAAGAAGCCTTTGATAAAACTGACGATCATTACCAATGCAGCCGCAATAGAAATGCTTATTATTTTATGAGAATATGGACCACTTATATCACTGGGAGAACTCCAGAATGCACCAAAGCTAATTGCAAATCCTATTTCAGGATAACCGAATTGCATTCCTAATAAAACGGGAACGGTAACTGCAATGCCTACACGAACAGCCCTTGAAAAGGAAATACTATTTAAAAACTTTCGTGTATCCTTCAAATTGTTAGAGATAAATTCCATAATCGGCGTGAAAGCGTTAGCGTTTATTTGCTAATGTAGTCTTTATTGCAAAAAGCCATATACTTCGCATTACTTTATTATAAATAACAGATTGATAATATATCGGCAATTTATTGAAAATGATATTATTTAATTATCAACATCTTCTACAATACAATAATTTAGTGAAATATTGTCTCCACACAATTAGCAGGAGAGAAGGAATTAACCAAAAACGTACTCATACATTTTTTGCTTATTTTTTTTCTCAAAAGAAAATTAAATTGGATTTCCCAAGAAGAAATTCACTATGTTTATACTATCAGTTTAAATCGCCATTAGCGAAGTATTTAAAAAAATAATAAAATAAGAAAAATGAACTACACAGAAAATTTTGAAGGAATTAAATTAGACGTACAAGCGGTTGACATTACCATTGCCGATGAATTACAGCAAAGCATAAGAGACACCATTAGCAGATTGAAAAGGCATATTTCCGATGTCAATTTTGTGGATGTTTATTTGACAGATAAAAGTGAAAAATCAACGGATCCAAAAACCGTCGGTATGAGATTTGGAATTCCGGGTAACGATGCTTTTGCTTCCGATTCCGGGGACAACTGGATGGCTTTATTGAAAAGTGTGGAAGAAAAGCTGCGTCGCCAACTTGAGAAAATCCAACGTTGATGATAAACAAGGTGGGATGATGTCTTATAAAAAGAATGTGCTAACGTAAAAGTTTGCATACATTTAATAGACTCATTTTTATAAACGCATTTGGCAAAGGATAAATCAGATATTAAAAATAGTTATCAATATTTATATATGAAAATCAGTTCCACAATCATGCTTACTTTGTTGTTACTGACAATACAAATTATCGGTGTTAAATGCAAAGATCAAACAAGCGAAGGTGAGGATAGGAGTTCAAAAATATCCACACCAATTCTTTCCTCAAAAAATAATCCATCAGGTGAAATTGGGGATTTTGTAGCAGCAGCAAAAGCCGCAATACCAGGTGTAGTGCATATAAAAACTACTTACAGCCCGGCATCTGCTGGTTCGGCCAATTCATTCGGGCGGCCATTTGGTGCTCCATCCAGCGGCAGTGTTCCTGTCAGTGGATCAGGTTCGGGTGTTACAATAAGCGCTGATGGCTACATAGCCACCAACAATCACGTAATAGAAAACGCTTCCTCTATAGAAGTCATATATCCTGACAGGCGCGTGTTTTCAGCAAAATTAGTTGGCAGTGATCCAAATACCGATTTAGCACTACTAAAAGTTGATGGTAAAGGACTACCCATTATGAAACTGGGGAACTCCGATATTGTAGAAGTGGGCGAATGGGTGTTGGCTATTGGATATCCGCTTTCACTAAATTCAACCGTAACTGCAGGAATTATTAGTGCCAAAGGACGGAGTATCGGAATTATAAATCGTGAGGAAAAGAGCAGATTTGGAAACACGCAGCCGCAATCCGCCAACACAGCTATTGAATCTTTTATACAAACCGATGCTGCCATTAATCCCGGGAATAGTGGTGGGGCATTGGTGAATACAAATGGAGAACTGATCGGTATTAATACAGCCATCGCTTCGCAAACCGGCAGTTATGCCGGATATGCTTTCGCTATACCTGTAAACCTCGCAAAAAAGATTCTGGATGACCTACAAAAATATGGTTCAGTAAGGCGGGGAATTTTAGGTGTTTCCTTTCCTTCGCCTGCAGTACAAGATCAGTTTTTAAAGCAACAGGGTATCAATCCTGCTTCAGTAACCGGAATTTTTATAACAGGTGTTCAAGAAGGTGGCGCAGCAGCATTGGCCGGATTAAAAGAAGGTGATATTATCCAAAGTATAGACGGCGTTCAATTAGAATCCTCATCAGAATTTTCAGAAAGAATTGCAAGACATAAACCGGGGGATGTGATAAAATTAACCTACTTACGCAAGGGTAATTCCGCCACAGCATCAGTTACTTTAAAAGCTGAAGAACCACCAAAAACTACCGCAGGAAATACCGGGTCTCTTGAAGAAATTTATAGAAAGTTGGGAGCCACTTTTGCACCACTTACCACCGGGCTTAAACAACGTTTTAATTTGAATTCGGGTGTGGTGGTAACGGATGTTTTAAAAGGAGGTTTTTTTGATCAGGTTGGTATTCCAAGGGGAACAATAATTGCTTTTATTAATGGGAAACCGATTAACAATCCTAAAGATATTGATGTTGTTTTATTGTCAGCACAAAGGGGTATTATACAAATTCTTGCCATTGCACCGGATGGTTCCAGGGTGGTTTTTAATTTTTCTTTAGGAACTTAAAAATATTAATTTATAGGATTAGGTAGAACGAGAACAAAGTAAAGATAGGATTTGTTTTAGACTAAATATATTAGTATTTTTATTTCTAAAATATTTAGCTATGTTTAAAGGAATAAATGCCATTGAATTTGGCAAACGATTTTGTGATAATGAAAGTTGTTATTTGTAATTAATAGAACAGAAATGGAGATTGGGTTTTTCGTGTAGCAGGTGTGCGCATGAAAAATATTATAAAGGCAAAACTTATTATTATAGTAAATGCAGATCATGTGACTATAGTGAAAGTGTAACAGCTAACACCATATTTCATGGAATGAAGATGCCTATCTTAAAAGTATTTCAAATGATCTTTAGGCTCACGGCAAAGAAAAAAGGAATGTCAACCACTGAACTTGGGGGTGTGTGTTTCAAAAAAAATAATGCCCCATTTTTATGACTGGCTCATTTTTTGTTTTAACTCCCACAATAAAATTCCCGCTTTTGCATTTTATAAAACCACTTACCCAATTCAACTTTATGAAAACAGCCATTTGTGTCCTCCTCTTATTTTGTTTTGCTGCCTGTAACAGCATTCAATCAAAAGAAATTTCAAAAGCTTTTGTCTATGAAAGGCAGGAGTTAAAAGATGGTAAAATCTTATTGTTTTACCGGTTTCAGTCTGCGAATAACCTGGTCAATGATACGGCCATTGTAGAAAACACTTTCATCCCGCAGGATTCCATTCCTGTTCAGTTCAATGCCAGTCAGCCCCAGGAGAGCAAATTATTGTTTGCTTCCACCAAATAAACGGCCACTTTTTTCTTTATGAAAAAAATGCCTAAAAAAATTTATTCAAAATTTTTCTGAATAAACTTTTCACTTACCTTTGCAATCCCTAAAAAAGGGCAGTTCTTTTGTGCAACCAGGTTTTGATATTTTTTTAAATAAATTATATTGATTCTTTAAAAGCCACTTAAACTCATCCGGTAGAGCATCCCGATGTGTCGGGAAGGTCGTTGGTTGAGCGTGGGCTAAAAAGTTGCAGACATAAAATTTTTAAAAGCCACTTTAGCTCAGCTGGTAGAGCAACTGATTTGTAATCAGTAGGTCGTTGGTTCGATCCCGACAAGTGGCTCAGACGGAAAATAGTGGATGACAAGATATTGGTGAAAAGGGCAGATGGCCGAGTGGTTAAAGGCGACAGACTGTAAATCTGTTCTCTCACGAGTACGCAGGTTCGAACCCTGCTCTGCCCACAGTTCTTTTAAAAAGCGGGAGTAGCTCATTTGGTAGAGCGATAGCCTTCCAAGCTATAGGTGGCCAGTTCGAGCCTGGTCTCCCGCTCTCTGTAAAATAATTGAGTCTGCCACTGTATCTAAAGTATGCCGTTGTAGCTCAGGGATAGAGCAATCCCGATGGATCGGAAGGTCGTGAGTTCGACAAGTTCTTTTATTTAAAGTAGAATTAATTCACAACTGAGTTTATCACTGTATCTAAAATATGCCGTTGTAGCTCAGGGGTAGAGCACTTCCTTGGTAAGGAAGAGGTCGTGAGTTCAATTCTCATCAACGGCTCATTTCTGGAAGAGGTCGTCTCTACAGTCGTAGAGATCAACGGCTCTAATATATTGCAGGTAAATAAAATTACCCGCAGGGATTTTAATTTTTTTGGAAACTATGGTCAATGGACAAAGGTCTGTTGACTGCGATTATAAACACAATAAAAACGATAAAGATGTCTAAAGAGACCTTTAAAAGGGAAAAACCCCACGTAAACGTAGGCACCATCGGCCACGTTGACCATGGTAAAACCACATTGACAGCGGCAATTACTGAAATTCTTGCTAAAAAAGGAATGGGTAACGTTGCCCGCAAGTATGATGATATTGATGGCGCACCTGAAGAAAAGGAGCGTGGTATCACCATTAACACTGCTCACGTAGAATACCAGACTGCCAACCGCCACTACGCGCACGTTGACTGTCCCGGCCACGCTGACTATGTAAAAAACATGATCACAGGTGCTGCCCAAATGGATGGCGCCATTCTCGTAGTTGCTGCAACAGACGGACCTATGCCACAAACCCGTGAACACATTTTGCTTGCCCGCCAGGTTGGTGTACCAAGCATCGTTGTTTTCATGAACAAAGTGGATCTCGTAGATGATCCTGAATTGCTGGAACTGGTAGAAATGGAGATCCGTGAATTACTTTCTAAAAATGGTTTTGATGGTGACAACACACCAATCATTCAGGGTTCTGCAACCGGCGCTTTGGCTGGCGAAGAAAAATGGGTAGCAAAAGTGGATGAATTGATGGATGCAGTTGACTCTTATATTCCATTGCCTCCACGTCCGATTGATATGCCATTCCTGATGTCTGTGGAAGATGTATTTTCTATCACAGGTCGCGGAACTGTTGCAACCGGCCGTATCGAACGCGGTATCATTAAAGTAGGTGAAGCAGTAGAAATTGTTGGTTTAATGGATGCTCCATTAAGTTCCGTTGTTACCGGTGTTGAAATGTTTAAAAAATTACTGGATCGCGGAGAAGCCGGTGATAATGCAGGTTTACTGTTGCGTGGTATTGAGAAAAAAGATATCCGCCGTGGTATGGTAATCTGTGCTCCAAAAAGCATTACGCCACACACAGAATTCAAATGTGAAGTGTATGTTTTGAGCAAAGATGAAGGTGGCCGTCATACGCCATTCTTTAATAAATATCGCCCGCAGTTTTATTTCCGTACTACAGACGTTACTGGTGAAGTAACTTTACCTGAAGGAACTGAAATGGTAATGCCCGGAGATAATGTAAGTCTTACTGTAAAACTCATTCAACCGATCGCCATGGAAAAAGGTTTGAAATTCGCGATCAGGGAAGGTGGACGCACAGTGGGTGCAGGCCAGGTTACCGAGATTTTGAAATAGGCGATCATAGAATTTATTGCCTTTTGCAATAGAAATAAATGTATATTTGCAACAATACTAAAAGCTGTTTCGGTACCCCCGGAATAGCTTTTAGCTTTTAAAGCGCAACATTTTTTATACCGGATTTGTATAAAAATGACTTTAAAAAAAACAGTTTTACGGGTATAGTTCAACGGCAGAATAGAGGTCTCCAAAACCTTCGATCTTGGTTCGAATCCAGGTACCCGTGCTTAAATTTTTGAACAAAAAAACAGCATGTATGAATAAGGTATTGAAATATGCAAAGGACAGTTATCATGAAATGGCGGATAAAGTGACCTGGCCTACCTGGTCAGAACTCCAGCAATCCACAGCCATCGTGTTATTGGCAACTGTTTTAATTACTGCGGCAGTTGCAGTAATGGACTTTGCCAGTAACCAGATAATGAAATTAGTTTACTCATTTTTTAAGAGTTAAAAATGGAAGAAGAAATAATAGAACAACAATCCGATTCCAAGTGGTATGTGCTGCGCGTAGTGAGCGGAAAGGAACGGAAGATAAAAGAATACCTTGATAAAGATATTTTGCGCAGCGGCTGGGCAGAGATCATAAAACAGGTTTTTTTACCTATGGAAAAAGTGTATAAAGTGCAGAACGGGAAAAAAGTGATGCGGGAAAAAAATTATTTTCCTGGTTATGTAATGCTGGAAGTGGCGGATGGAAAATTAACGGATGATATCATTCAGCACATTAGCAATATCAGCAATATCATGCATTTTCTCACGGATGGTAAAGGTTCCAAGGGAAATATCATTTCCTTACGCAAGGCGGAAGTAAATAAAATGCTGGGCAAAGTGGATGAAATGAATGACCAGGATGGCAGCATGAGTGAACCATTTATTGTTGGTGAAACGATCAAGATTATTGAAGGACCATTTAATGATTTCAATGGTACGATTGAAGAAGTAAATGAAGAGAAAAAGAAATTGAAAGTGACCGTGAAAATTTTCGGCCGCTCTACACCTGTGGAATTAAGTTATATGCAGGTAGAAAAATTGATTTAATTATTTAAAATTATAACCATGAAAAAAATTCATCTTTTGATTGCCGCCTGTTTTTTTGCTTTGGCCGGCATCGCACAGCCACCAAATGTTCCTGCGGAAAGTGGTTCAGCTTTTGGAGCCAGTTTTTCGCCAAAAGGTCCGATGACAGTTGAACAAATGGCAACTGCACTCCAGTCAAAAACGGATGACACAAAAATGGAAGTGACCGTAAAAGGTGTCGTAGTGGATGTGTGTACCCGTGAAGGTTGTTGGTTAAAAATCAAATCACCCAATGGCACCATGATGATCAAAATGAAAGACCATGCATTTTTAGTGCCCCTGGCGATCAATGGCCGGGAAATTATTATACATGGTATCGCAGAACAAAAAACCACTTCCGTGGAAATGCTGCGTCATTATGCGGAAGATGCCGGAAAATCTGCTGAAGAAATTCAAAAAATCACGGAACCCAAAACAGAGATCAGCATTGATGCGGATGGTTTGGTGGTCATTTAAAATTAATTTATTTTATAAAAAAATGTCCCCGTTTTTTTGCCGGGACATTTTCATTTAAACGAGTTCTCTCCTGAAATAATTTTCGCTTATTTTCTTATTATAAATTATTCAACATCAATTTCGAAATTTTCTCCCTCCCATTTATTGGCATCTTTCCAAAAGAAAGTAAAAGCAAATTTTGTGACATCATCCTGCAAAACAAAATCACTGAAATAAAACGGTAAGCCAATATCTTTTGTTTCTTTATGTTGTGTATTTTCCCAATTATCTGTACTCCAGTAAATCACTGCGGGGAATAAAATTTCAATACGTAACTTTTTTGATTTGGAAATTTTTTTAAGCTGGTCCGCAAAGCGCCAGATCGAAATTTTAGAAGTTGTTTTATTTTCTAAATATCTTTTTTTTGTATGCATCGGCATATCAAATATTCTCTTTGATTTAATGGAACTGGCCAGCTTTAAATATTCTGCATGTGCCCAGGTCAATGGCATTGCAGAACCGGTATGTTTTGCAAAAATTAATTCTTTTTCGGGGATGTCTTCTGTATCCCAGATTTGTTCGGGGATCATGTCATTATTTGCAAAAGATTCCATGGCACAAAGCATTTCAGCGGCTTTTTCATAATTACCCGCGGCCACTTCGAAATGCCCTCTTTCTCCTGTGAGTAATGGCCACGCTCTGCCTTTTCCATTTCCGTTGGAAGGGAAATCATTTCCCTGTTCATCCTCACCATAGCCATCTTCATTATACCTGTGCCAGCAGGGACCTGCAGGAGTTTCTAATTTCAACATTTTGTCAATAACAATAATGGTATTCAGAATACGTGGATCATCTGGTTCGCGTAAACCAAATCGTACCAATGCCAATGCATCTGTACTGATCAGCTCTGTTACTTTTATAGTGCCATTATCCTCGCGGTGATTTTTTAAAGCAATGGTTTTATCACCTAATTCATTGGCTGGAATATTCTCCGGGTTGATGCGAATATAATATCCATCAACACCTATGTTTTTAGCAAATTCATTTTTCTCCACATAAGTCCATTCTTCGATCCGGTCATTCCAGTTATCCGCTTTTTCGCGGCAATAACTGGCAATTTCATTTTCCTCTAATTTATCTGCAAGATTTGCCGCAGCCAGTAAAGCTGCAATTTGCGTGGCAATGGTAAATGCAGAATAACCGGATTCTTCTTCCCACCTGTCCTGTTGTGTATAAGGTCCGTTATTAATAATAAAACCAATGGCATTTTTTACATGTTGCCAATATCTTTTGAGCCTGCCTTTTTCGAAAGCCACCATTTGATGACAGGTATCCACTAATAAAACCGGCAGCGCCACCTGGTCCATTTGCATGGCTTTCCAGTAAGGCATGCCATCCAGCCACATGTTTTGCGGCCAGCTTCCATCTGCCTGTTGAGTAGCCATGAGATAATTGATAATATTCAACGCATCATTGTGTGCATGTAATGCCAGAAAACCTCCGGCGCTTTCGACAAGATCACGTGGCCAAACCAAGTGATAGCCACCCAGGTCATCATCTCCTTTACTCTGACCCCAGGGAATGGACATACTTGCCACGATACCGCCGGAAAAACTTTTTGCCATATTTATTTTCAATACGGTTGCGCTCGCACGGAATTTTTTCCCGGAAGAGAGTTTGTTCATTTTTACATTCGCCAATGCCTTATGCCATTCCATCCATTCGTGCATATATTCTTTTTGAATGGCATCGAAACCCTGCAATAAACTTGCCCTCGCCTGGTGCGCCGCTTCTGATGGACTTCGGCCAAAACCAATGGCAATGGTAAAAGTGCCGGAAATAGTAAGATCAATTTCACCTGTTAATGCAATGTTTCCTTTTTCAGCTTTTGTATATTCCCATTCCATGCGTTTATGCGTATTCAAATCCTGCCAGCCATCGGAAGTACCCACATAGCCCACTGATCTTTTTTTCCAGCCGGTGGAGCATATCATTGCGAGGCATGTGCCATCCCTTTGCGCATATAAAACTGGCACACCTTTATATTCGCCCGCCCAGCCAGTATTATCGCTACCACGATTATTGAGGTGTGGCGCAAGCAAAGCAAAAAGCTGGAATTGTTTTTTGGGTTTACCCAAGGAGTTAAAAGTTATTTTTTGTAAAACCGTATCCCGTAGCGGATCAGCAACAATAAATTTTTCCAGCCTGAAACTTTTTTCTTTGCAGGTGTTTATAACATGATATGCGGGAATACCTTCTTTGATCATTTTCGTCACTGTATTGGTCGCTTTTTTTTCTTCAGAAAAAAGTTCATGGCCATCTGTTATGATCATTTCCATATCGCGGATGCAGGCTGTATCTTCCCGTGGATAATACACTTCATTTAAAATGCCATGGCTTAGTGTAAATATGACTTCTGATGCTGCATTGATAGATTTTCCAATTCCGGTTTTCGCGCTGGAAGTCCACTTGGGGTGGATTCCCGGTGCACCGGGCGCTAATTTTTCTTCCATTTTAATTTGATTGTTTTTCAATTTGATTTGGCTTAAAATTATTTCAAACAAATTAAATGCAATGCAAATAAAAGTTAATCCGCTTTTTATATGGAGTAGAGGAAAAACATTTTTTTATAAAAAGGCTTAAACAGAAAAAAAATAATTTTTTGGAGGCTGTTTATTCATCCCCAAACCCTTACTTTTGCAACCCTGTAATAAATCATTGCAGGAAGAATCGGGAAGTAGCGCAGGCCGGTAGCGCACCTGGTTTGGGACCAGGGGGTCGCAGGTTCGAATCCTGTCTTCCCGACTTTAAGAGAGTAAGCAAAGTAAAATTTGTTTGCTCTTTTTTTGTTACACGGAGAGCCACGGATATTTGTAGAATAAGTAAATTAGAAGTTGGTAATATTTTTTAAAACTTTTTCACACGCACAGCCAACCTCAGTAGAAAAAATAGAACCCAATGACAATCCAACCTTATTACCTTATTTTAAAAAAAATGTTTGCAGTTGTTAATAGCCATTAATAAGGTTGGAAATCTTAAAGTAAACTATTTTCTACTAAGGTCAATAAGGTTTGGGTTTACTTATTGATTTTAATTTCCTATCTTTTAGCTTTTAGCTGTTCGTTGTTAGTTTTAAACCTGCAACTCCGTGTATTCTCTGTGCCCTCTGTGTAATGCCTTTCTTGCAACTCTGTGAAATTTTCCGATATTCCAAAATTCATACACAAAACGTTCCTCCGGAACGATACTTCCACTATTTAATTTTCCTTCCCATGATATGTTCCTCCGGAACATTCTTATAAAATACATCGTTTCTAAATTCAAAAAAATTAAATATAATTTAAAGAAAAAACCTTATCAACCTTAGTAGAAAAATATATCCAATGACAATCCAACCTTATTACCTAATTTTAAAAAAAATGTTTGCAGTTAATGAAAGCCATTAATAAGTTTTGAAATCTTAAAGTGAACTATTTACTACTAAGGTCAATAAGGGTTGGGTTTACTTATTGATTTTAATTTCCTATCTTTTAGCTTTTAGCTGTTCGTTGTTAGTTTTAAACCTGCAACTCCGTGTCTTCTCTGTGCCCTCTAAGTAATGCTCTTCTTGCAACTCCGTGTAATTTTCCGGCATCCAGCAATTCACACACAAAACGTTCCTCCGGAACGATACTTCCACTAACTAATTTTTCTACCCATGATATGTTCCTCCGGAACATTCTCTCGCCTATACTGGTCGCCAGACTTGCCAATGCTGTTCGCCTGACCAGCATTACCGGAGTCGAATAAAAAAAGGAAAAATTGTTGAAAAAATTTTTGGTCAGGCGACCAAAAATGGCTGAGAAATACATACACAAAACGTTCCTCCGGAACGATACTTCCACTCGCTAATTTTTCTACCAATGAAATGTTCCTCTGGAACATATTCTCGCCAATGCTGGTCGCCTGACCGGCATTTTCGGAGTCGAATATAAAAGGAAAAATTGTTCAAAAATATTTTTGGTCCGGCAACCAAAAATGGCAGAGGTTTGATTTCTTTTGCTGATTTAAATCTTCTATCTTTTAATTGTTAGCTGTTCGTTGTTATCTTTTAGCTGTTATCTTTTCGTTGTTATCTTTTATCTGTTATCTGTTAGCTATTAGTTTAAGAAACATCGCCTCTATATACAATTTTTAATGTATGTTTTTGCCCCAAACCTTATATAAGAAAAATATATATAGAAAGTATGAAGAGATATATTTGAAGGTTGTATAAAATTCCTTTTTTCCCTATATAATTATTTATGTATTTTCAACGTTGAATTAAATACATTTGTACCTGAAGCATACCAACTCGTCCAATATTATGGTGAAAAAATTTGCAGGCGTATTGCTTGTCATTACTATTTGCATTATGGGGTCCATTTTTTTAACGGGCTGCATTCAAACAAAAAGTATAACCTACTTCAATAACCTGCCCGATTCTGTTTCCCTGGCTTTAAAAACATTGGAAGCACCACGACCTATATTGCAGGTTAATGATATGATGCAAATACTGGTGGGTGGTGAAAATGATAAAACAGTTCAGTATATAAATCAATATTATGGAGGCGGCACCGGTGGTATAACGACGGTTGTGGATATTGATGGTAATATTGAATTACCAAAAATCGGGAGTTTGCATATGGCCGGTCTCACACGTGAAGCAGCGCGCGATACAATCACGAATGCCTATAAAGAATATTTACTCGACCCGATCGTCTCTGTAAAATTCGGTGATTTTAATTATGCCATGCTGGGTGAAATAAGGTCGCCCGGCTATTTTTCAGCGACCAAAGAAAAAGTAAATATTTTCGAAGCCATTGCCCGGGGCGGTGATATGACGCAATATGCGAAACGTGACCAGGTAAAAATCATCCGCGATGATAATGGCAAACGTTCTGTTTTGACTGTTAATCTCCTTGATAGCAGTATTTTAAATTCGCCCAATTTTTATTTACACAACAATGATATTCTTTATATTGAATCCACAAGTATAAAAATAAATGCAGACAACTTTACACGCAATTTTACGATTGCGACTTCTGTTATAAGTATCCTTACAATCTTGCTGGTTTTCTTTAAAAAATAAGAATGAGCTACCCGACTACAGAAACTGAGCATATAGAACCGGCAAAGAATTCCGCTAAAGAATTTGACATTAAAAAATTTCTTTTCAGGATGCTTTATTTTTCGCCCTGGATCATTCTGTCGCTGCTCATTTCTTACACTGTCGTTACACTTTACCTGAGATACACGCCCAAGATGCATAAAGTATCTGCGTATGTGTTGATAAAAGATGATGAGGAATCTTCGCCGGATTATAATGTGTTGCGTGAACTCGGCGTGATGCCCGGGAGCAAAGAAGTGCAGAACCAGATAGACATTATGCAATCGGTAAGTATTGTTTCCGGTATCGTGGATTCTTTAAACCTGCAGGTGAAATTATTTACAAATGCGCGCATCACTTCTTCCACTTTGTATGGTGAACACCGGCCGTTTTCCATTGAGATAATCAGGGAAGACACTTTGCCTGCTACCACAGGTTCCTACAATGTTTTTATTGAAGGTAAAAGATTTTCTATTCTTCAGAACGGTCAAAAAATCTATCACAGTTTTGGTGATACGTTTGCATTAGGCACCTATCATTTTGTTTTTAAGAGAAATGAAAAAGTCAAAGCAGATTCCGATGGCTATCTACTTTCATTGCAAAACCCTTATGGCGTTGGCATGTCTTTACGTGGCTCGATTGTAGTAGTAAAAATGCATGAAATGGGCGGTATCATTGAGATATCCATGCTGGATGAAGTGCCGGAGCGTGCGCGTGATATCATTAATAAATTAATTGAAGCATTTAATACAGCCGGTGTTACAGATAAAAATATTGTGGGTAAAAAAACAAGTTCTTTTCTTACAGAGCGGGTGGATTCTGTCTCCCAGGAACTGGATGACCTGGAACTTATATCCGAGGCATATAAAAGAAATAATAATGTACCGGACATAGATGCTGCCGGCGGTACTTACCTCTCTCGTGCACAGGAATATGATAAAGATGGAATAGACGAAATGGGGCAGTTGCAGATTTTAAATTCCCTCGAAAAATATATCCGCAATGCCAAATCCAATACGGATATTATTCCTGCAAATAATGGGTTGCAGGAACCTACGCTTGGTACAATGATTTCACAATACAACGCATCGGTATTGGATTACCAGCAACAACAAAAAATTTCTACAGAAAAAGATCCGATACTGGGCAGGGCGAGAAATGACCTCAACCAATTGAAAGAAAATATTTTAAAAAATATTGCCAATACCCGCTCGGGTATAGATGCTAAAATATCGCAGGCCAATTCGCTGAAATCAAATTTTGATGCTTTGCTTTTATCCCTGCCGGAAAAAGAGCGGCAATTGTTGAAAATGAAAAGGCAAATTGATGTCAAAGAACAATTATACTTATATCTTTTGCAGAAAAAAGAAGAGACAGAAATTTCCCTTGTGTCCAATATCAATAACAGCAGGGTAGTGGACAGCGCGTATGACCAGGGAATCGTTTTACCTAAATCATCACAGGCAAAATACTTTGCATTTTTTATTGGTTTGCTGGTGCCGATCGTGATACTTTTACTCAAAGACTTTTTCTATAATAAGATCAGTGAGCGAAGCGAAATTGAAAAAAATACACAAGTACCTATCCTGGGAGAAATTTCTTTTTCAAAAAAATTAACGAACGTACTTATTCCTTACCGCAGCCGCTCGATCATTGCAGAACAATTAAGATTGATCCGTGCGAACCTGCAATTTTTTTCCACGCAAAATAAAAGTCAAACTATCCTTGTAACTTCTTTTATCAGTGGGGAAGGAAAAAGTTTTACAGCTATAAATTTAGCGAATAGTCTTGCCGCGGCACAAGCCAAAGTGTTACTGATGGATATTGATTTACGCAAGCCTCGCGTAGATGAATATTTAAAAATTAATCCAGCATTTGGCCTGACAGATTACCTGGTAAAAAATGTACCAATAGAAAATATTATTACTAATTATAAAGGTGAAACAACTTTTGATGTGATCACTTCCGGCCCTGTGCCGCCTAATCCAACGGAATTATTAATGCGTGATCAAATGGCTACTTTATTTGATTTTTTGAAAACAAAATATGATTACATCGTCATTGATTCATCACCGATTGGGCTTGTTGCAGATGGCTTTGTTACCGGCCATTTTGCGGATGTGACTTTGTTTATCTTGAGATACGAGTATTCATTTTTGAATACAATTGATTATATTGAAAAAATGCGGGTTGAAAATAAACTGGTCAATATTTCCATTGTCATGAATGGAATTAAAGAATCATCGCGCCTGCATTATGAAGGGTATGGTTATGGGTATGGCTATCATTTCGGTACCGGTTATTACCATGATGAACAAAAGCGCAAAGGCTTTTTTCAAAGATGGTTTTTTGGTAAATGGAAATGATCACGGCTATATATTTTTATAAGCATTTTTCAAAACTTGCCTGTGAGTGAGGTGGCGAAGCTATATATATGAAAGAAAAAAAAGAGATTCATTGGTACGCATTATATACAAAACCACGCTGGGAAAAAAAAGTGGATGAACGCCTGCTTTTAAAAAATATTCAAAGCTGGTGCCCATTACAAAAAGTGGAAAGGCAATGGAGTGACCGAAAGAAAATTATAGATGACCCCATCTTTAAATCTTACGTATTTGTTCACATGAATTTGGAGGACCGGCCCATCGTGTTGCAAACTGATGGGGTATTAAATTTTGTGCATCATGAAGGGAAGCCTGCTATGATCCGTGATGAAGAAATTGAAATTATTAAATCATACCTGCTCATCAGAAATACAAAAATTTCAACTTTCTCTTATGATTCCTTAACGCAGGACATGAAAGTAAAAATTCAGGCAGGTGTTTTTATGGAAAATACAGGGACTGTAATGCGCGCCACCAAAAAAAAAGCGTTTGTACGGCTTGAGAGCCTGGGACAGGTTATGGTTGTGGAATTTCCACTGGATTATGTGCAACCGATTTGATTTTTTTAAAGCGCGTTTAAGTATGCTTACAAAAAATTATCCTGGAACAGGAAATCAAAGATAAAAATTATTTTGCCGCACTCACAGGTGTACGCGCCATAGCTGCGTATATGGTTTTTTTCCATCACCAGAATCAAATCAATGTATATCACCTGCCGACTTTCCTTTTTGATATATTCAAAGAATTGCATGTGGGGGTAACTGTATTTTTTGTTTTAAGCGGATTTTTAATTACGTATCGCTATTATGAATCTGTAACTATTTCCAGGCATTGGTTAAAGAGATATTTAATCAACCGCGTAGCAAGAATATACCCGATGTATTTGTTGTTAACGGCCTGTGCGTTCCTGTTTGCATTTTTATATAAGCACGAACAACCCGGCTCTTTTACAATTTTTACAAATTTATTTTTACTGAAAGGTTTTTTTAATAATCTTAAATTTAGCGGCATTTCACAAAGCTGGAGTTTAACAGTAGAAGAATGTTTTTATTTTTCAGCTCCATTAATTTTTTTATTTCAAAAGAAAACCCGGAAATGTTTTTTGCTCCTGTTCCTAATCCTGGGCCTGGGATTCTTACTCGTGCAATTAAATAATACACCTTCTGTGTATGGATTTATGGAGAACAATAAATTCATGCTTGTATATACTTTTTTTGGCAGGTGCTTCGAATTTTTCATTGGTATTTACCTGGCACTTTTCTTAAAAAACCGACAAACACAGCCAGCAAAAAAAAGGTCTGTATTATTTACCCTCACCGGCATTGCATCTTTTACCATTGTACTTATTTTAATGGCATTTACCGCTTACAAACTAAACGTGAAATTCAGTATTTATAGTTATCCCGGAATTTTTTTGAATAATATTATCCTTCCATTCACGATTGCAGTTACTTTCTACGGGCTTATAACGGAGCAGTCCTTCATTAAAAAAATTCTCCAGTGGCCACTCTTTCAACTGCTTGGTAAAAGTTCATATATTTTTTACCTGGTACACATTGGATTTGTAAGCACCATTATTGGTATTATTTTTCCAATCAAGAATGTATATATAAATGTATTTGTATTATTCATTTTACTGAATCTTGTTTCTATTGCATTGTATAAATTGGCTGAAGAACCTTTAAGGGTTTTAATAAAGAAATTATTTTTGCCTCCTTCAGGGACACTGCTAAAAAAATGATTCAGCAAATACTTGTCATTGGTTTTGGTTCTATCGGTAAAAGGCATGTGACCAATATACAGGAATTTGGAAAATATAAAATTTCAGTGGTCAGCCGGAAACCCTTGCCGGCAGTGGATGTACAAACATTCCAGGTGTTCGATTCCATTGGTGCGGCGTATGCGGCGCATACATTTGATGCCGTTTTTATTTGTACGCCTACAGCGCAGCACATGAAGGACCTCGCGGATGTTTGGAACTATGGCGCGCGAAAAATTTATATAGAAAAACCAGTGAGCAATAACTTTACGGATGTAGATGTGTTTTGCGAAAAAATAAATACGGAAAAATGCAATGTTATAGTTGGATACGATTTGCATTTTGACCCGGGATTTATGAAAGTGAAAGAACTTGTTGAACAAGGTATCATCGGAAAAATATTATCTGCCAATGCAATCGTTGGACAGTATTTACCAGATTGGCGGCCGAATGAAGATTATAAAAAAAGCATGAGCGCGCTTGTAGAAAAAGGTGGCGGTGTATTACTTGATTTAGTTCATGAAATAGATTATTTATATTGTTTACTGGGAATGCCGTTAATGATTACCGCGCAGGAAATCAACAGTGGCTGCCTTGAAATTGCAACTGAAGAACTGGCTGAAATACTGGTAAAATTTCAAAATGGTGCACTGGCCACGATTCACCTCGATTACCTGCAACCCGCACTGGTACGCAATTGCAGGCTCACTGGCACAGAAGGAAGTATTTTCTGGAACCAGGCAACAGCAGAAGTGAATTGGATCGGATTTGATAAAAAAGAATGGAGTTTTAATTACGCCTCTTATACAAGAAATGACCGGTTCAAAGAAATCATTCAATCGTTTTTAGAAGATAAAAAAGATAGCCGCCTTACCAGTTTTAAAGAAGCACTGGTTAGTTTGAAAATAATACTGGCTGCAAAAAAAGCAGCCGCGGAAAATAGCTATATTCATTTTGCAAAAACCATTTTTGCATAATGCATATACTGGCTACCATCTGTTGTCGCGGCGGATCCAAAGGCGTTCCCGGGAAAAATATAAAACTGCTGAATGGCAAACCACTAATTGGTTATACCATTGAAACCGCATTGAATGTTTCATTTTTAAATGATGTAATTGTTTCCACAGATAACGAAGAGATTGCAAATACTGCCAAAAAATTTGGCATTAAAAAAATTATGCAACGCCCTGCAACGCTTGCTACAGACAGTTCCTCCAAATGGCTGGTCTTTCGCCATATTGTGGAAGAATATGAAAATGAATATGGAATTCGCATCAATTATTTAGTGGATATGGATGTTACCGTGCCTTTGAAAAATGCTGCGGATATTTTAGGTGCGATTGAATTGGCATTGAAAAATCAACATGCAGATGTAGTGATCACTGCATATCATCCGGAACGCAATCCGTATTTTAATATGATGGAAATAAATGAAAATGGGTTTGCAGAAATTGTAAAAAAAAGTGTTACACCCATTACAGGGAGACAGGATGCGCCGGAAGTTTTTAGTCTCACACCTGCGGTGTATGTCATCAAAAGAAATGCCTTGTTTGAATACGATCACTGGAGCAGCGCAAAATGTTTATTATATCCCATTCCCCGCGAACGGGCCATTGATATTGATACAGAATTTGATTTTAAATTAGTTGAATTTATACTGCAGGAAAATGGAAAAAAATAACTTATTCGATTTGTCAGGGAAAGTCGCGTTGATCACCGGTGGCGCGGGTTTGCTGGCTTCAGAACACGCGATCGCTTTACTGGAATTCGGCGCGACAATTATCCTCGCCGACATCAATGAAGATAAATGTAAAGAAGCAGTTTTGGCACTGAATAAAAATTATGAAAAAGTTTTTTGTTACGAATTGGATGTAACGAAAAAAGAAAGCTGGGAAACGCTTTTATCTGAAATAAAAAACACATTTGGCCGCATTGATATTTTAATTAATAATGCAGGCTTCACCAATCAATCCAAATCAACAGGCTTTGATGCATCGTTTGAAAATTTTTCCCTGGAAGACTGGAACGCGATCATGCATGTAAATCTTACCGGCACATTTCTCGGCTGCCAGGTGATTGGAAAACACATGCTGGACAATCAACATGGTTCGATCATCAACATGGCTTCTTTATATGGAGTAGTAAGTCCGCATCATACGATTTATGAAGGCACGGGCATTTCACAACCTGTTGCGTATTCGGTGAGTAAACATGGCGTGATTGGCCTCACAAAATATGTCGCCACATTGTGGGCGAATAAAGGCGTGCGTGTAAATTCTATTACGCCCGGTGGAATTTTTAATGAACATACTGGTTTGTTTTTAGAACGTTTTCAACAATTAAATCCCATCGGCAGGATGAGTGATAAGTCTGAACTGCGCGGTGCTGTTGTGTTCCTGGCGAGTGACGCATCATCACATGTGATCGGGCATAATTTAATTGTGGATGGTGGTTGGACGGCCTGGTAAAAAATTATTTCAAATTATTTTATTTATACATGCATCCCTTCATTGAAATAGCAGGCCGTAAAATTGGTTACGATTATAAGCCATTGGTGATCGCCGAGATTGGTATCAATCATGAAGGTTCTTTACAAACAGCGAAAGAAATGGTAGATGCCGCAGCCGCTGCGGGTGTAGAAATGATCAAGCATCAAACACATATTGTGGAAGATGAAATGAGTGGCGCTGCAAAAAATACGATACCGGGAAATGCAAAAGTGAGCATCTATGAAATTATGCGGCGTTGTGCATTGAATGAAGATGAAGAAATGGAATTAAAAAATTATGTGGAAAGCAAAAACATGATTTTCATCAGCACACCTTTTAGCCGTGCGGCTGCAAACCGTTTGGAAAAAATGAATATGCCGGCGTATAAAGTTGGTTCCGGTGAATGTTCTAATTATCCTTTACTGGAACATATTGCTGCATTTGGTAAACCGATTATTTTAAGTACGGGAATGAACACGATTGAAAGCGTTGCGAAAGCCGTGAATATTTTCAGGAGAAAAAATATTCCGTATGCTTTATTGCACACCACTAATCTTTATCCCACGCCGAATAAATTAGTGCGGCTTGGTGCGATGAGTGAATTGCAAAATAATTTTAATGATGCTGTTATAGGCTTGTCTGATCATACATTAAGCAACCATGCCTGTTTCGGCGCAGTGGCACTGGGTGCAAGCATTTTGGAACGCCACTTCACCGATTCTATGCAAAGGCCCGGGCCGGATATTATTTGTTCGATGGATATAAATGCTTGTACAAATTTAATAGAAGGCGCGAATATTTTATTTGAACAAAGAGGCGGTCATAAAGAACCTGCCAAAGAAGAACAGGTAACAATTGACTTTGCATTTGCTACAGTTTGTTCTATTCAGCCAATTAAAAAAGGAGATGCATTTACTACAGAAAATATCTGGGTAAAACGCCCTGGGAAAGGCGGTATTCCTGCGGAAGAATATGAACATATTTTAGGGAAAAAAGCTGCAATGGATATTGCTATGGATAAACAATTATCTCCACATGATATTTCAAATACATAAATCACTTTCATTTATTGAATGTAAATATTTGAAGGAAGGATGAAAAAGAAAATTGTTTTCCTTACGGGTACGCGCGCGGATTTTGGAAAATTAAAATCATTGATTTCCATTTTGAATAATGATGCGCATTTTGAAGTCCACTTGTTTGTTACAGGCATGCACTTAGATAAAAAATATGGCTACACGGTTCATGAAATAGAAAAATGTGGTTATCCGAATATTTTTAAATTCGAAAATCACGATGCAGCAGGTTTGATGGATTTGACTTTGGCAAAAACGATTCTTGGTTTCTCTGAATATGCGCGTGCACTTAATCCTGATCTCATCATCGTGCATGGCGATCGCATAGAAGCCCTTGCCGGCGCGTCTGTTGGCGCATTGAATAATTTTTTAGTCGCGCATATTGAAGGCGGTGAATTGTCCGGAACAGTTGATGAACTCATTCGCCATGCTGTAAGTAAACTCAGTCATGTACATTTTGTGGCCAATGAAAATGCACGACAACGCTTAATTCAAATGGGCGAGATCGCTTCACATATTTTTATCACCGGCTCACCGGATTTGGACGTAATGCTTTCGCCCGGACTTCCAACTTTGGAAGAAGCCAAAGAACATTATGATATTCATTTTGACAACTATGCAATTTCTATGTTTCATCCCGTAACAACGGAGATAGAAGATTTAAAAGAGCAGGCAGAAAATTATTTTAATGCATTGGATCAATCCGGTTTTAATTATATCCTGATTTATCCAAACAATGATAAAGGCGCTGACATTATCCTGCAACAAATAACAAAAAGAATTGATGCAAAAAATTATTTGATCTTTCCTTCATTACGATTTGAATATTTTCTTTCCCTTTTAAAAAATGCACAATTTATTGTGGGAAATTCCAGTGCAGGTATTCGCGAAGCGCACTACTACGGCGTTCCGTCGATCAATGTCGGCAGCAGGCAAACAGGAAGATCAAATCATGATTCCGTAATGCATACGGGAAATACGACGAAAGAAATTTTACATGCGTTGCAAAATATGGATCAAACATTTGTCACGCCTTCTATTGATTTTGAATTTGGTACAGGAAACAGCGCTGAATTATTTTTGGAAACTTTACTCCGCAAAAATTTCTGGGCAACTTCCCCGCAAAAATTATTCGCGGACCTGCCCTTGTAATTGATTATGTATTACTATTTCCATCGTGCATTATATAAAACAGGTTTTTTCAAAAGGTTCAATTGTACTCTGCACATGCGCTTGCATCATAAAAAATTTGCAATACCCGTGATCAATGAGATCGGTTACTATAATTTACTTTCACAGGAAGAATGGTTTATACAAATACTCGAAAATATTATTCCCTGTACGCAAGGTGCGTTTGTGGATGCGGGTATGAATATTGGCCAGACCATGCTGAAATTAAATGCTGTCAATCCGGGTATTCAATATATTGGCTTTGAGCCTAACCCGGCCTGTAATTATTACTGCAAAAAACTCATAGAGAAAAACAATTTTACAAACTATACCATTTATCCTGTTGGGCTCTTTAATAAAAATGAAATTTTGACATTAATGCTGGACATGGATATTGCAAGCGGGGCAAGTGTTTTACCGGAATTCAGGAAATTGAAAAGCAGGTATAAATTTCACCAGCAGGTTCCGGTATTTGTTGGTGATGAAATTTTATTTGATAAAACACGCATAGGAATTATAAAAGCAGATGTGGAAGGAGCAGAACTGGAAGTGATTACAGGAATGAAAAAGATCATAGAAAGAGATATGCCGGTGATTATTTTGGAGATTCTTCCCTACTATGATCCGGAAACTGAGAACGGGCAATACAGGAAAAGCAGGATGGATGCGCTCCTGGCATTTTTAAAAATGATGGATTATTCATTTTTTAAAATACATGAAAAGACTGCGACACTGGAAGCCTTTGATGAACTCGCTTCACATAAAGACATGTCGCAAACGAATTTTATTTTTTTACCAAAGAAAGAAGCTGCTGCAATACTTGCAACAATGCAGAAAAGAAACGACAAACATTAACGGCTAAACAAATTTTCTTATTTTTTTTAAATGAAAGTCAATAGTATACTGCAGAAAATAGTTATAAAAACAGGGTATAAAGTCGTGCGGTATAAACGATCTTATACTATGCAAAAGGAACAATTATTGGATGCTTTTGGCATTGACCTGGATCCCATTCAGTATGATTTTTGTTACCGGCGTATTGGTTTATTACTTGACATGAAACATAAGTGCAATGCCACTTTGCGAATAAATGGTGACGGTTTAATAGAACTTTCATTTGATGATATTCATTTTAATATTCATGCCGCAGATGAGATTTATATTATTCATGAAGTTTTTATTAAGGGCATGTATAATTATAGTTGCAATGAAAATTTCTTGCTTATAGATATTGGAATGAATATAGGTTCTGCAAGCCTTTGCTTTGCGAATAATCCACACTGTAAAAAAATTATTGCCTTTGAACCATTTGCAAAAACCATACAGGCTGCGAAACATAACTTAGAATTAAATCCGCGGCTTGCAGGTAAAATAGAAATTCGGTCCACCGGGCTTGGATACCCCGCAAGAATGATGCATGTTCCTTATACGGATAAGCATAAAGGAACAGTTGGTATTTACGGTGTGGCGGCGAATGAAAATGCACCGGTAGAAGACGCCGAATTAAAGATCAGTGATGTTTATGATGAATTGAAAGTTTATATGGAAGAAAAAAATATCAGGAAGGTTATAAAAATAGATTGTGAAGGCGCGGAGTATGAAATAATGGAGCGGCTCGCTCAAATGAATTGCATCAATACTTTCGATGTGTATATGATCGAATGGCATATTCATGGTCCTCAACAAATAAAAGACCTATTGATCAAAAATGATTTTGCTGTCCATTCCACGGATGAATTTGAAAAAGGCGCCGGGATGATTTATGCGTATAAAAAATGAACGAACAAATAATAATGGAACAGGATAACGCAGCATGGACTGAAATAATTACGCCACGTAATAAATTATTTGATCTTCATTTAAAGGAAGTATGGAATTACCGCGACCTCATTTTTCTATTTGTAAAACGGGATATAGCGTCACAATATCGCCAAACAATTCTCGGCCCTTTATGGCATGTGGTACAACCCTTGTTAACGACTTTCATGTTTTTAATTTTGTTTAATAAAATCGCCAAAATATCTACGGACACATTGCCGCCGATTTTATTTTACATGAGCAGCATTACCATCTGGACGTATTTTTCTACCTGCCTCACCGCCACTTCCAACACGTTTGTAGCGAATGCGGGCATCTTTGGAAAAGTGTATTTCCCCCGTTTGGTTTTGCCATTAGCAACAGTCACTTCCAACATGTTTAAGTTTGCTATCCAGTTTGGTTTATTGTTAGCTATGATCATTTATTATGCAGTTGCCGGAATTTATACGCCCACTTTTGGCTGGCATACATTGCTATTACCCGTCATCATTTTATTAATGGGTTTAATGGGTTTGGGCCTGGGCATCATCATCTCCTCGCTCACGACAAAATACCGCGACCTCGCTATTTTAGTGACTTTCGGCGTGGGTTTATTTATGTATATCACACCGGTTGCCTATCCGTTATCTTATTTGAATGCATCAAAATATAAAGCGTTCATCGAATGGAATCCACTCACACCATTGGTGGAAGGTTTTCGCTATGCGATATTTGGACAAGGCACTTTCAATGGCTTTTTTTTCCTCTATAGTTTAGGCTGTACCATTTTCTTTTTACTGATTGGGATATTAATATTTAATAAAGTAGAAAGAAGTTTTATGGATACGGTTTAAATTTTAGTCAATTGATTAGTAAAAGAATTTATGGTTTAGATATAGTCAGGGCTTTTGCTATTCTCTTTGTGATTTATAGCCACAGCTTCTTTTTTCTCCACCGGCAATATTTTGTTTTAGTTGATGGGGTTTCACTCTTTTTTGTTTTAAGTGGTTTTTTGATTGGGCAGATACTTTTGAAAATTATCCATCAAACAGCATTTGGTTTAAAGGACGTTGTACATTTTTGGATCAGACGATGGTTCCGTACTTTACCTGTTTATTATTTTGTTATAACCCTTTTAATTATTTTCCACTTTTATGCAGGAGATTCTTATAGTTTCTCCCAAAATGTTGAACATTATTTCTTTATCCAAAATACTTCTTTTGATTCGCTCTTTCCTGAATCTTGGAGCTTAAAAATTGAAGAATGGTTTTATGTTGTCGTTCCTGCATTATTTTTTGTTTCGTTAAGATTTAAAAAAATTAGCAAACGAAAAATTGTTTTGTTTTGGATCGTTTTATTCCTGTTTGCAGGAACAGCTATAAGAACATATAATGCAGTTATTATTGCTGATAATCATGACTGGCGAACTATGCGTGATTTTATATTGAATTTGCGGTTTGCTTTTTTTAGCAGGATCGATAGTATTATGTATGGAATGCTGGGCGCTTTTTTAGCTTATTATAAATTTTCGATTTGGAACAGAAGAAACTTCCTTTTTTCTACAGGCCTGGTCATTCTCCTGATAACCTGTATTTCTAATAACATGGAATTTAACTTGTTTACAAAGTATTTTCAAATTTCTTTTGAATCACTTGCTACTCTTATGCTGTTGCCAAAATTATCTGCACTTAAAGAAGGGAAAGGCGTACTATTTAAATTTTTAACTTTTACAAGTACCATTTCCTATTCAATATATTTATTGAATGCAAAACCATTTAACCTATTCATGCATATTACAAGGATTAAATTATTGATGATTGACATGGTTGGTAAGTCGTATCAATTTCCAGAATTAATATTTTATGTTTTATGGTGTTTTGGTGGAGGATATATATTATATAGATGTGTTGAAAAACCAATGATGCAATTAAGGGAAAAGATTACCTGGCCTTATAAAAAAAAAGATCAGCAAGATTTTAAGGTCAAATCAGAATAAAATAAAACCATTCCCTGGAGAATACCCGGTTCTTTTTATTGGGATTACTATGCTAAGTATGATCGGCTTTTCTTATCTCATTCACCGGTTTTTTGAGATACCTTCATTACGTTTTTTCAGAAGAATAAAAAAAGTGCATTTTGATTTTTAGACTTTTCATGTTTTTTTAAAATTATGAGTAGCTCAACAGTAATACAAGTAGAAGATCTTTCAAAACAATACCGCCTCGGGCAGGTCGGGAAAAAAACATTGCATGATGATCTCAATCGTTTCATGCATCGTATCGTTGGCAAGGAAGATCCATATTTAAAAATCGGGGATGTAAATGATCGCAGCACGAAAGGAAACAGTGAATATGTGTGGGCCTTAAAGGATATTAATTTTAGTGTACAACAGGGTGACATTTTGGGTATAATCGGCCGCAATGGTGCAGGGAAATCTACACTCTTAAAAATTCTTTCTAAGGTAACCACACCAACAACAGGCAATGTAAAAGTCAAAGGCCGCATTGCAGCTTTGCTGGAAGTGGGCACGGGTTTTCATCCTGAATTGTCAGGGCGCGATAATATTTTTTTAAATGGCGCTATCCTGGGTATGACTAAAAAAGAAATACACAGGAAGTTTGATGAGATTGTGGCATTTGCGGGCGTGGAGCGTTATATTGATACGCCCGTAAAACGCTATAGCAGCGGCATGTACGTGCGCCTTGCGTTTGCGGTAGCTGCGCATTTGGAACCGGATATATTAATTGTAGATGAAGTGCTGGCAGTGGGTGATGCTGAATTTCAAAAAAAGTGTTTGGGTAAAATGAAAGACGTGAGTGAAAAAGAAGGGCGAACTGTTTTATTTGTCAGCCATAATATGCCGGCGATTTTAAATTTATGTACCAAATTAGTTTTGTTAGAAAATGGTAACAAACAATTTGAGGGGGATGTAGAGAAAGGCATTGACTTGTATTTAAATCAAAGAAAATCGATACCAACTAATTACGATACTAATTTTGAATCAAGACTCGGAAACGGAATTGTGCGTTTTAATAAAGTTGATTTCTTAAATACTTATATGGATGCAGTTGATACATTCAAGTCTGGTGATGTTTTAAATATAAAAATAAATTATAAGCTAAGAAATTCTGAAGTGAGAAATGTTTTATTCAGAATCCAAATTGTTGACAAAAATGAGCAGATAATATTTACATGTAATAATGAACATTCAGTCGGTCTTATCAATGCAATAAAAAACAACGGCTCAGTAATTTGTACGATTCCAAAGCTGCCTTTGTTCGAAGGAATTTATTACATTAACATACAAATTTTTTCAAAAGATATGGGTTTGTTAGATGAAGCAGATTCTATAAAAGAATTGATTGTCATTGATGGTGATTTTTTTAATACAGGTAAAATTCCTTTTTTAAAAAAAGGCGTATTAGTTGATCATAACTGGAGTTTTGATGTATGATTGAAAAAGTAATTGTTATTTTAGGAATGCATAGATCAGGAACCTCAGTTATTTCAAACTGGTTACAACAATGTGGTTTAAATATAGGTGGAAGGCTTGCCGGAAAAGGCATTGGAAATGTGGAGGGTCATTTTGAGGATTTAGATTTCTCTGAAATGCATGAACAGTTACTGACAAAGCGTGATCTGCCGTCGCATGGTTTAATTGATAAGCCGATAATTGATCTTTCCGATGAAGAAAAAAATATTTTACAAGAGCTTCTTCTTGAAAAACTTTCAAAAGGAATTGTTTTTGGTTGGAAAGATCCACGTACGTGTTTGTTTCTCTCTTTTTATGGAAAATCCAAAGAATTTAATTTTAGGTACATAATAATTGTACGGGATTTCAATGAAGTTGTTATATCACTTGTGATGCGCGATTATAAATATTATGAAAAGCGGACATTGAGAGGTAAAAAATATTTCAAAAGAAAATTATGGATTGTTCTTTATAGGAAAAGAAAAATTACTTTTTTTTTACAGACACGCTGTCTTGAATATTTAAAATCCTGGATTACATACAATGAAGAAATTTTAAATCTTATTCAATCAATTCCTGAGGAAGAATATGTTTTACTGAATATTTATGATAATCAGAAAGATTCAGAAAAAAACATACATTATATAAATCAAGTATGGGGAATTCATTTAAAAGCGATCAATTTCAAAAGTATATTTAATAAAAAATATATTTCTAAAAAAAAGAGAATTGATGATTATGTTTCTGAAAAGGATTTGATAATTAAGGCTCAAAATATTTACAATAATTTAATGACATTTAAGCTTAATATAAAATCGTGATTACCTTTTCAAAATTTGGCAACCATGGAAATCTAGGCAATCATTTGCACCAGTTAGCTACGCTCATTGGATTTTCAGAAAAATATACTTGTAATTTGATACTTCCACCATGGAAATATTCAAAGTATTTTGAAGATCCTCCATTAGAGGGAAATATAGATGCGGAGATATTCATAGAAGAAAAAAAATATCATTTTACACCGGAGTTTTGGGATGAACATGCCATGGAATTTCAAAAAAAGAATGTAGATATTTTAGGCTGGCTTCAATCTGAAAAATATTGGGAACATTGTACAGAAAAAGTATTGAAAACATTGTCTTTTAAAAAGGAACTCGTTGCAAAAGTAAAAAACAAATATAGCTATGCTTTCAAAAATGAAGTAATCGCAATTTCTGTAAGACGTGGAGATTTTGTTACTAATCCGAATTTCTATTTATTACCTTTTGAATATTACCTGAAAGCACTTTTAAGATACTTTCCCGATTATAAAAAATATAATATTATTTTTTTTTCCGATGATTTGAACTATTGTAAAAATAATTTGCCAAAAATGCCGAATATATATTTTGCATTTGGCATGAATGATATAGAACAACTTGCTTTGATGAGCCAGTGCCAGCATTTCATAATCAGTAATTCCAGTTTCAGTTGGTGGGGCGCAATGCTTGGTGAAAAAGAAAAATCTATAATCATCAGGTCTCCATACCAGCTTGCAGGTAAACTACTAGAGGAGTTCAATACCAAAGATTATTACCCGGAAAGATGGATAGTCTTTGATCATTTGAAAAATGATATTGATATTAAAGTTTTTGCTCCTTCTAAACTTCATCTCAATTTTCAAAAAGTGAAGGTGAAGTTACATAAAATTAGCAAGGCTAAAACGCATATAAAAACTTCGAAAAATAATTAAGGTATTTATGAGTTTTATTTGGTTATTTCGCTTGAGGTGGCAGAACATTTACCCGAATTCGAAGCGGATGTCTTTTTAAATAATTTAATTTCTTTGGGCGAATTCATTGTTTTTTATGCTGCCATAAAAACCAGGGCGGGCAAAACCATATCAATGAGCAGCCATTTTCTTACTGGCAGGAAAAGTTTAAAAAAAGGGGCTTTGTGTATTATGATGTTTTCCGAAAGCAGTTTTGGAATAACCCAAATGTCGTTTGGTGGTATAGCCAGAATATGTTTTTAGTAGCAAAGGAATCTGTAAATATTCAAGAATATTTTCCTGGCATTTTACCTGTATCTGAAATACAGGAATATGTTCATCCGGATTTATTTAAAATAAATAACGACCGGCTTTTTCAAAACGTCAATCAAAATAAAAAAATCAAAGCTGGTGAAATGTCGCTTTCATTTTATTTAAATCTCTTAAAGAAAAAAATCTCCGGAAAATTTTTTCATAAATGAATACTGATTTTTCAAACGGCGTTTCTGTAATTATATGTTGCTACAACAGTGCGTCGCGTTTGCAACAAACTTTAGCGCATCTCGCAGCGCAGGAAGTGGATAAAAATATTCCATGGGAATTAATTATCGTGGATAATAATTGTACAGATGATACTGTTCAGTTCGCAAAAGATGAATGGACAAATCTTAGTGTAAAGACGCCTTTGAAAATAGTAGAAGAAACCAAATCAGGTTTGTCTTTTGCGCGTGAAATAGGCGCTGCGACTGCATCCTATGATCTAATACTATTTTGTGATGATGATAATTGGTTGAATGAAAATTATATTCAGCTGGCACACGAACACATGCGCGAACATCCACGCACAGGCGTGTTAGGAGGGGAGGGCATTGCGTTTATTGACGGGCCGAAACCAGCCTGGTTTGATTCGTATGAAAATGTTTTTGCCGTTGGCCGTCAATTAAAAAAATCAGGCCTGGCAAATAAACGTAAATATCTTTTCGGCGCCGGCATGGTGATCAGGAAATCTATTTATGAAAAAATAGAGGAATTAAAACATGTATTATTTCTTACATGCAGAAAGGGCAATGAACTTTCTTCGGGCGGCGATTCAGAAATCTGTTTACTCGCGCTGCAAATGGGTTATGATTTATATTATGAAGAACGTTTACAGTTTACACACTTCATTCCTTCGGCACGTTTGAACTGGGCGTATTGTGTGGAAATGATCAGTAAAGGATTTGCTCACCCGCAGATTTATTATGCCATGTATGAATATGGTTTTAATGCCGTTGCAAAAAACGAACACGCAGATTTTGACCAGTTATATAAATGGCAAAGGCGAAAGCAACAACGGATTTTATGGCATGAGTGCAACAGTTTCAAAAAAAGTTTCAGTGCTATGCAGTCGCTTTTAATTAGCAGGCCGGGAAATGATAAGGAGATCCGTATTAAAACAGCGAAGAATAAATTGCGCTATTTAAAAAATAATAAAGAACAACTCGCACAAGATTTTAAAAAGATACTTGCTTTATCTGCACAAATTATTTCATTACAGGAAGGTTCTGTTTCTATTAGACAGGCTGAAAATATTAATTCCGTTTTTAAAATTGATCCGATGAAACCTGAATCATCTGCGAATGATAATCCAAAAGAAATATGCCAGCCGTAAAATATTTGCATAGTTTAACAGAGCATAATTTAAATGCACCAAACTTGATCGTGCCTTACCTTATCCAGCTTTTTAATCCAGGATCTGTAATAGATGTGGGTTGCGGTATTGGCACTTTCCTGCATGTGTTTTATGAAAACAATATAAAAGATATAACTGGCTTAGACGGAAGCTGGGTTGACAAAAGCAAACTTTTCATCGGGGAAAAATACTTTACTGAAACCGATCTTGAACATGCAATAAGTTTCAATAGAAAATATGATCTCGTATTATGCCTTGAAGTGGCGGAACATTTATCTGAAAAGGCTTCTGATACATTAGTGGCGAATCTTATATCAATGGGAGATATCATTATTTTTTCTGCTGCGACATTCAAGCAGGGTGGCCAGAATCATATTAATGAACAGCATATTTCTTACTGGGTTACTAAATTCAAAAACAAAGGATTTATCTTCTATGATGTATTGCGGGATAAATTCTGGAATGAGAATAATATAGAATGGTGGTACAGGCAAAATATGTTTGTCGTAATGCATCAAAAAATTGATCCGGGTAAATTTAATTTTTATAAAAAAGATTTGACAACAATTAATGAATATATACACCCGATTCTATTCGAAATCCATGTTCATGATAAAGAAATAGCCCAATCTAAATATCAAAAAACTGTTGAAGGAAGGGCGCCGGCAAAATTGTATATGCAAATCATTAAAAACATGTTTCGGTTCCGTTTGAAAAAGAAAAAGTGAATTTAAAAGAATTAATAACTCAGTGTTTAAATACAAAATCACCCGCTAAATAGTTACTTGTCATGAGAGATGAATCATTAGGACGATTGAGCGGGATGGAATTAAAAATAAATAATCCAAACTACCTTATATATTATTTTCTGTATAGGGATCTAAAGGAATCATTTATAAAATATGCTTCAGGCGATTTACTGGATATTGGTTGTGGTAATAAACCTTATAAGGATGAGTTGAAAGATAAAATTGAAACCTATACAGGTTGCGATATAGCGCAGTCAAGTGAACAAATTGTAGATATCATTTGCAATGCATGGGAGATACCATTGCCGGATTCCTCATATACCACGGTTATTTCAACACAAACAATTGAACATGTGGAAGACCACCAGGGACTAGTCAATGAAGCATTTCGTTTACTTCAACCTGGCGGTTATTTTATAGTAAGTGGGCCCATGTACTGGCCGTTGCATGAAGAGCCTTATGATTTTTTTCGATTTACAAAACATGGATTTCGCTACATTCTTGAAAAGGCGGGCTTTGAGATTATTGAGATTAGATCCAATGGTGGTAAATGGGCATTATGCGGACAATCAATCATCCAGGCATTATTTCCTCAAATCAAAAACCGTAAATCCTTAAAGCAAAAAACCGTGCGTACTTTATTCAATTTAATGGGGGGTGTAAAATCGATCAATAAATTTTTCCTGAAAATGGATCAAAAATATTTGAGTGAAGTGAATACGATGAATTATGTAGTCGTAGCTAAAAAAAATAATCCTTAAGAATCATTCATGGATATATTGGTTTCTGTTATTATTCCCTGTTATAATCATGGCATCTATCTAACCGAGGCTATTGAAAGCATTCCATTTACCAAAGTAGATTATGGCATAGAACTCGTCGTAGTAAATGATGGTTCAAATGATACATTTACTTTGGAGAAATTTAAAGAGATTGAACAATCAGGCCACATGGTTATTCACCAGGAAAACCAGGGCCTGGCTGCAAGCCGGAATAATGGTATCAGAGCTTCCAGCGGAAAATATATTATACCACTTGACGCGGATAATAAATTACACATTAATTATTTAACGAAAGCAGTTGATATACTGCAAACAAACCCGGGCATTGATGTAGTATATGGTGACGCTATGTATTTTGGAAATGAAAATCGTTTATGGAAATCAAGAAAATTTATTCCTGCAAAATTTGTTCATGGAAATTTTATTGATGCATGTGCTATCTTCAGAAAAAATATTTGGGAGAAAGTAGGCGGTTATGATTCTCATATGAAAACTCAGGAAGATTGGGAGTTTTGGACAAATATCTTTATCCATGGGGGCAAATTTTATAACCTTGAAGAATTATGCTTTTATTACAGGCTAAGGAATGATGCGATGCATGTGAACATTTCCAGTGAAAATTATGAATCGAACAGGGTATATATTATTAAAAAGCATGCGGATTTTTTTGCGAATTATTTCTATCATAATTATTCAACACTCAATTATATCAAACAAAACAAAATAAAAGCGGCAGTAAACCTATTATTGGGTAAAATTAAATTTCATTAAATAAGATGGATTCTCCGCTTGTAACAATTGTCGCTATTTCCTTTAACCAGGAAAAATATATTGTACAGACTCTCGAGAGTATAAAAAATCAATCTTATAAAAATATACAATTGATCATAGCTGATGATGGTTCTGCGGATCAAACAAAATTGATTATAAGAGAATGGATCGAAAAGAATTGGGTAGATTGCCTTTTTCTTGATCATCCGAAAAATAAAGGGGTTACTAAAAATCTGAATTCAACATTGCCATTTGTGAAAGGGGAGTATTACCAGTTTATAGGATGTGAAGATATAATGTTACCTGGTAAAATCGAAAGACAGGTTGAATTGCTGCAGCAAAATAAAGATTTTGATATTGTTTATTCTGATATGTACCGTATCAATGAACATGGTGAAATGCTTGATGGCACACATTATAAAGTAAATTCATACAATATTCCCCAAAGTGGATTTATTTATGAAAACCTGATTGACCGTTGTTTTATTGCTACGCCTACGGCATTGATGCGTTCAAAAGTTTTATTTGATTTACACGGTGATAATGAAAAATTACAAGTGAATGATTATGATTTTTGGTTAAGAGCTTCCAGAAAATTTAAATTTCTTTTCGATGAAAAGCCAACCATGCAATACAGGATCCTTTCAACTTCTATAAGCCAGCGAGGCGGATGTTTCGTATTTCAAAATGGCTTCACGATGTTTTACATGAATTATGATTCAAGAATTCCCTATAAAGAAAAATTTAATCGCCGCCTCTTACATGGCATCAAAAGTTTGGATGGATTGAAATGCAAACAAACCACTATGTATTCACTAAAAGGATTTTTTAAAACAGGGCTGTTTGAGTTTATTAAATATGCATTTAAAGGAATTCCATATTTGTTTATGGGACATAAATAATTTATTTTTTTGAATACGAATAACTCTTCCGCCCTTCAACTGGTTTCCATCATCGCTGTTTGTTATAACCAGGAAAAATGGGTGGCGCAAACATTGGATAGTATCCTGCAACAGGACTATAAAAATATACAGCTCATTATCGCGGATGATGGCTCTGCCGATGCTTCCAAAGAAATCATCCGGAAATGGATACGGGAAAATGCACCACAGACGAAGTTTATTGACCATGAAAAAAACCTTGGGCTTACAAAAAATATTAATAGCGCTTTACCATTTATCCTGGGTGAATATTTCCAGGTCTTTGGTTGTGACGATATCATGTTGCCCAATAAAATTTCCAGCCAGGTAAATGCATTGCTGCAAAACCCGAAAGCCGGGATTATTTATTCAGACATGAAATTAATAGATGCCGATGGCCGGGAAACGGGAGAAACGTATTATGAAAAGCATGTGTATAAAAAACCATTCAGTGGAAATATGTATGAAGCGTTGATTGAGCGTTTTATTATTTCCGCACCCAGTGTATTGATCCGGCGGAAAGTGTTGGATCAGTTGAAAACCTATAATGAATCCCTGGATTTTGAAGATCATGATTTTTTTTTGCGCGCGTCAAAGAATTTTACATTTATATACATGCCCGTCGTTACGGTGCTATACCGCGTTTCAGGTGTATCATTGAGTACAGCGCCGACGGATGAATTAAAATTTTACAAAAATAGTTTCCTTATTTATTACCAGCGTTTTGATGAATCAAAAAAATACCGGGAAGCATATACAAACAAACTTATTTTTTATACGAAGAAATTATATAGCCTGCGATTCCGGGATTGCAGCCGATATTTTTTTCGCGCATTTTCCAGGACAGGCAAGATATTTTTTATGAAATACGCGATCGCAGCATTGCCTTTTTATTTTATAAAAAATTAAAGAAATTTCTTTTTTTACAATTTATTTCAATTCTTGTATTTTATAAATGGATTTTAGGGATACAACTTTACCGGCTAATACTCCTTTAGTGACAATCGGAATATTATCTTACAACTATTCACAATTTATTGAGGATACTTTAAATTCATTGCTATTACAAACATATAAAAACATAGAATTAATTATTACCGATGACTGCTCTACGGATAACTCAGTTAGTATTATAAAAGAATGGGTAAAAAAGAACAATGTAAAATGCCTTTTATTTATAGAAAAAAATAATAAAGGAATTCCGACATGTTGTAATACTATTATCAAACATTCAACTGGAAAATACCTGGCTCTTTTTGCCTCTGATGATATTATGAACCCAGAGAGAATTGAAAAGCAGGTTAATGAAATGGAAGCTGTTGGAAGCGAATATGCTTTTTGTTTTTCAAATGTTGAATTAATAAATGAAATGGGAGAAGGTATGGGTTTTTTTTATAAAAGTGACAAACTAATTGGGATCCATGAAGGCAATACATTTAGAAATTATTTGGTGAATAGCTTCAAAATTCCTGCACCATCACTTTTGTTTCGAAAGGAAATTTTTAATATAATTGGTTTATATGATGAAAGGCTTTCTACTGAAGACATTGATATGTATTTTAGAATACTACCTTATTATAAAATAAAGTATTGTAATTATATTGGAGTAAAGTACCGCGTTAAAGAAAATCCTTTACAAGCATTCGTTAAAAAGTATAATAATGATAGAATTATTATCTACTTAAAATTATATAAGTTAATTAGAAAAAGTAAAGAATGGTCAGACCTCAAACCATTTATTATCAAAAAAATTAATTTTCACTTAATTCAACTTTCTCTGTATAAAAGCACATTTTTTAAGCCAAGTTTATTTTATTTGTTTAAAAATGGATTTTTTAAAATTTCATATAAACGTTTACTTGCTTTGGAATTTAATGGAAAGAAAAAAAGAAACTTAGATAAATCATCATAACATAGCCTATAAATTCTTTTATGCTATCAGAATCAAATCAATTACAAATTATACATTTCCCCAAAATCCCTGATGAGCGCGGCAACCTGTCTTTTTTAGAAAGCGGTAACCATATTCCTTTTGAAGTGGCAAGGACTTACTGGATATATGATGTTCCGGGTGGTGAACTACGCGGTTCGCATGCATTTAAAGAAACACAGGAAGTGATCATTGCCTTGTCGGGAAGTTATGATGTGATATTGCATGATGGTAAAAATGAATACAAATATCAACTCAACCGTTCTTATTATGGTTTATATGTACCGGCCATGACCTGGCGTACCCTGGAAAATTTTTCTACCAATTCACTGGCGCTTGTTATTGCAAGCACTGCCTTTGAAGCGCAGGATTATATCCGAGATTTTAATGAATTTATTTTTTTAAAAAAATAATTGATGCCCGCTACATCTGTATTTGATTGCAACATTATTCACCTGCCCAAGATATTCAACCGTGCGGGAAATATAACCGCGATTGGTGAAAACATCGAGCTGCCCTTTGCGATGAAACGCATTTTTTATTTATACGATATTCCCGGTGGAGAAAGCCGCGGAGGCCACGCCCACCATACATTGGAGCAATTTGTTATAGCTGCCGGAGGTAGTTTTGATATCACCATAGATGATGGCCATAATAAAAAAACCGTGCACCTGAACAGGCCTTATATGGGCTTGCATATACGACCGCAAATATGGGACAGCATGAGTAATTTTTCTTCCGGCGCAATCGTGCTGGTATTCGCTTCCGCTTTTTATAATGAGCAAGATTATATCCGCGATTATACATTTTTTAAAAACCTGAAAAGCTTATGAGCACCATTCATCCGCTCGCAGAAGTGCAGTCATTGAATATTGGTGAAGGTACTGTGATCTGGCAATATGCCATCATTTTAAAAGGCGCTGTTATTGGTAAAAATTGCAATATCAATTGCCATACATTTATTGAAAATGATGTAATCATCGGTGATCAAGTCACGGTGAAAAGTGGTGTATATTGTTGGGATGGCCTGCGCGTGGAAGATCATGTTTTTATCGGCCCAAATACAAGTTTTGCAAATGATAAACAACCACGCAGCAGGCAGCGGCCGGAGAAATTCGCAAACATATTATTGAAAACAGGTGCCTCTATTGGTGCGGGTTGCAACATTATGGCGGGCATTACGATTGGCTGTTACGCGATGATTGGTATGGGCGCACTCGTTACAAAAGATGTTCCTGATCATGCATTGGTGTATGGCTCGCCGGCGGAAATTCATGGATGGGTGGATGAAAAGGGAAATAAAATGCAAGAGATAGAAAAGGATCTTTGGATGAATGCGGCAGGAAAATATTTTATACAAACAGGAAATCGTTTAACTGAAAAATGAGCATACCATTTTTTTCTTTGACCCATTCGAATGCGATCATGAAAAAGGACATGCTTGCGGCATTTGAAAATGTGTATGATAGCAATTGGTTTGTATTGGGAAAAGCGGTGGAAACTTTTGAAAAAAATTATGCGGCATTTAATGGGGTAAAAAATTGTGTAGGTGTGAGCAATGGACTCGACGCGCTTTCACTGTCTTTACGGGCGTTGAATATTGGCCCGGGAGACGAAGTAATAGTGCCATCCAACACATATATTGCCACTGCGCTCGCAGTGTCTGAAACCGGTGCTACGCCTGTATTTGCAGAACCTGATGTGCATACGTATAATATGGATATACTTACTACCACGGCTGCCATCACGCGTAAAACAAAGGCGGTGATACCTGTACATTTATATGGACAATGTTGTTCTATGGACAACGTAATGCAGCTAGCAGGTAAGTATAAACTGTACGTGGTGGAAGACAATGCGCAATCACACGGCGCAACTTTCAATGGCAAACCTGCAGGATGTTTTGGCGATATCAACGCGACGAGTTTTTATCCGGGGAAAAATTTAGGCGCGCTTGGCGATGCCGGCGCCATTACCACAAATGATGGATCACTTGCTGATACAATTAAAATGTTACGCAATTATGGAAGCAGGGAAAAATATTATAATGAATGTATAGGGTATAATAAAAGGCTGGATGAAATACAGGCTGCTTTTCTTTCCGTTAAATTAAAATACCTGCAAACATTCACCGCAGAAAGGCAACGCATTGCGGACATGTATGTACAACTACTTGCAGGCATAAGCGAAATTATTTTGCCGGAAACATTACCGGGCGCAACACATGTGTACCATATATTATTAATCCGTACTAAAAAAAGGGATGCGCTCCGGTCATATTTAAAAGAGAAAGGAATTGATACATTGATTCATTATCCGATACCTCCGCATTTGCAAAAAGCGTATGCGCACCTGGGTTATAAAAAAGGAGATTTTCCTATTGCGGAAAAGCTGGCAGACACAAGTTTGAGTTTACCTATTTATCCCGGCCTTTCAGAAAAAGAAATTGAATATGTTTCTATGGCTATAAAAACTTTTTTTCAATCTTAAAATGAAGGGTTGGTAGTCTCGAATATAATGATGGGCCTGGGTAACCAGATGTTCCAGTATGCCGCGGGAAGGGCGTTGTCACTGCATTTGCAGGTGCCACACAAATTATATACACATTCCTATTTTGGTTATCCCATGCGGAAGTATGAACTGGAAGAATATTTTGACATGCGGCCCGGAATTGCCACAGCAGAAGATATGCAGGCATTTACTTTAGCGCATCCTGTGCGCCGTGCCTGGAATAAAATAGTTCCGGCAAACCGGTTAAAAGGTTTACCATACAGTGAAAGAAAAACGGCAAGGCTTGTGTATGAAATATTCTATCTCGTCAGCCCGCCACATACAAGAAATGTGTATGAAGAAAGACAGGCACATTTTGATAAAAATTTCTTTAAAGCTACTTCGCCGGTTTTCCTGAAAGGTTACTGGATGAGTTATAAATATTTTGAAAAATATAGTGAGATCATTAAAAAAGATTTTACGATCCGCCCGGAATTGGTGGCACATTTATCTGCACTTCAGCAAGAGATGCAAACACGGGAAAGCATCGGGGTACATGTGCGTTGCACGGACAGGAAGACGCCGGAAAATTTAAAATTGTATGGAGAAATTCCTGCAACATATTTTGAAAAAGCCATCGCATATATTCAAAAGAAAAAAAAGAAAGAGGTACACTTATATGTTTTTTCAGATGATGAAGTGATGGCAAAAAAATATATACCGCAACACCTTCCGGCGACTTTTATCAGTAACAAAATTACGAAAGACCCGATTGAAGATTTTTACCTGATGACGCAATGTAAAAACCTCGTGATGACCAACAGCACATTTAGCTGGTGGGCTGCATATCTTACCAAAAGTGCGGAGCCATTGATCATTACACCGGCGAGATGGTATAATGAAGCGCATTATAATTACCAGGATATTTATTGCCCGTCCTGGATAAAGGTGGAGAATTAGCGGGCGGCTATTATTTTATTTTGAAAAAATTATGTTGGTAAAAAAAAGAATACTGGTGATGATTGTGGGACAAGGCTCATTGAATTATTTTATCCGTTCCGGGCTCATTCATAAAATGCAGGTTTTTTCCGAGCCGGTTATTTGCCTGCGCTGGGAAGAGCCTGACCTGCAGCAAGAATTACAGGACGCGGGTTTCGAGGTGCACGTGTTGCCAATCTTCAAGCCGGAAGCGATATATATAAAACTGCGCATACAATTAAATGCCTGGTATTATGCGTGTGTTTTAAAATCTGTAAGTACGAAAATAGAATACAGGTATTTGTTCCAGGCTTTCAGGTTTAGAAAAAAATTAAGCAAAATAAAAGGAAGTTTTCTTGAAAAATTTAATCGCTTATCCAGACCCGGTTATATTAAAAATTTAATTGCGCAGGAAGAAAAGCTTATACAAATGCAACCTGGATATGATACAATAAAGGAATGGCTGCATCAATTAAATCTACATGCTTATTTTACAGCTACGCCTTTTTTATTGTCATCGGAATTAGTGGGCCGTTTATGCAAGAATGCCGGCCTGCCTGTGTTTGCAGCGATCTGTTCTTTTGATAATGTAACCAAACGCGGCTGGCCTGCAATATTTTTTGACCATTATATTATCTGGAATAAATATAATAAAGCAGAATTACAACGCATCAATCCATTATTGAAAGATGAACAAATTTCTATCACGGGCGCGCCACAATTCGATGCGCATATTTTGAGAAGCAATCACCTTTCAAAAGAAAAATGGTTGCAGGCACTTGGGTTGCCGGCCGATAAAAAAATAATTCTATATGGCGGCGGCCCTTCAAAATTGTTGCCGTATGAAACACAATATTTAAAACATTTAAAAGTGGCGCTGGAAAAAGGCGAAATAAAAAATGCGGTATTGCTTTTTCGTTCTCACCCATTGGATGACCTGCAGCGTTGGGTGGATGAAGTGGGTGAATCGGAGTACATTTTTTATGACAGTGCGCCCACGGGGAAAGAGAACCGCGATTATACAAATGTTACGATTGCAGATATAGAGAAACTCATTGCCACATTGAAGTTTACAGACATTCATATTAATCTTTGTTCAACGATGACAGTGGATGGAAGTATTTTTAATAAGCCACAGATCGCGCCTTTTTATGATCTTGAAAAACCGGGCACGCAAAAATTATTACGCGATTTGTATTTCCAGGAACATTATTTGCCCATTGTCAAAAGCGGCGCTATTCATTTTGCAAAATCTAAAAAAGAATTGATCGGTCTGGTGAAAAATAGTTTGGAAAATCCTGCGACATTTATTTTAGGAAATAAAAAATGTGTGGAAGAAATTATCAGTTTCACTGATGGTAAAAGCGCGGAACGCGTAGCGGCAACCATTCAAACATTACTCGGCGCATGAAGATCCTTCATGTTTGCAGTAATTATTTTCCTGCATTTGGCGGACCGCAATATACCATGAAACACTTATCAGAAAACCTGGTAAATATATATCACGATGAAGTGAAAGTGGCTACGACCAATTCGCTGTATGGCCCGGAAATGCAGCAGTTCCAGGCGATAGCGCCACACAGTGAAATCATAAGCGGAGTTGCAATCAATCGTTTCCCCTTTCATCGCTGGCAATACCCTTTTGTTGAAATTTCAGGGCGCGTGTATAAAAAAATAACGAAGCAAACATTGCCGCATGCGCTGAATAAATACCGGTGGGAACTTGCCTGCAATGGCATCGGGGCTGCCATAAAAAATACGGATGCCGATGTGATCATGGCCACGACTTCAAAATATATGTTTTCAGATTATCCTTTTTGGCGTTTCAAAACAAAGAACCCAAAACCATTTATTTTATATGGATCCTTGCACCTGCATATCAACTGGCCGCAGGATGCGGCTGTCATAAAAAGAGCAAGGGCTTGTGATTGTTATATCGCCAATACGAATTTTGAGAAAAATAAACTGGTTGATTATGGCATTGAGAAAAGCAAAATCGTAACGATCGGCACGGGGATTAATGTGGAAGAATATATTTGCGAAGCAGCTCCTATAGCGGCTTTCAGGGAAAAATATGATGTTAGCCAGGATGATATACTTATTGGGCATATCGGCAGATTAAGCCCTGGAAAAGGAGCGGGGATTTTGCTGGATGCATTTCAACTTTTATATAAAAAAAATAACCGTTGTAAATTATTACTGGCAGGAACATCAACACCATTTACAGAAACTTTACAGAAAAAAATACGCGCGGAAAAATTGCCCGTTATTATCCTGGAAAATTTTGAGAATGCGTTGAAGCCTGTCTTATTCAATGCCATTGATATTTTTGTTTTGGCATCCGCAGGTGAATCTTTTGGCGTTGTTTTTCTCGAAGCATGGGCTTGTAAAAAACCAGTGATTGGTGCAGCAACCGGTGCAATCGCGGATATCATTGATGATGGAAATGATGGCTTACTTTTTACACCCGGGGATGCAACTTCCTTATTTAATCAAATGGAAAAATTATCCGATAATAAACTACTGCAAACAAAATTAGGCGAAGCCGGCTTTAGCAAAACAACGCAGCAATTTTCATGGCCGGTAATTACAAAAAAATATCGCGATACGTATTTGCAGGGCATAGAAAATTTTAACACCAAAGTGAGGAGATGATTTTTTAGTATCATTTAAAAAAATAAAGTAATAAGGTTGTAATATAAAACAGGATGAATTTTTATTAAGGTAATAAGGTTTTTTAAAGTGTTGGTTTATAGAAAAATTCTCTGTTTGAAGTTGAACATAAACGTCAACCTTATTACATTAGTAACAAAGCATATCACCTGAAATTAAGACCTTATTACCTTAGTAGTAACACATAGCAATAGAACTTCGACCTTATTACCTTAGTAACAACACATAGCAATAGAACTTTGACCTTATTACCTTAGTAACAACACATAGCAATAGAACTTCGACCTTATTACATTAGTAACAATGCATATCACCAGGAATTAAAACCTTATTACCTTAGTAACAACACATGACAATAGAACTTCGACCTTATTACCTTATTTCTTTTTTTAAAAAATACTGATTCGTCAAAACTGCACGATAACAAAGAATAATGAGTACAATTAAAAATCGCATTATAAAAACCATACATCCACGGAAACTGCAGAACACCTTGCTGCGCCTCGCTTTAAAAGGAAATACGGTGCATTGCCCATGTTGCGGCGCTTCCTACCTGACTTTCCTCCCGGCTGGAAATGAAAAAAGAGCCAATGCCAAATGCTTGAAATGCGGTTCATTGGAAAGGCACCGTACGCTTTGGTTATTCCTGCATGCACGGACTGATATTTTTTCCGGGCAAAAAAAAATATTACATGTAGCTCCTGAAATTCAGTTGTATCATAAATTTTCCGAAAGTAAAAATATTGACTATCATCCCATAGACCTTTCACCGGAAAATTATCATTATGGTGCGAAGACAATAGCCATGGATGTAACCGCATTGCAATATGCGGATGAAACTTTTGATGTGGTTATTTGCAATCATGTGCTGGAACATATACCCGATGACAGGGCCGCTATGCGGGAGATGTATCGCGTATTGCGTAAAGGTGGCCAGGCAATTTTAAATGTCCCCATAAGAAAAGATATGGATCAGACAATGGAAGATTTTTCAATAACGGATCCGGCACAGCGCCTGGCTTTATACGGCCAGTCTGATCATGTGCGTATTTATGGCAATGATTATATCAAACGCTTGCAGGAGGCAGGTTTTGTGGTGGAAGTAATTCCATTTGTTGCAACATTCACGCACAATGAGCAGTTCCGGTATGGCATTGTGCCCAAAGAAATCATGTTTTATTGTACCAAAAAATAATCTGCGTATGTCCATGTTAAATTGCAAATACAAGGCATGAAAATATTGCATGTAACACAGAATTATTTTCCTTCAAAAGGCGGGACGCAACATACCATGAAGAAAATTTCAGAGTACCTGCATACACATTACCAGGACGAAGTGACTGTGTTTACAACCAATTCTTTTTTTGGGCCGAATAGTCCAATGTTTAAAAAAATAGATGTGGCGGAAGAATGCATCAATGGCGTAGCTATCCGGCGGTTTAGTTTTTTAAGATCGCATAAACCTGCATTGAAAATTTTCTCTAAAACATTTATGAGAATGGGCGGTAAAATTTTGCCGCCAGCTTTCAGTGAACTAAGTGCAGGCCCGTTTTCAAAATCGATGAAGAAAGCCATTGGCAAAATTCCTGTTGATGTGATCTGCGCATCATCCGTGCATTATCAATTCGCGAATTATGGTTTATACCGGGATAAACTGGCAGCACCAAAACCATTTGTTTTATATGGTGCATTGCATTTGAGCAAAGAACAAATGAACCCGATTTATCTGAATAGAATTAAAGCTGCTGATCATTATATCGCCAATACATCGTTTGAAAAAACTTTCCTGGAACAGCAGGGAATTGATCCTCAAAAAATAACGGTAGCGGGCGCAGGTATTGATATGCATGAGCATAGTTGTCTGCCATTCAATGTAGAAAAAATTAAAGGCGAATTAAAAATTCCATCAGCGCATAAAATACTGCTATGCATCAGCAGGCACGAGGCTTTCAAAGGATTGCCCTTAATGCTGGAAGCTTATGAGCAACTAAAAAAAACAGGAAAGAATATACACCTTATCATTGCAGGCGCTTCAGGAAATTATACTCAAACTTTACTTGATGAAGAAAAGAAAATGACCGGCTTAACTGTTTTCACTAATATTTCTGCCTTATTTAAAAATGAACTTTTAAGTATAGCGGATATCGTTGTCCTGCCTTCCAAAGAAGAATCTTTTGGAGTCGTATTCCTGGAAGCATGGCGTGCTAAAAAACCGGTGATCGGCGCGGGTATCGGCGCCATATCAACGATCATAGATGAAAACAAAAATGGATTATTATTTACACCGGGTAATGCAAATGATCTTTCTGAAAAAATAAAATTCCTCTTACAGAATAATGAGCTGGCCAATGCAATGGGTATTTCAGGCTATAAAAAAGTGGAGCAATTTTATACATGGGAAAATATTGCTGCATTATTTCGCGGGGCATATTGCAAAGCGATTGAAAACTTTAATCATAAAAAAGTATAAATATGTTCGTAGAAGAAGCGATATGGGTAGGTGGACTCCTGGATACATTAAGGCCGGAAAATAATTCCCTGGTTGCGAATATAGGATCTTCTACCGCACGTTTCCGCAAGGAAGTGCAGCCACATTTAAATAAGTATATTTTCGAGCCACTGGAAAAAATAGAATTTAAAATTTGTCATATAGATGTAAAGCAAGCTGAAGGAGTTGATATTGTAGCGGATATAACGCAACCATTATTTGCTGAAAATTATGCGGATAGTTTTCAAATTGTATTATGCACCAATATGCTGGAGCATGTTGAAAATATACAGGCCGTAGTCGAAAACCTGTATGCATGCTGTGCGGACGATGGCTATATACTTATAACTGTTCCTTATAAATACAAAAAACATGCGGACCCTATTGATAATATGTTTCGCCCCAAACCTGCTGAGATCACGGCTTTATTTCCTCCCGGGCATGTGATTGAAATATTTGGTGAAGTGATCGTGATCCATGATAAAAGTTATTATACTAAAAAGAAATCTCGTTTTCCCTTATGGGGTTACCGTGAAATATTTAATTATTACATCGGCAGGAAACATAAAGTATCAGGCATTCTTTTGAAAGTAAAAAAATGATTGCTGGAATTATGTGCAACAATAAAAAAATAAGCATTCATTTAATTAAAATGAAAAATTCATGTGCGGTTTAGCCGGTGCTTATCATTTTAAAAAATGGGATTTGCACAAATCCTATTTTGTGCATTGCATGGATACCATGCGCCGGCGCGGGCCGGATGACAGGCATCTCTGGCAGAATGAACAAAATTATATAGCGGCATTTACGCGTTTATCTATACGCGATACAAGCATGCATGGCCGCCAACCGATGTTATCCGCCTCCGGAAAATTTTGTCTTTCCTTCAATGGAGAATTGTATAACACGGACGCTTTTAAAAAAATATTGTTGCCGTACAATATTACTTACCGGTCTTCATCAGATACAGAATTATTTTTATACGCACTCATACATCTCGGACTGGAAAAAACGCTTGCGCTTGCAGATGGAATTTTTGCCTTTGCTTTTTATGATGTTGAAAAAAATGCACTCTGGCTGGCGCGCGACCGCATGGGTGTAAAGCCTTTGTACACGGGTATTTGCGCGGATGGCGTTGTGTATAGTTCTCAATATGATCACGTGATCGGTCACCCTTTTTTCTCCGGGAATAGTTATGATGAAAAAACCATTGCCAGTTATTTATACCTCGGTTATATGCCCGAAGATGATGGCATTATTCAACAGACAGCCATGTTGCCACATGGGCATTATATGATCGTGTCGAATGGCAAATCAATAATGCATGCGTATTATGATTACCCGTCTTCATCCATTGAAGGAAAAGAAAACGGGCTGGAAAAAATCATTGCGGAATCTGTACAATCACAAATGGTGAGTGATGTGCCGGTGGGCACTTTTATGTCCGGCGGTATTGATAGTACTTTAGTGAGTTATTATGCCAATCAACAGGCAGCATTAAAATCATTTACCATTGGTGTAGATGATCCAGCATTTAATGAAACCCAGGCGGCAAAGGCTTACGCGGAAAAATTTCACCTCGAAAATTTTTGTAAATATATCCGGCCTGAACAATTAGAAAACCTTATAGAAGACCATGTACAGGCATTTTCAGAGCCTTTCGCGGATTATTCTTCCTTACCAACTTTGCTCTTATCTTCCTTTGCGCGTGAACAGGTAACTGTGGCATTGAGTGGTGATGGAGGAGATGAATTATTCTGGGGTTACCCGCGAAATGCGAAAGCATTGCGGCATATTAATTTGTATAAAAAAAATATTACTGCAAGGCGCATTCATTTAATACAGGCTAAAATCATTAATTCGAAAAGCGTGGAATTACGCCGCCATTGGAATATGAAAGATTTTATGAGTTATTATTATTCCACATTATCAATCACCGGCGCTACAAAATGGTTGCCGGAGATTATGAAAACAGCACCCGGAATTCCTTATTTTTTATTACCCGCTTTAAAAAAAGCGGAAGAAAAAAATTTATCTGTACAGGATTATATGCAATTGATCCGCAAAATGGAAATGGATTTGCATCTGCAAAGAATTTTACTCAAAGTGGACCGTGCAAGTATGTATCATAGTTTGGAAGTGCGCGTGCCGTTTTTAAGCAATGCCATGCTGGAAAAAAGTGTACAATACAATTATGACGATTGTATTAAAAACAAAATGGGAAAGATGAACCTGCGCCAAATACTTATGGAAAAAGCGGGGAAAGAATTGGTGATGCAACCTAAAAAAGGCTTCACCGTTCCCATGGACAAATGGCTTAGAAATGATTTGAAAAAAGAAGTTACGGAAAAGCTTATGGACATGCCTTCGCGGCTTGCTGTTTTTTTTGAAAGAGAAAAAATACAACGCATGTTGTCCCTGCATGCAGCAGGGAAGGAGCATAGTGGCTGGTTTATATGGGCATTGTATGCATTGGTAAGATGGGATGATGCACATCATAAAAATATAAAAGCTTTATGAAGATAGCAATTGTAGTCGCGGTGTTTCCTTCTGCCAGTGAAACTTTTATTTCCAATAAAGCCCGCATGTTATGTAACCGCGGACATTCAGTCACGGTCTTTTGTTCGGAAAAAAATCAACGCTTACTGGATGATTTATTTCCAGGTGATTTAAGACCGGAAGTGAAATTATTGAACAAAGCAACGATTTTAAAAAAGTGGCTTTTAAATCCATTCATTGGTTTTAAAAAGATGGAGACCAAACGCCCGTTAATGAAAAGGATATATCATTTGGTAAGAGCAAACACTATTAATAAAATAAATGCGGAAATCATTCATTTTGAATTTTCAGGCATCGCCATTGATTATTTAGACACACTGGATTTGATCACTGCTAAAAAAGTGGTGAGTTGCAGGGGCACAGCGGAAAAAGTAAAGTTGCTGATCTATGAAGAAAGAAAATCTTTTTTTAGAAAGCTCTTAAAAAAAGTAGATAGCATTCATTGTGTTTCGCAGGATATGCTGCATACGATTTTGCCTTATTGCGATGAACCCAATAAAATATTTGTCAATTATCCCAGTATTGATATTCGGTACTTTACACGCAATAATAAAAGGATACCGGGTTGCCATTTAAACATCCTGAGTGTAGGAAGAATCACTTTTCAAAAAGGCTATACGGATGCATTATTGACTATTCAATATTTAAAAAAAGAAGGCCTTTCATTTACCTGGACGATTGTGGGAAGTGGCGATGCGTATGAAGAATTCAATTATAAAATGCATGCACTTGGCTTAACGGAAAATATTTATTTAGCAGGTACAAAGTCGCGAGGGGAAGTAAAAGAATTAATGGAGAACGCGGATGTTTTTTACCTCCCGAGTTTATATGAAGGCCTTGCGAATGTAGTGCTTGAAGCGATGAGCATGGAATTGCCGGTGGCCGTTACCAAAAGTGGTGGCATGGCAGAAGTGATTACGCATGAAGAAGACGGGTTGCTGGCAGATGTATTTGATTTCAGGGCACAGGCCGATTATATTTTGAAAATTGCGAATGACCGGGATCTCGCGGAAAATTTGGGAAGAAATGCGCGGAAAAAAGTGATGACAAAATTCAACCTGGAAATACAAACCACAATTTTTGAAGAAAAATATGCTGAATTATTAAATCGGACTATTGATGCAAATGCTTGAGACGAAAGAGTTGGAAGTCAAATAATGAAGAGCCAGTGATGGCGTTCCCGCCAACACATTCAATATTTTTTAAAAATTTATATGAAGTGAAAGTGCCGGCGGGGTCGCCACCACAGGCTTCTTTAAAAATATCTTTGACACTTTGTCCTTAGGAACTATGACTTTAAAAATAAAAGAATGGACTGCACATCATAACCAGATATTATATAGCTTATTATATTATTGTGAAGTTAATAAGCAAAGCTTTGATATAAAATATGACCCTGATTTATCAGGATATGGAATTATTTTAAATGTAAATAATAGCAATTGTTTCCTGGATTATTCAGATGATATAAAATTTATGGCGGATGCCCGGCAATTTGATTACTACTTTAAGCGGTCACTACTTCCAGGTGATATGTCGGGAAATATTTATCCTTTAAATTTTAATCATACGCTTACATATAAGCCTTTGCATTTAATAGGTAAAATGCCTGTTAAAGTTTTAAAGAATAAAAAGTCCAGGATTGAATTAACAAGGGCATTGGATTATTTTGGGATTGTTACAAATGATTCCCATACATCAAAAGATATAAAATATTTCTCCGAAAAAAAATTGAATGATAACAATGGCCGGGTAATTTTTATGGCCCGGTTATGGGATCCGGCAAGAAGTAAAGACCCGGAAGAAAAGGAAAGAAGGAACAGGCAAAATCACTTTAGAATAAATGCCTGCCGGGTAATATCCAGGAATTTTTCAAATTCAATAACTGGCATCTACCCGGATACTTTTGCAAAAGAAGAAGCCAAAGATGTATTACTTGATTTAAAAGTAACCCGCAAAAAAAATTATTTATCAGAATTGCAAAAAGCGGATATATGTATTGCTGATGATGGCTTGAAAGATACACCTGGCTGGAAGATTGGTGAATATATCATCATGAAAAAAGCAATTATATCTACACCAATTCAAACAGTTGTTGAAGAATTTGAAACTGGAAAAAATTATATAAGTACAAATAACCGAGACAATTTCGAATGTTTGCCGGACCTGGTCAGTGACCTGTTAAAGAATAAGAAATATATGGAGGTAAAACGAAACAATGAAGTATGGTATAATAAATATATGAGGCCGGATATTTATATTGAAAACATCATTAGAAAAACGACGAATGACTTACGCTGAAATAATTTAATCAACCATTTTTTAATTTACATAAATCAATGAAATATTCTGTTTGTAAAATTTGTACGGGAAATATTATTTCATTTATACCAAAGTTTGAATTAGTAAAGTGTACTTCCTGCGGATTAATTTTTTATGAAAATAAATTGGATTCGGAAGAAACGAAGGAATTGTATAATAAACTTTATAATGAACAGGAAGATTATGCACATTTTAAAACGCAGGCTTCGCTTTTAAAAGCAGGAAGGCAGCCCCGGCTCGGTTTCGATAAAAGAAACATTCTTGATAAGCTACTAAAAATGAATGTGAATAATATTGTCGAGATTGGGGCCGGCGTTGGTATAGTAGGTTTCTTTTTAAAAAATAAAAAGAAACAATATAAAGGTATAGAATTGGATAGTGTAGCTGCGAAGCTGGCGAATGAATCAGGCGTGGATGTTGTGAATAGTTCATTTGAAGATCTTGCAGACTATCACAATGTAGATGCAGTTCTCGCATTTGAAGTGTTGGAACATATTGATAACTTACACCTTTGTTTACAATACATTCATACATGCCTTGCACCTGGTGGAATCTTAGGTTTTACTGTACCCAATTTTGAAAGAATGTATAATCTTACTGCGGCAAATCAATTAAAAAGTTTGGGCCAGGTTGTTCCTCCTGTGCATATTAATTTTTTCACGTTAAGTTCATTGCGAAACATATTAGCCGGAATGGGTTTTGAGGTGCAATTCCTGAAAGTGAGATCATTCCCCTCCTTGCAATGGAAAAGCAAAAACACGTATAAAAAATTATGGAAAGCTGTTAACGGAAAATTTTATGGATCAACAATTTATTGTATAGCTAAAAAAGAATAAACATTCCAATACCTGCATGTTCTTTCAATTTATCCGATACACACAACCTGGCTGGCAATTCAATCTCACACCAAATGTCAAAAATACATTTGCATCTTGTTATGTCGGGGAAGATAAAATTGATCCTGGTTTTTTAGATAATGCGTATGAAACAAAATCTTCGCGGCTTGCAGATGCAGGCTACAGGCTTTGGTACCAGGGCGTTTTGCTGGAATCCAATAAAGAAGAAATTGAAAAATTGTCAGTGGAAAAACCTTCCTTGCGGGATGAATATATTTTCATACGAAAATATTGGGGCACACCCTGGACACTCTTCGCGCTATTCATAAGGTTGTTTACATTTAAAAATCCTTTTAAAGAAATAAATCATTTTTTCAGCACCCGGCATATTAAACGCATAGATGTTTTTAGCGCACCAAGAACTTACCCGGAGTATGAAAATTTTGAATCGAAATTAATTGCTTCCCACCCGAAGGTCGCTGTGATCATTCCCACACTCAACAGGTATGAATATTTACAAGATGTGTTGCATGACCTGGAGCAGCAAACTTACAAGCATATTGAAGTGATCGTGGTGGACCAGTCAGATGATTTTCAAGCTGAATTTTATGAGCAGTTTAAATTGGAAATGCAAGTGGCCCGGCAGTTGGAAAAAAAATTATGGACTGCCAGGAATAACGCGGTGAAATCCACAGATGCAGAATACCTGCTTTTTTTTGATGATGACTCAAGAGTAGAGCCGGACTGGGTTTCAGAACATTTGAAATGCCTGGATTTTTTTAAGTCTGATATTTCTGCGGGCGTATCATTGGCTGTTACAGGACAAAAAATTTCTAAAAGTTATGCATATTTTCGCTGGGCAGACCAGTTTGATTCCGGCAATGCGTTGGTGAAAAGAGAAGTGTTCAAACAAGTTGGTTTATTTGATGAACAATTTAATGGTATGCGAATGGGTGATGGGGAATTTGCATATCGTGCATACTTAGCCGGTTTAAAAAGTATATCTAATTATAAGGCATCAAGAATTCATTTAAAAGTAAGCAGTGGGGGACTGCGCGAAATGGGTAGTTGGGATGGCTTCCGGCCCACCAAATGGTTTGCACCAAAACCCATACCCAGTGTTTTATACCTTTTTAAAAAATATTTACCAACGCCTTTATACAGGAACGCCGTGTTAATTGGTTTGATGTTATCAAATATATCCTATAAACAAAAAGGCAAAAGCAGTATGTTGTTGTTGAGTGTTTTATTAACGTTGATAAAATCACCTTTACTATGCATACAATATGCAAGAGCCAAAAAAATTGCGCGGCAAATGCTGGCGAATGATAGAGGCGCAGAATTACTTATACATTAATGGAACGATTTAAAAAACTGGCAATTATTTCTGATTGTGTACATTATTTTAATGAAGCAGGTTTGCCTGTAACGGAAAATCATATCTTTAAAAGGCAAATGGAAATGTTGGCGGGACAATTTGATAAAACCCTTATCTGTTGCCCTTTTAGCAGGTTTTCGCCGGAAAAAGTAATCAGTATTTATGATACACCTGGTATTCAATTTTTGCCTTTACCGAATGTAGGCGGAAATAATTTTGCTGATAAAATAAAAATTCTTAAAACACTTCCTGCCTGGTGGAAGGCTTTTAAAAAGATCAACATTTTTGCAGATATCATCTACCAGCGTTTTCCAAATAATATAAACATACCAGGCTTTTTTTATTTCTGGTTTAGAAAAACTAAAGTCTTTGCTACATACACCGGTGCCTGGAAAAATTACAGGAATGAACCGCTGACTTATCGTTTTCAGAAATGGGTTCTAAAAAATTTCTTCCGGGGGCCTGTTTTTATTTATGCTGATTGCGATCAACAACAACATCATCTTGTTGAAAGTTTCAGCCCTTCTTATATATTGAAAGAATGGAATGAGGAAACTTATTATGTACAACAAAAAATTGAAAAAATCAGGAATGGTTTGCTGATCGAGCCTGTTTTTGTTTGTGTAGGTTCACTGGTATCTTATAAAAACCAGCAATTTATTTTGGACGCCTGCCTGGCTTTAAAAAAGGAGAATTTCAGGTTTACTTTATATATTGTAGGAGACGGCCCTTTGAGAGAAAATTACCAGGATTTTATTGATACTAACCAATTAGGAGATTGTGTTATTTTAACAGGTAAGAAAAAATATGAAGAACTCAGATTAATTTACCGGCATGCAGACTTTCTTTTGCAGGCATCACTCACAGAAGGTTTTGGGAAAACACCTATGGAAGGATTTTTTCATGGAGTCATACCGGTTCTTAGTGAAACATCCTATTCAGAAAAAATGACGGCTAAGGATAAAAGAGGTTTTTTATTTCCCCTGGGAAATCCTGAAATTTTATCCGGAATTCTTATTGAATGTTTGGCACATCCGCAAAAACTTATCTCCATGATTGAAGCAGGGCGAACTTTTGCCATAACACATACATTAGAAAACTGGGCCAATGAATATATGGAAACTATAAATGTATATTTTGAAAATAATTAGTAGTATAAATAACACCCTTTTCGAATATGGGCTTTGCTTTACTATCGGCCTTTTTTTAGGGATAAATTTGCTGCCCGATGATTTTGTTGGAATAGTGTATCTTATGCTGGGTGTGGTATGCCTGTATTATGCCGCGAAAAATAATATACAGACAGTTCTATGCATATTAGCCTATATGGTTTATAGCGAAAGGTATATCAAGAATAAATCGCATATAGTGCCATTTTTATTTATGCAGTACTTTATTATCGCTTTGTTTGCTCTACTCTTATTGAGCCAGAAAAAGTCCACATTAAAAATGCACTCAAGAGCGTATGTTTTACTTATCATGTTTTGCACTATTGATTTCCTGGATACGTTAAGAAGCTATGATGCCACTTTGGGACGTTCTATTTTCACAAATACTTTATCTATTACGATTGTGGCAACCTGGGCATCTTTTAATTTCCTAACGCCACAAATGGTGAACAAAATATTAAATCATGTAAAACTGGCCAGTGTTTATTTATGTGGCATGATCCTGGCGCGAAGATTTTTTGGCCCCCCTGTAAGTTATGATCTTACTTCCATGTCGGAGTCATTGAACGGCCTTTCAGCAGTGCAAATGAGTGGCTATTTAGGGGTAGCTGCCAGCATCTTTTTTTTCTCACTGGTGGACATCAAAGAAAAGAAGCAATTCTGGTTAAACCTGTTTTTTTTAACCCTTGTCGCAATACAAATGATCCTGAGTTTTTCACGGGGTGGTATTTATTTTTTAGGGATCATCATGGCTGTATTCTTTATGTTCAACTGGAATAAAGTAAAAAGTTATCTCATGTTTCTCCTGTTTATACCCATTGGTTTTGGTGTGTATAGTTATGTTACAAAAACAACGCATGGTTTAGTGGAAGAACGATTTGGAGAAGAAGGAAATTCCGGGAGAACTGACCTGGTGAAGGCGGCTTTTGAATTATTTATTTCGAATCCGCTTGTTGGTGTGGGTACTGCGAATTTCGCGGATGAGATCAGTAAAAATGATTTGTATGGAGTGGAATCCGGTTCACATAATGAATTTGCACGCGCAGCAGCGGAACATGGCATTCTGGGTATTATTACTTTCTGGGGATTCTTCATTACAATTTTTTTTGAGATCATGGGGAGATCAAAAAATCAGCGGGAATATGCGTTGTATTTCCTTATTTTATTTTGCCTTATCATCGTACATAACGGACTGAAAATTTCTGTGCAGCCATATATATTGATCTTTGTAATAGCTACACCCACATTAATAACCATAAAGAAAAAACAATTGCATGTACATGCTCCGCAAGAGCTCAAAACCGGATGTTGAAAAGATTGCGAACTGCCAGTTGGCTTGCTTTGAAAATTCTTTTTCTACAAAGTTGGGACAATCATATACAGCAAAATCATTGCATTGGTTTTTGGGAGGTGAAAACCGTTTTCTTTTTCATGTTGAGGAGGGAGAAAAAGTTGTCGGATTTTGTGGTGGTTTTATTTCCCAACGGCCGGGGGATGGCTCTACGAGCGGGTTGATGCAATATGCTATGTGGGAAGCAGCAATCGGAATGATTCGGAAACCCGGGTTGTTTTTCAGTAAAGAATTACAAGCTTTTTATCCCCTTATTTTTAAAAATATATACAGGAAAATAAATCCTGGAAAAAAAACCGACAGCACGGTAAAAAAATATAGTGATGAAGAAAAAAAAGCAGGCCTTGTTGTTATTGGTGTTGACCCGCAATTTCGTGGAAAAGGTGTCTTTGACATGTTGATGAATGCATTTGAAGAAGAAAGTAAAAACAGGAAAATTCTAAAAATGGCATTGAGTGTAAAACCCGCTAATGCCCGAGCAATTGCAGCGTATCAAAAAGCCGGCTGGCAAAAGGAAAAAGAAACGGATACTTCTGTGGACATGTATAAAATTGTTGTTTGAAACAAGCCAACAACAAATCAATTTTATTATTAGGCTTATTTGTAGATAAGAATAATCCTAAAAAAAATATACGAACTGCGACAGATCGCATTGCGGAAATGCTGGTAAAAAATAATTTGCCTGTTATTACATCTTCTGTGAAAAGCGGAAGGGTAGCAAGATTGATGGACAATCTTTCTGTAATTCATAAAAACAAAAAAAAGTATGATTTAGCCATCGTGCCATTGTATGGTACGCGGCCAGCTTTTTTGTGGCAGGAAATCATAAGCAGGGCAATTAAATTCTTCGATAAAAAATTAATCCTGACAATTGATGGCGGTTCTATTCCTGAAAGAATGGAAAATGATCCCAAACGTTTTTTAAAAGCAATGAAACGCGCAGATACAATCGTTTGTCCTTCCGCATTTTTTTATAATTATTTGGAGAAGTATAATTTGAAAAGGGTTCAAATTGAAAATGCAGTGAATTTAAATGAATATACATTTACAAATAAAAAAACATTTCGCCCTAAGATCCTCTGGATGCGGGCATTTGAAGCGACCTACAATCCGTTCATGGCGGTGGAACTTGCAAAAATTTTAAACCAGCAATACCCGGATTTTCAAATGGTCATGGCCGGGCCGGATAATGGCATGCTTGCTGAAACGAAAAAAATGGTGCAGGATGCAGGGCTTGCTGATAAAATATTTTTCCCCGGATATATCAATTTGGATGAAAAAAAAATGTATGCGGTGAAATATGATTTTTATATCTGTACAAATATTATTGACAATGCACCTGTTTCTTTAATTGAATTTATGGCCATGGGATTACCGGTTATTTCCACGAGCGTAGGTGGAATTCCGAATATCATTGAAGATGGAAAAAATGGAATGCTCGTTGAAATAAATGATGCGCATGCGATGGCTGAAAAAATTATTTCTATCATCAATGATCCAATAACAGGAAGCAGGATTGCTGAAAATGCATTTGCTTATTCAAGAAAATATGGAGAAGATATTGTGCTGGAAAAATGGGAAAAATTATTAGAAAATTTGAACAATGAATGAACCGGTAAAAATTCCTTTTTCACCACCGTACATTGATGAAGATGTGATCAATGAAGTTGCGGAAACACTGCGCAGCGGCTGGATAACGACAGGCCCAAAAGTCAAAGAACTGGAAATTTTTATGGCTTCCTATACATGCGTGGAACATGCACTGGCTGTAAATTCAGCGACATCTGCATTGATGCTTTGTCTTCATTGGTATGGCATTGGCAAAGGTGATGAAGTGATCATCCCGGCATACACGTATTGCGCTACTGCGTTGGCCGTGATGCATGTTGGTGCAACGCCTGTAATGGTGGATGTGCAGGATGATTTTACAATTTCCCCGGAAAAAATCCGCGCAGCAATCACGGATAAAACAAAAGCGATTATTGCGGTGGACATAGCAGGCTGGCCCTGTGATTATGATGAAATAAATGCTTTAATCCTGGAAGAAAAGAATACAGAAAGATTTAAACCGTGCAATGAAGTTCAACGCAAACTTGGCAGGATATTTTTATTGTCGGATGCTGCGCATGCCATGGGTGCAACCTATAAAAATAAATCTATTGGCAAGTGTGCAGACATGTCCATTTTTTCTTTACACGCAGTGAAAAATGTGACCAGCGCAGAAGGTGGTGTCATTTGTTTAAACATGCCCAAACCCTTTGATAATGCGGCTTTATATTCAACACTGCGGTTATGGAGCCTGAATGGTCAAACGAAGGATGCATTTTCCAAATCAACTGCCGGTGGCTGGCGATATGATATTATTTACCCGGGGTTTAAAATAAATTTACCGGATGTGTTGGCCGCAATAGCATTGGCACAGCTAAAAAAATATGATACTTTTTTATTTAAAGAAAGAAAAAGGGTTTATGATTTTTACACATCTTTTTTCCAGGGAAATACATTATTTATTTTGCCTCCATTTTACGACAAGAAAAAAAAATCTTCCTGCCATTTGTTTCCACTACGAATAAAAGATTTTACAGAAGATATGCGTGCAAAAGCAATTGATAAAATTGCCGAAAAAAATGTTTCCGTGAATGTTCATTTTGTTCCCCTGCCCATGCTTGCAATTTTTAAAGATGCAGGTTTTGATATCAAAAATTTTCCAAAATCGTATGCCTTATTTGCCAATGAAATTTCACTGCCCATTTACCCACAATTAACTGATACACTTTGTTTGCGTATATGCAACACGGTTGTCCAGGCGGTTGAAGAAATGCTGCATGATAGATAAGATTCGCTTTTTTGATATCCTTATTTCCCTGTTACTTTTAGTGATACTGTCACCCTTATTCCTGATCATTTATATCATGGTAAAATTGGATACAAAAGGCCCTGCGATTTTCAGGCAGGAAAGAGTTGGCTTAAAAAATAAAAATTTCATGCTGTATAAATTCCGCAGCATGCGGCAAAATACGCAGGGAAAAAGTTCACTTACACTGGGTAATCACGACGACCGCATAACAGGAACCGGAAAGTTTTTACGTAAATGGAAACTGGATGAATTGCCACAATTATGGAATGTTCTGAAAGGAGATATGAGCATGGTTGGGCCCAGGCCGGAGTTACGTAAATATGTAAACTATTATACGCCGGTTGAAATGGACATTTTAAATATAAAGCCCGGTATCACGGATATGGCATCATTAAAGTACCGGGATGAATCCGCCATTTTAGGCGCTCAGGCTGAACCTGAGACTTATTATATTGAAGAAATTTTACCTGCGAAAATTAAATTAAACAAAATCTATTTTGAAAAAAAAAGTTTAAAAAATTACTTTCAAATACTTTTTAACACTATCTTGTCAATTATAAAAGAATAACCAACACTTTAATAAAAGAATTAAACCCCAAGCCTTAGAAAATTGAAAGATATCAGAAGCTTTTTAATCCGTATGCGAATCCTTCCAAAATGGGCGATTTTCATTTTGGATTTGGGCATCTGCGTTTTTTCTTTTGTCATTGCCAACCTCTTATTGAGTAATTTTGATATTGTATTTATTAATAACCAGGATCTTTGGCAGGGCATCTGGGTGGTACTTATTTCAAGCGCCATTTTCTTTAGTATTTTTAAAACGTATGATGGCATAATACGTTTTTCAGAAACGCGTGAAATACTTAGAATTGTTTATGCTTTATTACTTTCAGTGATCATTTTACTTGCCATAAATTTTGTCCTTAGCCTATTTTTTGTCAAAACTTTTATTCCCAATTCTTCATTACTCGTATATTTTTTTATAGCCTCATTCAGCATTTCAGCATATCGTTTATTGATTAAAAATGTTTATAAAAGTGGTTATGGAATTGCAAGAGAAGAAGTATTGATCTTTGGTGGTGCGGAAAATGCAGACCTTCTTCGAAATACCATTGAAACTATTTCTGAAACTGCTTATAAAGTAGTTGCATTTTTACATGATGAAGAACGGTTTATTGGAAAATCTGTTGATAATATCCGGATTATGTCTTATCAAAATATTATTTCACTTTTGGAATCAAGACCTATCCGGATTTTATTTATAGTTAAAGAAAACACGGATCCTGTTATTGCGAATTTCCTGGTGGAGAAATGCCTGGAAAAGCAGGTGAAGGTGAAAAATATACCTTCTCCAAAAACCTGGATGCATGGACATCTTTCAAAGGAACAAATTAAAGAAGTGAAGATCGAGGATTTGTTGGGCAGGCCTTCGATCCAGCTTTTAAATAAGCATGTCATTGAATTATTAAAAGGGAAGCGCATCCTGATAACCGGTGCTGCCGGTTCTATCGGCAGCGAACTGGCCATGCAGGTGGCAGAAATGTCTCCTGGATCATTAATTCTTTGCGACCAACTGGAAACAGGATTGTATTCTGTAGAATATGACTTGCAGCAAAAATTTCAAAATAGTGACAAACTGAAAATCGTTTTATGTGATATAAAGGACAGGAATGCGGTGGAGCAAATCTTTATTCAGCATGCACCCCAGGTGGTTTTTCATGCCGCCGCATACAAGCATGTACCGATTATGGAAAGTCATCCCTCAGAAGCCATCAGAAATAATGTTATGGGCACGATGGTGTTGTCTGATCTTGCAGAATATTATGGGGTTGAAAGATTTTTATTTGTGTCCACAGACAAAGCGATTAATCCTTCAAACATTATGGGCGCATCCAAAAGAATTGCTGAGATGTATTGCCATGCACTTCATTATGGGTATAGCAATTTTTTTCAAAGTAATTATACTTCCAAAATTTATCACCTGGATAAAGGCAGCGCCAATAAGATTAAATTTATCACTACCCGGTTTGGAAATGTGCTTGGCTCTAATGGTTCAGTCATTCCACGCTTTAAACAACAAATTAAAAATGGCGGACCCGTAACGGTGACACACCCTGAAGTGATTCGTTATTTTATGACCATCCAGGAAGCCTGTTCCCTGGTGCTGGAAGCCATGACAATGGGTAATGGCGGGGAAGTATTTCTGTTCGATATGGGAGAACCGGTAAAGATTGCTGAGCTTGCAGAAAAAATGATCCGGCTTGCCGGCCATGAACCCGGGAAACAAATTGAAATCAAATATACAGGCCTCAGACCCGGTGAAAAACTGTATGAAGAACTGCTGATTAAGGAAGAAGAAGTCCTGGAAACACATCATAAAAAAATACTCATCAGTAAAGTTCAATCACAGGATTATGAGTTATTTGCATCCCGACTCAAAGAGTTGATGTATCATGCGGCTAAGAATGATGATGTGGCAGTGGTGAAACTAATGAAACAGATCGTACCTGAGTATAAAAGCAATAATTCTGTTTATACGATGTATGATTCCTCGCTTCCAGGAGAAAATTCATTACCTTCGGCGCTTTGAAAATAGCCCTTGAAAATGCTGAACTTATTTAAGCGTAAATCCGCTTTACCCGATCTTTCTTTTATAGGTGTGGATATGCATTCACATTTATTACCCGGCCTTGACGATGGCTTGAAAACGCCAGAAGAATCAATTGATTTCATTCGGTCATTACGTGATTTGGGTTATCATAAACTCATTTGCACACCTCATATCCTGGCTGAAGTTTATCCCAATACACCAGCCACCATTTTGCCCAAACTTGATTTAATACGCAAGGAATTAGCTGCACAAAATTTGGATATACAAATAGAAGCTGCTGCAGAATATATGGTGGACGTAGATATGGAAAAATTAGTGGACAATGATAAACCATTACTCACATTTGGCGACAAACATATCCTCATAGAAATGTCTTATATAGCGCCATCTACGAATATTGAGCCCCTGATTTTTAAATTAAGAATGAAAGGCTACCAGCCGATCCTGGCGCACCCGGAACGATATAATTATTATCATAACAATTTCGGAATGTATGAGCGCTTTGCAGACCTGGGTTGCCTTTTACAGGTTAATTTACTTTCACTGCTTGGCTATTATGGAAAGTCTGTAAAAAAAGTAGCTGATCGGATTTTAGAACAAAAAATGGTTGACCTGCTCGGAACTGATATGCACCATGGTGCCCACCTTGAGGGATTAAGGGAACTCGCTTCAAAGAAAAGTTTTTATACTTCACTGGAGAATTGCAATATTAAAAACAAAGAATTGTTTAGCTAAGCTGTATTATTGCTATACGCTTTTAGCCGCTCGTCTGGAGACAAGTCTGCGGCGAAATTCTACTTCACGAAACCCATATTTTCTTATGGGAAATCCCCTTTATTTTAAAAATGATATGGACTGCCACCCGGAATATTGAAAGGGTATAGTCATATTAATTTCAGATTTTCATAGTCGGAGCATCTTTTTTTGTAAATTGATTTTTATAAAAGCTGCCGCCGCCTTGTCTCCCGACAAGCGGCTTGAAAATTCCCGTGATTAAAAGGAAAAGTTTTTATATTTCACTGAAGAATCGCAATATTTAAAAACAAGGAATTATTTAGCTAAGCTATATAATTTTTATGTGCTTTTGGCCGCTTGTCGGGAGACAAGGCGGCGGCGATCAACATGATTGAATAAAGCCAGGCAATCTGCTGTCTTTAATTTTAGAAACAAGGAATTGTTTAACTAAGCTGTATTATTACTATGCGCTTTTAGCCGCTCGTCTGGAGACAAGTCTGCGGCGAAATTCTGCTCCACGAATCCCATATTTTCTTATGGGAATTTCCCCTTTATTTTAAAAATGAAATTGACTGCCGCCCGGAATAATGGAAGGGCATAGTCATGTTAATTCCTGATTTACCAAGCCTGATCGTACCCTTTACTTCGAGTAAAACATCCGGGGAAAAAAGGCTGACCAGGGAATTCTTTATTAAATTCTTCATATCAACGGCCATTTTGGACGGCACATAAAATTCTGACCTTTTGGCGATATACATATTCGTGTCCAGTACATAATGGCCTACAAAACTCTGGTTGAGATATACATCGCAATTGATATTCTTCAGGTCAACTCCAAAATTATTCGGGTTGAAGTACACCAGGTCTATTTTGACGATAGAAGTGGTAAAGCCGGCACTGTCAATCCGAAAGTTTTTTAAATCCCTGTATTCGAATGCCTGGGGCTTTCCACAAGCCAGTAAAATAAAAAAGCAGGGAAATATCCACCAATTTTTCATCTGGTTATTTTTAGCGAAAGTAGGGTAGGTTTTTTAAAAATGAAAAATCTTTTTCATAAAAAACACGTATTTTTATATGCTACTGATCTTAGGAATTAAAGAAGCAGCAGGTAAATAGTTTAGACTACAAACTTTACTTTTAAATAAAATCTATAAATATTTGATAATTATATGTTTATAAGTGTTTATTAAAAATTAAATTTGTGTATATGGTTTAAAATTGCCTAAATTTACGTATATTCTTAAAAAATTTTGAATGCAAAAAAAAATTATATAATTATTTATGTTAATTATTGATAATCAATATTTTCCAACAATTAATTACTATTATACTTTATTAAATAATTCAAATATTAATATTGTTGAATATGAAAATTTCAAAAAATCCACTTTTCGCAATCGTTGTATCATTGCCGGTAGCAATGGGCCCATAACTTTATCGGTTCCGCTAAAAAGTGGCCGGAACCAAAAAACTTTATTCAGGTCTGTTGAAATCAGTTACACAGAAGATTGGCAAACCCGTCATTGGAGATCCTTACTTGCCTGCTACAGCCGGTCACCATTTTTTGAATATTATCAGCTCAGTTTACATGGCCTGTTTTGTTTAAAAGAAAATTACCTGTTTGATTACAATTTACATGTCCAGGAAAAACTTGCCTCCATCCTCAAAATAGATTTACCTGCATGTTGTACTGTCAGGCCTCAACCGGGAGATGTATTTACAGACCTCCGGGATCTTTATACACCTCAAAATTTTATGGAAGCCAAAATACCTGCTACCTATCTCCAGGTTTTTGGGGAGAAGACAGGATTTATTCCAAACCTCAGTATTTTGGATCTCATCTGTAATCTTGGTCCGGAAGCAGTAAATTATTTGAAAAGTGAAAATTTAAAAACATCTTGAAATAAAGTATAAAAATCGTTTTGAAAGAAATTTCACCTGTAGATTTGCGGCTTTAAAGGATAAGCCTTGTACCCTGCAATATTGTTTGCATTTAAACGTATAGAAAAGTACACAGGTTGCAGAACTGCGAATACAAGAAATTGAGAAATGATCTTCAAAAAACTATTATTTAGCTTCGGCTTAATTTTTATTTTAGGGCAAACCTATGCGCAACAGCGCCCATATTACACCCAATATATTTTAAATGATTTTATCATCAATCCCGCTATAGCGGGCATTGAAAATTACTGGGATGTGAAAATGAGCCATCGCCATCAATGGGTTGGCCTCGACGGCGCACCGGTTACAACTTATTTGACAATACAGGGGCCACTGACAAAATCCACAGGAGACAGGGAAACTACAGCATCCGTGCGTGCGCCGGGTGAAAATCCACGCGGCAAATCTTTCCTGCAAAATTATGTGCCGGCCGATCCCCACCAGGGCGTAGGCCTCACAGTTTTGAATGATCGCGCCGGGCCGTTAAACAGGTTTGCCGCATTTGCAACGTATGCATATCATTTGCCAATCGGTCCAAAAACAAGTTTGGCTGCAGGCATTTCCCTGGGCTTGCAAAATTTAAGACTGGATGCAGCATCATTATATTTTGGTGAAGCATATCCTGTAGATCCTGCCGTGGCAGGCAGTGGCTATATTAATACTATCAAACCGGATATTTCTGCCGGGCTGTATATGTATTCCGCGAGGTATTTTATTGGCCTCGCAGCTCAGCAAATTATTCCGCAAAAAGTTGGTTTTAGTAATGGGAAAATAGGAGGAGACAGTATTAATATTATAGGAGGCCGTTTAATTCCACACATGTTTTTCCAGGCCGGTTATAAATTTTTGCTTTCTGAAGATGTTAGTCTAATGACATCTTTTATGGTAAAATATGTAAATCCAGTTCCACTGAGTTTAAACATAAACGCAAAATTTCAATACCGTGATTTGATCTGGGCCGGCGCATCTTTTCGGCCCAAAGATGGCTTTGCGGCTATGTTTGGGGTAAATATCAGCAGCTCCATTAATATTGGATATTCGTATGATTACAATACATCAAAACTCAATACAGTCAGTAATGGAACGCATGAATTCCTGGTGGGATTCTTAATCGGCAACCGGTATGGTGACTGGTGCCCAAGAAACGTTTGGTAAAAATTTTTCTTCAACTATTTATATTCTCCAAAAACATTCCTGAGCACATCAGCGATTTCGCCCAGCGTGCATAATTGCTCTGCCGCTTCAATTACAGGAGGCATTAAATTATTTCCGTTTTTTGCTGCGGCTTCAATTTTTGCCAGGCAATCTTCTATTTTCTGCTGATCTCTTTTTTCCCTGAGTAATTTTAATTTATTCATTTGCACCTGCCGGATATTGTCATCCACGTGCATGACCGGGATCTTATTTTTGCTGTCAGACTGGAACTCATTTACACCAACAATTATTTTTTCTTTACTTTCTATTTCCTGTTGATAAATATAAGCGCTTTTGGCAATTTCATTTTGCATAAATCCATTTTCGATCGCTTGAACGCTGCCACCCATTTCATCAATTTGATGAATTAATTCATACGCTTTGGATTTCATTTCTGCGGTCAGTGATTCTACAAAATAACTTCCTGCCATCGGATCGGCTGTATCGGGTACACCACTTTCAAAGGCAACAATTTGTTGTGTGCGCAATGCAATACCCGCAGCCGTTTCTGTGGGCAGGCTCAGGGCTTCATCAAAACCATTTGTATGCAGGCTTTGTGTACCGCCTAGTACAGCCGCCAACGTTTGAATGGCCACGCGTGAAATATTATTCATGGGTTGTTGTGCAGTCAGTGTGCTGCCACCTGTTTGTGTATGAAAGCGCATCATCATTGCTTTTGGATCAGTGGCACCCAGGGCTTGCATAATCTCAGCCCACATACTTCTTGCTGCGCGGAACTTGGCGATTTCTTCAAATAAATTATTATGCGCATTAAAGAAAAATGATAATCTTTTTCCGAATTGATTGATGTCCAATCCCTTTGCCAGTGCGGCCTTTACATACGCTTTTCCATTGGCCAATGTAAAGGCAATTTCCTGCACGGCGGTGCTGCCGGCTTCCCGGATATGGTATCCTGAAATGGAGATAGTATTCCATTTCGGCAATGCTGTTTCACACCATTCAAAAATATCTGTAATGATCCGCATGGAAGCTTTGGGCGGGTAAATGTAAGTTCCTCTTGCAGCATATTCTTTGAGTATATCATTTTGAATAGTACCGCGAAGATGCATCAGGTCAGCGCCTTGTTTTTTTGCCAGTGTCAGATAAAATGCGAGAAGTATAAAAGCGGTTGAATTAATGGTCATGGAAGTAGAAATATCCGACAGCTTTATGTCTTTAAATAATTCCTCCATATCCTCCAGGCTATCAATTGCCACACCTACTTTTCCTACTTCCCCTTCAGCCAGTGCATGGCTGCTGTCATACCCAATTTGTGTAGGGAGATCAAATGCAACGCTCAGGCCATTCACGCCATGAGACAATAAATATTTATATCTTTTATTACTTTCTTCAGCCGTGGAAAATCCTGCGTATTGCCGCATGGTCCATAAGCGGCCGCGATACATATCTTTTTGTACGCCGCGCGTATAAGGAAATTCGCCCGGCATTTCTTCTTTAAAAGTTTGTGGAATATTTTCTTTTATATAAACTGGTTTTATATCAATGCCGCTATCCGTTTTTATATCCTTCATAGTTTGAATTTAAAAATTATCCCAGCAACGTTTTTTTTATTTCAAAATTCAATACTTCATTGACCACTTCATGTAATGCGCCCTTTTTATTTTGCATGCAATATTCCAGTAAATTTTTATTCAGGTCAAGGCCACTAGCCTCTGGCGGTAAGGTTTTCGCATATTGGTTGATAACGAGCAAATTTTGCTCCTTCAAATTTTTAACCGCCGACCAGGCATCCGCGCTCACATATAATTGCTGGGTAATATTATGTGAAAATTCATCTTTAATATTTTGCGTCAGCATGGCCTGCATTTCTTGAGCAGATACGCCGGCTAAACTCACCCGGGAAATTAGGTTGGGCAATGCAATGCGGTCCACTAAAATTGTCAACCTTTCATACGCCTGCATTTGTATGAGTCTTGCAGCACTATCCCCGGATGGCATAACCGGCACTTTTTTATTTTTTGAAAAAAGGCCGTAAGCAATGAATAAAATGAATAACAGGATTACGCCTGCAATTATGATGATGTTAAAAGAATCCAAGTTTTTTATTTTTTGCAAAAGTAGCAAGCAAAAGCGAAATTAGCTAACGTTCGAAGACTGATTATGGTGGGAAAATTATATTCTTTAGCCTGCACGTCTGACGCATAAAACTCCCAAAGATGGAAGTATTAACAAAAAACTGAACAAAGAGATTTCTACCAAAATTCCTATATTTTACTTACTGAAACATGCACCACTGCATATTATTAGCACTTCAACCCAGTTTACAGAAAACCGAATTCAATGTTAGTTCATGCACGGTTTCTATGTTTACAATTGTAAAGTTAATTTTAGATGCCCTCCCAATCCCTGTTGAACAATTCTTAAAAGGGTTGATAGTTTTATGTCTGATGCATCATTTTCAATTCTCGAAATGTACGCTTTGTTTGTTCCGCACTTTTCTGCAAGTTGAGCCTGTGTCATGTTTAGCTTTGTACGCGCTTCTTCCATAAGTGCTCCCAATTTGAAAGATTCAAATTCCTGCTCCCACTTGTTACGGTTGGGTGTTCCTTTTTTACCGTGGCGTTTGTCCATGTGATCATCCCAATCAGTCAAGATTGCCTGCTTTTTTGTCTGCATAATATTGCTTTTTAATTTCTATTGCTTTTTTTAATTCGTTCTTCGGCGTTTTTTGTGTCTTCTTTTGGAAGCCATTAAAAAGAATGATAAGTTGACCTTCATCAAAGCAAGAAAAAATGCGAAATATATTGTTGCCCACTTTGACTTTAATTTCAAAGATGCCGTCTGTGCCTTCCATGTGTTCAAAAAAGGTACTGGATATTTGTCTTTCAGTTCTCACAATCGCAATCACATAATCAATCTTATCTTTTATGGTATCCGTCTGTTCATTGTAAAATTCCCAAAAATAATTTCGATACACTTTAGTTTTACGGATGAAGGTTTCTTCCACTTGGCGAAGTTACCCAAACGGACAACAATTGCCAAATAAATTTTTAGAATTGACTAAGTGATGTGCTTAGGGAGCATTAACCATATAACTCCGTTTTAACTTCGTTAATCCGCGACTTTCTTGTAATTTTGCGCGAGAAAAAAATTCTAATATGGATATTCAAACTTCAATTCCAGTTAGCCTTTCAGCAAACGCTGTAGAAGAAGTAAAACGGCTGATGTCACAGGATACTTTCAATCGTGAAGATATATTGCGCATTGGTGTAAAGGGTGGTGGTTGCAGTGGCATGACTTATATTCTTGAATTTGGTAAAAAAGAAGAAGCAGATATTACTTTCGAGCTAAATGGCATTCCATGTATGATAAATAAAGCGCATGAAATTTACCTGGATGGCATGCAAATAGATTGGGAACCCGGATTAAATAGCAGGGGCTTTGTTTTTATAAATCCAAATGCATCCACTACTTGTGGTTGTGGTTCTTCTTTTGGCGTGTAATTTTTTTAATTTCTTAAATGAAAATTCAACAATCGCTGTTTCTTTTTATATCAATAAAATTCTTCAATGTATAAATTAAAAATAATTGTTGCCAGTACAAGACCGGCACGGAAAGGCATTCATGTAGCAGATTGGTTTGCGGAAGTAGTGAAAGCATACACGGATTTTGATGCGGAAATCCTGGACCTGGCTAAAATAAATTTACCTTTTTTGGATGAACCCAAACATCCGCGCTTACAGCAATACGAACATGAACACACCAAGGCCTGGGCCGCGAAAATTGATGAAGCCGATGCCTATATCTGCATCATCCCCGAATACAATTATGGTGCTCCGCCTGCGCTGATCAATGCAGTTGATTTTGTGTATAAAGAATGGAATTATAAACCTATTGGCATTATTAGTTATGGTGGCATCTCTGGTGGTTTACGTTCTGCACAAATGTGCAAGCAGGTTTTTTCCACCGTTAAAATGGTTCCGCTCATGGAAGGCGTACCACTTCCTTTTTTTGAAAAACGAATTGATGAAAATGGAAAATTCAATGCAGATGAATTGATTGGTAAATCTGTGAAGAATATGATGACTGAATTATTGAAATGGACAAAAGGCCTGAAACAAATGCGGGAAACAAATTAATCAAATTTTCAAAAACACTATCTTTACGTCTTCACAATCACATGAAAAAAGTTTTACTGTTCATATTAGCTGTTGCATATCTTACAACAAGTTCGGGTGCAAGTATTTATTTGCACCAATGTATGGGTAAATTTTCTTCTGTTGATTTCGGAACTTCAAACAACGAAAACGGTAATTGCGGTAAATGCGGCATGGAAAAAAATAATGCCGGCGACTGCTGCCAGGATCATGTGATTGTTTTAAAATCTTCACCGGACCAGAATCAGCCAGAATCTTTTACGCAAAAAATAAAACTTTTTCCATCATCTATACCTTTTATATTTCCGGAAAATAAACCAATATATTTTGGGGACAATCTTAAGCAAACATTTTCTTCTAACAATTCTCATCACCACAACCCGCCTGATTTCCAGGCATTCTATCGGTGCATTCTTATCTGATTTTTTCTGCTTATTGAAATAATATTTGTTGTTGAAAACAATAGTGTTTTTATTTCAATATTTAATTCCTCCAAAGAATAAACGTATGCGTTTATTTCATTTTTTTTACTTCGCAGAAAAATTCAAACCATGAACTCAATTAATTATATCTTTTCACAAAGATTATTATATCGTCTTTTTTTTACAGCTTGTATTTTATTTTCCTTACAAGGAAAATCACAAGCCCAGGATACCACCACTTTTCATGTTTCCGGTGAATGTATTCAGTGCAAACATCGCATTGAAAAAGCGCTCACTATAAAAGGTGTTTCTTATGCCAATTGGGATATTCCCACAAAAATGCTCAAAGTGATTTACGATTCCACCATTATTTCTTTTGCCGGAATCAATCAAAAAATCGCAGATGTTGGTCATGATACCGAATTAAAAAAAGCAAAAGACGATGTTTATAAATCACTTCCCGCCTGTTGTTTATATCGGGACATAAAAAATGAAACCACGGTAAATAATAATGAGAATGATCCCGGGAATAATATCCGAGGCGTAGTAGTATCAGAAGATAGTAAAGGGAATTTTTTACCACTCGAAGGTGCTGCAATTCTCTGGCAGGGCACAGCCCATGGTACGATCACGGATAAGCATGGCATATTTTCTATCTCACAGGATTCCACAATTACAAATTTGGTGATCACTTATACGGGTTTCCAATCCGATACACTTGAAGTAAAAAACAATTCAGAATTGCAGGTGATTCTTGCAGCAAACGGGCAATTGAAAGCGGTAACAGTTTCCGCAAAATCAAGGGCCTATATCAGTACCTTTTCGCCAATCCGGATTCAAACAATTAATTCAAATGACTTGCTGAAAGCCGCCTGTTGCAACCTGAGTGAAAGTTTTGAAACAAGCCCGTCTGTGGATGTTTCATATAGTGATGCGGTTACGGGCGCGAAACAAATTCAGTTACTTGGCCTGGCCGGAATTTATACTTTACTCACCGTTGAAAATTTACCCGGGTTGCATGGCCTCGCTACACCTTCCGGTTTAAATAGTATTGCCGGTCCCTGGATTGAAAGCATACAATTGAGCAAAGGCACTGGTTCCGTTGTGAATGGTTTTGAAAGTATTGCCGGGCAAATAAATGTAGAATTAAAAAAGCCTGCAACTGCTGATAAATTTTATTTAAATGGGTATATCAATGAAATGGGCAAGAGTGATTTGAATATAAATTATTTTGCGAAGATTGGTTCTAAATGGGCAACAGGACTTTTAGTGCATGATGATTTCCTGGGAAATAAAGTGGATATAAATAAAGATGGTTTCCGTGATTTACCCACTGGAAATTTATTCAGTGTAATGAACCGCTGGCATTATGATGATAATAAAGGCTGGAAAATTCAATTTGGTATTAAGGCTTTAAAAGATAATAAAACCGGTGGGGAAAATTCATTTGGTACACAGGAAAAATATTCTACCAATATTTATGGCTTTGGGATGGACATAGAGCGGGAAGAAGGCTATGCCAAAATCGGTTATATTTTTCCAGAAAAAAAATACAAAAGTATTGGCCTGCAGGTATCTGCATCTTCATACAAACAAAATTCTTTTTTTGGAATTACACCCTATAATTCAAAGCAAAAAAGTTTTTATTCAAACCTTATATACCAAAGTATTTTAGGAAATACCAATCATACTTTTCGCACCGGCATTAGTTTTTCAGCAGATAAGTATGATGAAATGTATGCTGCAAATTTTTATGGAAGAAAAGAAATTGTACCAGGTGCATTTTTTGAATATTCCTATAAATTAGATGAAAAATTTAGCCTCGTTGCCGGCATTCGTGCGGATCATAATAATTTATATGGCTGGTTTGCTACGCCACGATTGAACCTGCGATATGAGCCAATTATTGGTACGATCATTCGCGTGAGTGCGGGCAGGGGACAGCACACGGCAGATATACTTGCAGAAAATATCGGCCTGATGGCCAGTTCGCGTATGCTGAATATTATTCCTTCAAATACAAATGGTGCGTATGGGTTAGATCCTGAAATCGCCTGGAATAAAGGCATTAGCGTTGATCAGAAATTCAGGTTGTTTAATCGCGATGCTATGCTGAGCCTGGATTTTTACCGCAATGATTTTACCAACCAGGTTGTAGTGGATATGGAAAATCCGCGCGAAATTAATTTTTATAATTTACAGGGAAAATCCTATTCAAACAGTTCCCAGGTAGAACTTAATTTTATACCTGTAAAAAATTTGGATGTACGCGTTGCATACAGGAATTTTGATGTGCGCACTACGTATGGAAATGAACTCCTGGCAAAACCTTTAAGTGCACGCCAGCGCGGCTTTGCAAATTTTGGATATTCTATAAAAGATTGGAAAATTGATTATACTATTAATTTCACAGGAGAAAAAAGAATTCCTTCCACTGCGGTGAATCCGGTTGAATACCAGTTTCCAACTACTTCACCGGCATATATTACCATGAATGCACAGTTGAGTAAATCCTTCGGGAAAAATAAGAATGTTGGTTTTTATATAGGTGCAGAAAATATTACCAACTATTTCCAGCATACGGTGATCATTGCGGCGGATGAACCTTTTAGTAAATATTTTGATGCCAGTTTGATATACGGACCATTGAGCGGCCGTTTGTTGTATGCAGGATTCAGATATACAATTAAATAAACTGCTCAACAGATTTTTCTGAGGTCAATATAAAAAAATGATATAATTTTTTCAAATCCAAATAGTTTAAAATTCATCAAGTAATTTTGAAGAAATGTTTTTAATTTTTCATCTTTAAAAATTTCAATAATTATGGATACGAACAGACTTAGTAAAACGATTTGTAAAGCGTTGAATGATCAAATGACCAAAGAAGCGCATGCGGCACAAATATATTTATCTTATGCATCATGGGCGGCTGAACAGGGATATGATGGTATAGCAAATTTTTTATTTCGCCATGCGAATGAAGAGCGAAGCCACATGATGAAAATTCTCGAATACATTTTAGAACGCGGCGCAAAAGTAACAGTGACGGCCATTCCAGCTCCTCCGGCAAATCCCAAAGGTGTACAGGATTGTTTTGAGAAAACGTTTCAGCATGAAGTGGATAATACAACTGCTATTTATAAAATTGTGAAAATGAGTTTTGATGAAAGTGATTGGGCAACCTGGAATTTCATGCAATGGTTTGTAAAAGAACAAACCGAAGAAGAAACGATGGTGATGAATATGCTGGATAAATTAAAAATTGCTGGTGGTGAAAGAGCTTCCGGTGAATCTTTATATGCATTTGACAGGGATATGAAATCCACGCCTGATGATGCAGAACTCGCGCAGGAAAAAACTGTGGAAAATCCATGATCATTTTTATAAAGTAAAATATGCCATTGAATTAAGCGATTGTATGAATGAAACTGAAATTGCAGATAAAATAAAAGGGTACAAAAAAATGGGATTGAAGATGTTTACCACATCTTCATTTCAAACCCATAGTATTGTTTTATTGCATATACTCAGCAGGATTGATAAAACGATCCCGGTTTATTTTATACATACAGGTTATCATTTCCCTGAAACGCTTACGTACCGGGATCAAATCACAAAATTGCTGGGTTTAAAATTAGTCAATATTTATTCATCCACTGCAAAGATTCATCAGCGTGATGCGCAGGGAAAATTATTATATGCAAGTGATCCTGATCTTTGTTGCCACCTGAATAAAGTCGTTCCATTAGAACCAATACTTGCATTGCATGATATATGGATAAATGGTGTGCGTGCTGACCAGGGAAATTTTAGAAAGCAGTTGCAGGTTGAAGAAAAATCGAAATGGAGTACCACACGTTTTCATCCTATGCTCGACTGGACCGGCAAAATGATCTATGATTATTTGCGGCTGCATAACATTCCGCATCACCCTTTGGAACATGAAGGGTATTATAGTATCGGCTGTGAACCATGCACACGGAAATGGAATTTAGATCTCGATGAAAGAAACGGGAGATGGTATGGTTTAAAGAAAACAGAATGTGGTTTGAATACAGATCTCGTGGAAAAAAAACAGGATACATCAACTGCTTAAGAAAAAAAAATGAATGTACTTATTACGGGAGGCGCGGGATATATCGGTACAGAATTAGTTGCGTCGCTGGCGATGTTGCCCACTGTAAAAAAAATTATTGTTTATGATAACCTTAGCCGGGCAAACTATAATTTATTCATTGGCACAAACCTGAACAGTCATAAAATTTCTTTTGTAAACGGCGATATACTTGATTCCCGAAAATTAAGAGTGGCATTAACTGGCATAGATACTGTATTTCATTTTGCCGCAAAAGTGACTACACCTTTTGCCAATACGGATGCGCATATTTATGAACAGGTTAATCATTGGGGCACCGCAGAACTTACGTATGCACTGGAAGAAAGTGCGGTGAAAAAATTTATTTTCTTAAGTTCTGCAGCAGTGTATGGGCACACAATTTCAACAGCGGATGAAAAGACAACTCCTTCGCCGGAAAGCTATTATTCTATTTCAAAATTGAAAGCGGAAAAGCATGTGCTTCGTTTAACGGATAAAATGAATACGATCATTGTAAGGTTGGGAAATGTATATGGTTATAGTAAAAGCATGCGTTTTGATGCAATGATCAATAAATTTATTTTCGATGCGCATTTCACTGGGCGTATTACGATAAATGGTTCCGGCAATCAAAGCCGCGCTTTTATTTCCATTGAAAAAACCAGGGAGGCATTAACGCAAATATTTCAAAAAGAAATTCCCTCTGGTGTTTATAACCTGGTGGATAAAAACATGCAGGTTTTGCAGGTGGTAGAAGCTGTGAATGAAGTTTTCCCGGGTGTTGAATCTTTTTTTATCAACCAGAATTATACAGGCTTTCAATTGGAAGTAAAACGGGAGTCTGCCTTATTTTCCTACATTGATTTTCCTGTATCTGATTTTGCAGAGGAATTAGTTAATTTCAAAAACAGGTTTGCTTTTTAGCTTTGTAGGTTTGCTTAAAAAAACTTAATTTTGCACGAATGCATTGTAATTAGATCACCTTTCTCACTACGAATTACTTCATTTCTCTGCATTATTTTATCACTAAAAGAGAACATTTTATGGCTGAAACCTGGAATAAAAAGGAGCGCGAAAAGAAAAAACGGCAAAATCGCAAGGAAAAACTGGAAAGGAAACAGGAAAGAAAAGAAAACCAGCAAACCGGCAAAACACTGGATGATATGCTTGTGTACATTGATGAAAATGGAAATTTTTCTGAAACACCTCCCGATCCCAGGAAAAAGATACGTGTGAATGTTGAGGATATTCATATTGGCGTGCCCAAACAGGAAGAGACTGACCCGGCCGATCTTATCAGAGAAGGTACAATTACCTTTTTTAACGAGGCAAAAGGTTTTGGTTTTATTCGTGATAAAGAAACGCAGGAAAGTATTTTTGTACATGTAAATGGCCTGATTGATCCTGTAGAAGAAAAAAGTAAAGTGATCTTTGAAGTAGAAATGGGTCCCAAAGGAGCCAATGCGGTGAATGTAAAACTGGCGCCTAAATAATTAATCGAATGAATAGATTTTTTTGAAAAAAGGGCTTGCCCTTTTTTTTATGCAAATTATTTTAAACTGGAATTGAAAAAATTGAAAGAATATTTTTCTTTCTCATACGTTTTATAAATGTAAAGTCTTATCTTAGTTTAGGTAACACGGTTTGAACAAAGTTTTAATACTCTATGAAACAAACAATTTGCATTCTAATTTCTTTCTTTTATCTTACGAATGTATTTTCCCAATCGTTTCATGTTGATGCCGGGATAGGTATGGTTACATATAACGGCGATTTACAATTACAAAAATTTAAGCCCAATAACTTTTTGCCTGCATTCACTGTTGGCCTTGGTTATAACCTCAATGATCATTTTGGTTTAAATGGAAATATTTTATACGGGAAAATAAATGGCGATGACAAAAAAGCTGATAAGCCCCAATTGGTTGCACGCAATTTAAATTTCACTTCTACCGTGGTTGAGGGAAATTTATTAGTGGAATACAATTTGATTTCTACAAAAGACCCACCACTGATCAATCTTTTTTTTTACGCAGGTGTTGGTGTTTTTCATTATAATCCCTATACATTCGATTCTGCTGGAAATAAAGTTTTCCTGCAACCTCTCGGAACAGAAGGGCAGGGGTTATCGCAATACCCCGATCGCAAGCCTTACAGTTTAAATCAATTTAATATTCCATTTGGAGGTGGTATCCGTTACCGCATAAATGATCACCTCAGTATCAGTGCCGAAGCAAGTTTCAGAAGATTATTTACAGACTATCTGGATGATGTCAGTACTACTTATCCTGATTCATTGGCATTATTAAAAGGCCGCGGGCCAATTGCAGTAAAATATTCATTTCGAAAAAATGAAATAGACCCGAATGCGCGCTATGCCAGCGATACGAACAGGGGCAATGAGTCAAGAAATGATACCTACTATTTTGTACTTTTTAAACTCTATTTTACTTTACCATCTGGAAGTAATGTATTCAAAAGCGGCGTTGTAAAAAATCCTAAATCAAAAGTGAGTTGTCCGGGTAAAGTGTTATGATCCTTTCGTATTTTTGACACATCCCTTTTGCCATTCATATTATTAAATGAGTTACTCCACCTTAGAAGAATGTTTATTGGATTTGGAAAAAAATAACCAACTGGTCCGCATTCATGAAGAAGTGGATCCCAACCTGGAAATGGCTGCTATCCATTTGCGCGTGCATGAACTCAAAGGCCCGGCTATTTTATTTGAAAATGTAAAAGGAAATAAATATCGCGCCGCATCCAATATTTTTGGCACATTGGAAAGAAGCCGTTTTATTTTTGCAAATACCTTCGATCATTTAAAAAAAATCATTGCTTTAAAAAAAGATCCGTCATTGATTTTCAAAAAAACAGGAAGTTTTTTTAATCCGGGACTGAATGCTTTTAATGCGATACCTTATAAAAATAATTTTTTTAAACCCGTACTTGCAACACAAATTTCTTTACATGAATTGCCGCAAATAAAACATTGGCAGGAAGATGGGGGTGCATTCATTACCTTACCACAGGTATATACAGAAAATTTGAATTATCCCGGCATTAAACATAGTAATCTCGGAATGTACAGGATCCAGATAAGTGGTAATGAATATATACCTGATCAGGAAGCTGGATTACATTACCAGTTGCACCGCGGCATTGGTATTCATCAAACGATCGCTCAACAACAAAATAAACCTTTGCGTGTGAGTATTTTTGTAGGTGGCCCGCCTGCACATACGTTGGCAGCCATCATGCCATTGCCGGAAAATTTAAGTGAGATCGCATTCGCCGGAATCCTTGGTGGCAGGCGTTTTCGCTATACATATATGGATGGTTATTGCATCAGTAATGATGCGGATTTTGTCATCACCGGCGATGTCATGCCCGGAGAGGTAAAACCGGAAGGGCCGTTTGGTGATCACCTGGGTTATTATAGTTTGAAACATGATTTCCCCTTGCTGCGCATAAAAAAAGTGTATGCCAAAACAAATGCGATCTGGCCATTTACAGTCGTTGGCCGGCCGCCACAGGAAGACACTGCTTTTGGTGCTTTAATTCATGAACTAACTGGTGACGCCATACAAGATGAGATACCAGGTTTAAAAGAATTAAATGCCGTGGATGCCGCAGGTGTCCATCCATTATTACTCGCGATTGGCAGTGAGCGATATACGCCTTATGTAACTGAAAAAAAACCTGCAGAATTATTAACGATCGCGAATCATATTCTTGGAAGTTCTCAATTGAGTTTGGCAAAATATATTTGGATCACGGCCGATGAAAAAAATCATTTAAACACAAAAGATATCCCTGATTTTTTTCAATACATACTTTCACGGATTGATCTTCGTCGTGATCTTCATTTTTATACTAAAACCACGATTGATACGCTTGACTATTCAGGAACTGCAATCAATGAAGGAAGTAAAGTAGTGATCGCTGCTTATGGAGAAATGTTACGCACTTTATCATCAGAGATTCCGGAGTGCATGGCTTCATTAAATAATTTTTCTAAACCAGTTTGCATTTTTCCGGGCGTCATTGCATTGCAGGGAAATGCTTATTTGAATAAAGAAATTACGACAAAAGAAATGAATGATTTAATGGATCAGTTATCTGCTCACAATGATGAACTCAAGGGTATTCCCCTGGTTGTGATTTGTGATGATACAAATTTTATCAGCAAGTCATTGAATAATTTTTTATGGATCACATTTACCCGCAGTAACCCTGCACATGATATTTCCGGTGTTGGCCAATTCATGCAAAACAAGCACTGGGGCTGCACAGAGGCAATCATAATAGATGCCCGGATGAAACCCGGCTACGCACCAACATTAATAAAAGATCCTGGAATTGAGGCCAAAGTTGACCGCTTATTTTTGAAAAGTGGAAGCTTATATGGGATAAAATAAAAATGGGGCCGATGAAGAATCAACGCCCCTTTTTTTCAACCCTAAACCCTTAAAAAACTTTTGACTAATTGTAAAAATCATGCCAAAAGATGAAGTGTTGTAAATGTTTCCATTACTTGCATTTAAATTTACAGGCATCATGAAAAAATCTTTTACCTATTGTATGACTCTTTTCACCCTCGCCGGCCTTATATCCTGCCAGGGGAAAAGCCAATCAAATTATATGACCGCTGCAAATAATAAAAGTCTTTTATGGGAAGTTTCAGGAAATGGCCTTGCAAAGCCATCTTATATTTTTGGTACCATGCATTTATTATGTGCAGATGATGCGCATTTAAGTGACCAGTTAACTTCGGTCATTCAGCAGGCAGATGAAATTTATTTTGAAATAGACCTAGATGATTTGGGTGAATTATTCAATGGTGCTTCAATGGGAATTATGCAGGGTGATACGACACTTTCACAATTGCTTACACCGGAAGAATTTTCGCGCGTCAAAGATTTTTTTGACACGCATGGTTTAGCAATGCAGTTTAATCTTTTGCAAAATATGCAACCCATGCTTATTGGTTCTCTTGTGTACCAGGCTGTACTTCCCTGTGAACAAACCGATGGTATGGAAATGGCTATCATGCAGGTAGCACATGAAAATAAAAAAGAAATCAAAGGCCTTGAAACGGCTGCATTCCAGGTGAGTATCCTCGAACAAATTCCCTATATTAAACAAGCGGCAGATTTGGTAAACAGTGTGGACAGTATTGGCGCAGGTACTACACAAATAGAAGAAATGATTGAATTATATAAAAATCAGGATATAGATTCACTGCTGGCATATTCATTAAAAAATGATGTCGGTGATTCACCGGAAATACAAGATAAAATGATTTACCAGCGCAATCAAAACTGGGCGAACTTGTTTCCCCAAATTACAAAAGATAAACAAATACTCATTGCTGTTGGTGCCGGGCATCTTGGTGGTGAAAAGGGATTATTGCAATTACTGAAAGGCATGGGTTATACTTTGAGAGCAATCCAAAACTAATTATATCTAAGGGGAAATTTTTCCGGGCAGTATTGCATATTTATTTTGTATTAGCAATCCTGGCTTTAGCTAAAAAGATTTGTTTATTTTTAATTATATATTGCCACTCGTTGAACTTAATTCAATTATACCAAAATAGCCTTTTGCTTCTTGTAAAAGCCGAGAGAAAGCGATTTTATTTTTTACTTTTTTTTGGAACTTGTATAAGTCTTGGAGAAATTTTATCACTCGCTTTACTTGTTGCTGCCATTCAATTTTATACGGATCCTGCATTTGAAAAAAACCTTCATTTCTTACCTACCTGGATGGTGCAAAAACAAACACCGGTTTTTATTTTAATTGTTTTATTTATCATTATTCTAAAAAATGGCGCTGCATTTTTTTTGCATCAAGCCCGTGAACGATATGTGTATAAGGTTGCAACACGTTTTTCTGCCGAAAATTTAAAAGCTTTCCAAAAACAGTCCTACCAGGATTTTATTGATACAGATTCATCTATCCAGGCAAGGAAAATAAACCAGCAACCTGTTGAGTTCGCCCAGTATGTACTGAGTGGATTTCAATTTATGATCAGTGAAATGATGGTTATGCTATTTGCTGTAATAGCAATTCTTTGGTTTAATGCAATACTTTTTTTCCTCCTTCTAACTATACTTTTCCCTGCAATTTTAATGATGGGAGCGATTACAAAAAAAAGACTCACAGCCGTAAAAAAAAATTTGAAATCTTCTGGTGAACTCTCCTGGCAAAAACTCAGGGAAGCAATTACAGGATATGTAGAAGGGAATTTATATGAGCGCAATTTTTTCTTCAGGGAGCGATATTTACTTTTTCAATCGCGTTTGAATAAACTAATGGCAGGCTTCCAGGTTTTGCAGGGAATGCCGGTAAAAATATTTGAAGTGGCTGCAGTAATGGGATTAACACTGATAATCCTCTTTCATTATTTTATGCCTTCAGTTGCTGAAGCTCCCGGTATTATAGTAGTTGGCGCTTTTTTGGGCGCTGCATATAAAATCATTCCCGGAATAGTGCGTGTAATAAATTTATCTGCACAAATTAAAACCTACGCATTTTCAATTCAAAAACCAGGGAATGATTGTGAAAACAAAAAGCATATCGAAACATTTAAAATAATCAAAAATGTACATATTCAATTTAAAGATATATCGTTTTCATATAGTTCAAAAAATATTTTTACAAATTTCAATTTGGAAATTTCGGGGAATACTTTTTTAGGTATTAGTGGAAAGTCTGGTATGGGCAAAAGCACATATATTTATTTATTACTCGGATTTTTGTCCCCGGAAAATGGTAAAATTTTAATAAATGGAATGAAGGCCGGGCAACAATTTTTTCCCTGTTTTTCATTGGTTGCCCAGCAGCCTTTTTTATTGCATGATACCATTGCAAAAAATATTATTTTGAGTGATGAGGATGTTGATATGAAACAGCTGGAAAATATTTTGATCATAACTGGTATAAGTTTAATGATTCAGGATTTCCCGGATGGTATTCATCATATTATTTCAGAGAATGGCGGAAATATTTCAGGTGGCCAGAAACAACGTATTTGCATTGCGCGTGCTTTATATAAAAATGCGCCAGTTATAATCCTGGACGAACCATTCAATGAGTTGGATGATGAATCAGAGACCTTGCTGTTGTTGCATTTCAGGAAAATGGCGAATGATGGCAAAATGATCATTCTTATTACACATAATAAAAATAGCTTATCTTATTGCGATGAAATAATTTCCTTTGACAATGCCCAAACCTGATGTACTCATAATTCTTAGTCCTGGTTTTCCAAAAGATGAATCGGATACAACCTGTATGCCGCCAAAACAGCTTTTTGTAAAAATGCTCAACAAGGTTTACCCTTCCATAAAAATTGTTATTATCAGTTTTACTTACCCGTTTACTACTAAAAAATATTTATGGAATGGGAACGAAGTTTTCCCATTTAATGGCCTTGGCATTTCTAAATTGCAAAGAGCTTTTCACTGGTTGCGTATTTATAAAAAATTGCGGCAATTAAAAAATGAAAATAATATAATTGGCCTTTTAAGCTTTTGGTGCGGGGAAACTGCATTCATTGGAAAATGGTTTGGCAAAATCAATTTTATAAAGCACTATTGCTGGATCAGCGGGCAGGATGCAAAAAAAGGAAATCCATATATAAAATTGATACGGCCTGCAGGTAAAAATTTAATCGCGATAAGTGATTTTATACAGGATGAGTTTTATAAAAATTATTCAATAAAACCTCAAAATGTAGTGCCAAACGGAATTGACAAAAGCTTGTATAGGCATTTGAAACCTGAAAGAGATATAGAAATTTTGGGCGCCGGTTCACTCATTCCATTAAAGCAATATGACATTTTTATTGATGTTATAAAGTCATTGAAACTATATTATCCTTCTATAAATGCTGTAATCTGTGGAAAGGGGCATGAAGAAAAAAAATTAAAGAATAAAATAACGGTTCACCAATTAAGTGATAATATCCAATTAGAGGGTGAAAAGCAACACCCTGAAGTTTTGCACTTTATGCAGCGAAGTAAAATTTTTTTACATACTTCCAATTACGAAGGTTTTGGCGCAGTATGTATTGAAGCATTATATGCCGGGTGCCATGTCATTAGTTTTGTTCAGCCAATGAAACAGGAAATTCCACATTGGCATTATGTAAAAAACCAGGAAGAAATGATTGAAAAATGCCTGGATATCTTGAATTCAAATGAAACACAATATTTCCCGGTTGAACCTTTCTTAATAGAGGATTCAGTAAAAAAAATAATGCAATTATTTATTTAATAATTTTAATGCTTTTTCAAAAACAAATTCTGGGGAATATCGAGTTAGGCATCTTGTATCCCCGTAAGTGCAATGTTCAAGCATACAATTTCCGCAGGTAAGATCCGAAGAATCCAACAACATAGATTTTTCACCAAGTGGCCTGCTCCAGTCACTTCGGGTGGAACCAAATAATGCAAGTGTAGGAATTCCTGAAACCCAGGCAAAATGCATGAGGCCGGAATCTTCCGTCAGTACGAGCATGGTTTTTTGAATGATGGCAAATGCCTGGGCCGCATTTGTTTGCCGGATCAATGAGATTAATTTTCCCTGCAACTTATTTTGTAAATAATCCGCAGCAGTGTTTAATTTTTCAGTTCCGAGAAGGACAAACATTATGTCCGGGTATTTTTCCAAAAATAATTTGGCAAATTCTGCATAATTCTGGATTAGCCAGTGTCTTGTTTCAAAAGCGCCGGCCGGGTTTAAAACAACCAGTCTGGAATGCCCGTTCCATCCGTTTCTGTATAAAATTTCATTTGCTTCCAACGGATTTTTTAAAATAAAATTTGTGTCTGCAAAATTTTTTCCTGCACCAATTTTTTCAATGGTTTCTTGTGTTCTTAAGCCGGCACTTTTTGCGGAAAAGCGGTCAAAGGACGACCATAATCCTGGACTTAATGCATGTCTTATATAGCGGCTAACAATGTTGTTTTGCAGGTCAATGACGATATTGTAGGATCGAATTATTAAAGCAGGTAAAAGTAAAGCAGCATAAACAAGTTGTTTTTGGGTGTTTCTGCCGCCGCGTATGGCGTACACTTTATCAAATAATTGAATGTTGCGTGGTATCGAATCCACTTCTTCTCTTGTCAGGAAATCCAGTATATGACCTTCAGGCAATGATCTTTTCAGATGCTGCAAATAGGGCAGCGTGATCACTGTATCACCCATTGCCTGTAAGCGGATAGCCAAAATACGTTTTGGAATTTCTTTAGTTGGAAATAATTCTTCGCCGGTGTTCAATTTTAATAGCTTTATTTTTTTTAAATACATACCGGCAAAATAATACCAGGGTAATATTGCTTCATTTTTTTGATAAGATCTGTTACATTTCCAACAACATGTTTTAATGTCCCGTTTATATATAATGGACAAAACTTACTGAAATCAAAACCCTTTTTATCAAGTTCTTGTTTGAATGAATCATCAAACAAACGGATTTTACCATGCACTATAACCATTAAAATTGTTTCAGGGTTTAAACTAAAAAATGTATCATACCACTCAATGTTTTGCGAATTTTTTGCGATAATCAAATCAGCTTTATAACCTTTTGCTAATTTCCCCGACTGTTGTAAATTCCAGGCTTTTGAAGGATTCGTAGAAATTGCATTTATTAATTCTTCATTTGTTAGTAACGCGGTATGCCTTGCCTGGCGCAATTGTTCCCATATATTCCAATTTGCAGAAACCGTTGAATCCGTGCCAAAAAGAATATTTGTTTTATTTTTCAATTGATCAATTGCTGCAGTTTTTCCAAGCAAAAAAAAATTTGAATCAGGGCACCAAACCAGCGCTTTAAAATGAACGGCTTCGCTTGGTGACATAGCCACTCCATGGATGCCAATAATTTTTTTTCTTAAAATATTCCAGTGAATGAATGTATCAATTTCTTTTTTTGCACGTTGACTTGTTCCTTCTCCAATATGTATCACAAAAGTTTTTTTGTTTTTAGCCGGGTTCAATAATTTTCTTTTCCAGGTTTTATCGAGATGCACTGAATGCAGGGATGAATGATCCTCGTGAATATGAATCACCGGGTTTTGTAAATGTAATTTTGTGCCATGTTGAATAACTGTCGTTACCCCATTGAATAAATTTTTATACATACCCCAGGCTGCTCGTAATGATGTCGGTATTTTTAATACTGATTCAATAACTTTTTTATCCTGAACATGAATGTCGTTACCCCATTCAATGTAATCAGCATATTGGGTGTGGCCCAGCCGTGGAAAAACATTAAACTCAAGGTGATCATGTGAATTGATAAGCCCCGGGAATGCAATGCATCCATCCATTTGCAGATTATTTGATGCATGCAGGGGAGGTGGTGCAGTAATGCTTTCAAGAATTGAATAAATATCTCCTTCTTTAATAGTGAGGTCACAAACGCCATTGCCCGGTATATATATATTTTCTAAGATCAATTTAATAATTTAAAATGTATGCCGTAAATAATTGGAGTGCCGGCAAATTTTTTATACACATGCATTGCGTTTGCATCCTGGTAATATTTTTTTAATGCTGAATCAATAATAATTTCTTTACTATAAATTTCTGTGAAGCCCAGTCCTGTCATGATTTGCCGGACATGATCAAGCGGGTGAATATAATTTTTAATGGCAATTTTTTTCCCCTGGTAATAGAATGTACGGTCAGCTCCCTTTATAAATGCATCGGGGTGATAGTCGGTTATTATTATTTCTCCAGGAACGGATAATTTATTTTTCCATGTATTTAACAGCGGTTCAATTTCTGCTATATGCGCAATGGTAAGGTTTGAAATTATGATGTTGGCCTGCAGGCCATGCAAATCTTCCGGGAATTTTTCTTCATACAAATAAGTTTCTGCAGTAGGGAATTTTTTATGTAACTCATCCAACATCCGGGATGAAATATCAATCCCGATAAGTCGTGCCGGCTTTAATAAAAATAGTTCCTGCCAATGCCTTCCTGTACCACAACCAAAATCGAGTAAAGTTTTATCTTGTGCATGTACATTTTTTATCATTGCTGAAAACAAGGTTTCATCCAGGTCCAGCATCAGGTTTCCGTGTTGAGTATCATATCCTGCAGCCCATAATTCATAAGCATCTAAAGGTTCTTCTTCTGGTTCATTTTTTGTAAATTTGAAAAACCGGTTTTCTTTTAACCTTTTGTATAATGACATAATTTAAAATTACAGTAGATTTACAACAATTAAAAGTACACAGAATAACGCAACCATTTCAAAATTTCCTGTAATAATACAATGGCAAAAATTCTTTTATTTAATCCACGCAGTGCAATTAAAAAATATAGGATACCAAATTCTATCCTGGCAATTGCCGCATCAATAAATTCGATCTATGACTGGGTGATCGTTGATGGGAATTGTGAGCATTATCCACTCGAAAAATTAGTGGCATATTTAGATACCGGCGAGTATAAGTATGTAGGATTTACGGTGATGCCCGGCCCGCAAACAAAGCAGGCCATAATTTTTGCTAAAGAAATAAAAAATAAATTTCCGAAAATTACAATGATTTGGGGCGGGTACTTTGCTTCAGCCCAATCAACAGTTATTCTTGAATCAGGCTATGTGGACTTTGTAATATCAGGGCCTGGTGATCATGCATTTCCACAACTCATTGATGCCATTGAAGAAAATAAATCATATCATACTATTCCAAATTTAATTTTTAAAAGCGGGAAGCAAATAATAAAAACGCCAATACAGAAATTATTGGACCAGGATGATTTGCCGCCTCTGCCTTATGACAAACTGGATAAAATTTACCCCATTCATAAATACTTGGGCAAAACTTACCTGGGCTCAAAAACACTTGCATATCATTCCAGTATTGGTTGCCCTTTTACTTGTTCATTTTGCGCGGTGGTCCCAATTTATAAAGCAAGATGGAAAGCTAAGTCGGCAGTAAATGTGTATAATGATATAAAAATGATTAAAGAAAAATGGGGCGCCGATGCTATTGAATTTCATGATAATAATTTTTTTGTTTCGGAAAAAAGAGTGCTTGAATTTTCCAGGCTGATGCAACATGAAAATATGAATTGGTGGGGCGAAGGCAGGATTGATACTATAGATAAATATAAAGATGAAACACTTGCTGCCATGCGCACAGCAGGCTGCAGGATGATTTTTTTTGGAGCAGAAACGGGGAATAATGATGTATTAAAGCAAATGGATAAAGGTGGCACACAATCCGCGGAACAGATAGAAAAATTTGCGGCCCGGATTATGAAATTTGATATCATACCTGAATATTCTTTTGTACTTGGCCTGCCGGCAGAAAATGAAAAGAAAGTGATGGCGCAAATAGATTTTGACATTCAATTCATTAAAAAAATAAAGGCGCTCAACCCACAAACAGAAATTATTTTTTATATCTACAGCCCCGTAGCTGTAGAAGGAACTGAATTGTATGAGCAGGTAAAGGCTTCAGGTTTTCATTTCCCCGAAACTTTGGAAGAATGGATAAACCCGCATTGGGAAAATTTCGATTTGAGAAAAAACCCGCTCACACCCTGGCTTACAAAGGAAATGGTGAATAAGATCAGGAACTTTGAAGTGGTATTAAATGGATATTTTCCAACAATTAGTGATATACGTTTGAACAGTTTGAAAAGAAAAACCCTGAAGTTGTTTTCCGGCATCAGGTATCAAACTGGTTTTTATCATTTCCCTTATGAAATAAAATTGCTGCACAAAATGTGGAAATACAGGCAACCAGAAATACAGGGTTTTTAATTATATAAATAAACGATATGCTCCGTGAGTTTTTTGATTTGCCTGTTGACCAACCGGCGCTGGAGAAATTGCCTGCAACTTCATTTGAAAAATCATATATAGCTTTACGTAAACAAGAACATAGGGTTTATAGCAAAGAAGAAATCGTCAAATTGCCAGTGATCGCAAAAGCGCATCCGCATTATAAAGAATGGAGAACCAGGGAAAAATCTTTTGCAAAAATTTTGCGATGGCCAGCTTTTAAAAAACAAAATGTATCCATTCTTGAAATAGGCTGTGGCAATGGCTGGTTGTCAAATGCCCTGGCTTCTAACTTACGCTGTGAGGTAACGGGGCTGGATGTAAACAGGGAAGAATTGAAACAGGCTACACGTATTTTTTCAAAATCAAATCTTCATTTCAAGTATGGCCACATAGAAGAAAATATTCTTCAAGGAAAAAAATTTGACCTGGTCTTACTTGCATCCAGTATTCAGTATTTTTCTTCAGTTGAAAGCCTTGTTCGCGCTTGTATGCGCTGCCTGGATGAAAAGGGCGAGATTCATATTATTGATTCAAATATTTACGAATCTAAAAAAATCGCAGAAGCAAGGGATGCCTCTGAAAAGTATTATCAAAAAATTGGTTTCCCTGAAATGAGTGCATTTTATTTTCATCATACCTGGGAAGATTTTACCAGCTTTAAGCACGTCGTTTTGCAGTATTCTAATGTAAACCAATTTCAGATTTTCAAAAAGAAAAATGTATTCCCCTGGGTGGTTATTTATAAATAATACCTATGATCTTTTAAAATTATATTGTAATTTGTATCACCATGAAAAACTTATTATTTACCCATTCTTATTTTCTACGCCGTGACCCCAAACAATGGGCCGGCGGGCAGCCGTATGCCCCTTTGGGGACTATGTATGCTGCAGCTTTCCTGCGTGAAAATGGCTATAACGTTGCAATGTATGATCCCATGTTTGCGAAAGATACGCAAGACCTGCAACAAGAGATTATAAATCATTGTGCGTCGGTTATAGTGATTTATGATGATGGCTTTAATTATCTCACCAAGATGTGCCTCACCAATATGCGCTTGGCGGCATTTGAAATGATTCAAATTGCAAAGGAAAATAAATGTTCTGTAATTGTCTGTAGCAGTGATGCCGCAGATCATTATGAATTATACCTGCAACAAGGTGCAGATTTTATCATTATTGGAGAAGGAGAAATCACCCTGCTTGAATTACTGAATGATTTGAATGAAGGCGGCCAAGCTGTTAATGCAATTGCCGGCCTGGCTTTTTTGCAGAATGGTAAAGCTTTGAAAACTTTACCCCGCAGTGTTTTGAAAGATTTGGACAGCCTGCCTTTTCCTGCCTGGGATTTGATTGATATAGAAATGTATCGGAAAGTCTGGATGAAAAGTACCGGCTATTTCTCTATTAACATGGTTACTACTCGAGGTTGCCCATATAAGTGTAACTGGTGTGCAAAACCAATTTATGGAAACAGGTACAATTCAAGGTCTCCGGGCAATGTTGTAGCTGAAATAAAATTTTTATTAAACAGGAACCAATTCAGCCATATTTGGTTCTGTGATGATATATTTGGCCTGAAGCCCTCGTGGGTAAAGGAGTTCGCAGTATTGCTTCAAAATGCAGGAATTAAAATTTCATTTAAAATACAAGCCAGGGCTGACTTGCTGAGTGCTGAAGATTATGTGCAGGCGCTTGCTCAATCAGGTTGTGAGAATGCCTGGATGGGCGCTGAAAGCGGGTCACAAAAAATATTGGATGCAATGGATAAGGGAATTACAGTGGAACAAATATATACAGCGGCTAAAAATCTCCGCGATAATAATATCAAACCTTCTCTTTTTATTCAGTTCGGTTACCCGGGTGAAACAAAAACAGACATTCAAAGAACCATTCAAATGATACATGAAATTATGCCGGCTGATATTGGGATTTCTGTTTCATATCCATTGCCCGGTACAAAGTTTTTTGAAAAAGTAAAAAATGAATTAGGTGGGAAATCTAATTGGAGTGATTCAAATGAAATGGCCATGATGTTCAAAAATCAATACCCGCCAGCCTTTTATAAGCAATTGCATAGATACGTGCATTTAAGTTTCAGGCATAAAATGGCGCGGAGGGATTTCAAAACAACTACAAGGAATTTTTATATGGATATAATTCCCAGGGTTAAAAAAGCAATTTCAATTTCCTTGCAGACTATTTTACTTTGGCAGGCACAGCGTAAATTAAATGCGCTTGAATCAGTAAATCATCAAATGAACGATTGATTTTTTTATGAATAATATGAACAACCCGGCTAAAGAAAATCCTCTGCTTAATGCGGAAAAAGCCTTTGATGCCCAAGCTGGTGTTTTTGATGATATTTATGGAAAAAACGAGATCATTAATTACAAGCGGGAACGCGTAAGAAATCATATAAACAAGTACCTGGCAAAAAATATATCTATTCTTGAAATCAATGCCGGAACAGGAGTGGATGCAGTTTATTTTAGTGGCCTGGGCCATTCAGTACATGCCACTGATATTTCAAAGGAAATGATAAAAATCCTGGAGCAAAAAATCATTTCAAATAATTTACAGGACTTAATAACTACAGAGATTTGCTCTTATAATTCCCTTGAAAACCTTGCAGAGAAAGGGCCTTATGATTGTATATTTTCAAATTTTGGCGGATTAAATTGTTCTGGAGATTTGAATCAGGTCATGCATTCATTTGATAATTTATTGAAGCCCGGTGGAATTTGTACACTCGTCATAATGCCAAAATATTGTTTGTGGGAAATTTTGCTTTTATTGAAAGGGAATTTTAAAAATGCTTTCCGCCGGTTAAAGCATACAAATGGCACGCCGGCAAAAATTGGGGAAAATAATTTTTTATGCTGGTATTATTCTAAGAAAGATATAGTACATGCTGCTGGGAAAAAATATCGCCTTGTTGCAAGTGAAACCCTGTGTTGTTTTGTGCCTCCTTCTTACTTTGAAAATTTTGCAAACAGGTTTCCAATTTTTTTTTCATTTTTAAAAGGCATGGAAAACCGGCTCAGGAATAAATGGCCATGGAATAATTTCGGAGATTATTTGATCCTTACATTGCGGAAACTTTGATCATTATTAATTTCAGGAATTTATTGATGGCGAAGTTGTGTATTTATTGATATTATATTCAATCCGGAGTAATATTTTCTCCTGGAAATTTTCAGGACATGGTTTACAAACATGCTTAGCAGCTATATAATTTCCCAGCCTGAATCCCGTTTTTGTATATTTATTTTTAAGCCACAAATTATGCCACCTGTTTCTATAAAAATGAAAAATCTTTGCCTCCAGGAAATCTCCTAAACGATTGTTGAACATCCACTCAATCATTTTTCTTAAAAATATTATTTTATTAAATAACGGGGTCTTTTGGCGTTTAAAAAAATTAGGCAGGAATTGCCGGTACCATTTATTTTCATCCATAAATCTTTCATACACGGATTCACCATATAGTGGCAAAAGGGTAGCTATTTCTGTGGCGGTATAAATATTTTTTTCCTCTATCTCCAAAGAATCTTCATCTACAAAATAATTTAAACAAAACCAGTTTCTATATCCAAGCAATGTAGCCGGTTTTAAAAATAAAGTAAAAAAAAATCTGGAAAGCCATAGCCTGTTTGATTTTGTGATTATAAAAAAGTCTACATCAGATCCTTTATAAGCAAAATCTTTTGAAAGGGACCCGGAAATGCAAATGCATTTCATGTAAGGGAACCAGCTTAGAAACTGCGCAATTTTTTTTGCTTTTTGAATTTCCGGAATTGCAAGTTTGTTTCCTGCTAATCTTTTTTCCAGGATGAGTGGGTCGTTTCTTAAAGAATAGAAATCACCAAACAAAAAAATACGCTTTTCAAGGATCAATTCATCTGCAATTATTTTTGCCACTCCAGCCTGTATATTGTTTGGTGAAAAAAGACTGGCTTCTTCAAGCGTTAATGGATATTGAAATACATCATAATAGCATAAGGCAGCCAGGAACCCATTCCGGGATAGTTGTTTTTCATTATCCATTTTTTAAATGTACTCCAAAACCCGGGGTTTTCAAATAACTATTTACTAATATTTTTAATTAAGCAAAATGTGATACTATTGCTTTATGAGTAATTTTATATGCCAAGCATAAGCTTTATTTTCTGGTATCCTGTCTTACTTACTGGGATTTTTATACCATTAGTGAGTAGTACCAAATGACCGTCTTTTTCATAAGGGTCAATTCTTGTGACCATTTGAGTATTTACTAAAAAGGAACGATGAACACGTGCAAACTGGCCGTGCTGCAGGTTTTCCTCGAAATAGGTCATGGTTTGTTTTTTCAAAAATGAATTGTCTTTCGTTACAATTTTTACATAATCATCTGCAGCTTCCAGGTAAAAGATTTGCGCTAAAGGAATGATACGAATGTTACCTCCATCTTTCACAACTATTCGATTTGTCTGTGTGGGCAAAGTCATGGTTTGTAAAAAAGATTCTTTTTCTGCAACTGCATTTTGTTGCATGGCTTTTTGCATCGCTTTATCAAAGCGCACTTTATTAAAAGGTTTCAATAAATAATCTACGGCGTGTGTTTCAAATGCTTTCAGTGCATATTCTTCATAAGCAGTGGTGAAAATTACCGGCGGTGCATTTTCAACAAGTTCGAGCATTTCAAACCCATTGATCCTTGGCATTTGAATATCAAGAAAAATCAAATCCGGCTGTAATTCCTGGATAGCTTTTATACCTTCAAAACCATCATTGCATTCTGCTGCGATTTCTACATCGGAATATGATTGTAAATATTCTTTGATTACCGTTCTGGCAAGTGGTTCGTCATCTATGATAATTATTTTCATTATTGTGGTACAGATATTTTAGTGATAAAAAAGTTACCTGATGCATCGGTCTTCAATAAGTCATGGCGGCCATATAAAAGCGCCAGTCTCTTTCTCACAGAAGAAAGCCCGAAGCCCGTACCATGTAATGGCAGCGCGGTTTCCGGGTCAAATGGATTTTTAATTGTAATGACTAATAGTGCATCTTTTTTTTCTGCTTCCAGTGAAATGCACACTTGTCCAAGTGTATCATACAAACCAAATTTGATTGCATTTTCCATAACTGGTTGGAGTAGCATATTCGGAATTTTTAATTGAAGTAAATTATCATCTTCAATTAAAATCTTTGTTTCCAGGCGATGGCCGAAACGCACTTTTTCAATATCAAGATACAATTGCAGGTAGTCAATTTCTTCCTTCAATGAATTTAATTGCACATCATCTTTGCGCAGGCTTCCCCGCAAAAAATCTGATAATTGCTGGATCATGCTGCGCGCATTTTCCGGCTGTGAAATGATCAATGCACTGATTGAATTTAAAGCATTAAATAAAAAATGCGGCTGTAACTGGTTTCGTAAAGTACGTAATTCAGCATCACGTAATAATTTTTCCGCATCCTGTTTCCGGGAATCTAAAATTGATTTTTCTTTTTCTGAATACCAGGCAAGACTGATCATGGCCATACTGCCAATCAGCAGGAATGCAATACTGAAACGCAGTGATGAAGAAAGTTTCAGCATGTGCAGGTATGTTTCATCATCTTGAAAAATAAGCCATAAAATAAATCGCATACTCAATAACCATATAGCGCCAAGCGCAGCACTAACGACAATCACATAGATATATTTTTCCCGGCGCGGTAAATAATACCGCATATTATTACTGATCAAAAGACATGCGGCAGCTAATAAAATATTACTAACAAGGCTATCTGCAATTGCCTGCGGAAATGCGATCCCAAACCCGTGTAAAACCATCGTGTGTACCACTGTCCAGTTGATCCACCAGGCGATAAAAACGAGTTTGATTTTAATAGTATAATGTGTGTTTGTTTCCAAAAATAATTAATTGAGTTGTGGTATCTCCTGCAAACTGTCTTCCAGGATAGCAGCCGCATATTGATTGATCTTTTTCAAATATAGTTCTGCATTTTCAATTTCATGAACGCGTGAAAATATTTCCGCACCATCTGAATTGTTGTCCATTTTCACAAGACTCGTAACATCCACAAACTGCCACCGCACGGGCTTTTCAGCCTGGTTAAAAAATGAATCCTGTTCCTGGTGGCCAATGCGCCTGGCTTTATGAAATGCATCCAGTTTGTCTTCTGCAGATAGGATGCGGACTTGTTCATCAAACTGTGGAGTATGATTTCCATTTTCGCAAATTATACGATAAATGATGGTGGCAAGATACCAGTTCATTTTCTTAATTTTTTAAAGTGAACTTAAATTAATACGCGGAACGTGATTGAAAGTTTGTTCAATAATTTAGAATTTCTATACCACCAAACAAAGTGCTGCCTTTTAGCAAAAGTGTTTTATTGCTGTCAATCACATTGGACGAAATATTCCGCTTATCTTCAAAGCCGCCAAACACCGCGCTCACTTCACTTTTAATATCCCAGTGTGCCGGCACCACTATTTTTGTACCTCCAAAAAGTTGCGAAATATCTATGACAGCCGGCTTTTGTAAATCTGCCTGCGAAAGATCCAGCTCCGTTCCACCCATCACACAACTTATTGTACCGCCCCTAAAATTTTTAGATACTATCTTTTTTTTTATACTTCCCATAAACGTATTGTAATCAATGAATTCATTACTATCATCATCTGCATTAGTGGTGAATGGCTCATTGCCCTGCGGTATAGGATCTGAAAAACCACGGTTTCTAAAACGGTTTGAACACCTTTGTCTTTTGGTAAGATAAAAGAAACCAAATAGAATGAGTGCAACAGGCCAGATAAACTGGTGCAGGTTCCAGCCCGTCATATTATCATCAAATAAAAAGATTGCACCCAAAAACACCAGGATGATCCATGCATTATTTCTAAAATTGTTTTGCAACCCGGATAATAGGCCAACTGCAATGAGGATCATGGGCCAGTCCCAAAACCATTCTGGAAAAAGTACTCCCATCTGTTTCATAAAAAATAATATTCCCGCGCCGATAATAAATATTCCTGTCCACATTCTTTTTTGAGGAGAGGAATAATTGTTCTTTGACATGATTCGTTTTTTAGATTGAAATGTAAAAGTATTTTACAAGATCAATCACCACAAGGGCTTTTAGGCTATTGATATTATTTCGTCGGTCAATGGCAGGAAAAAATCGGTAAGTAAATCAGGCACTCACCTGGAAATCCCGTAAAGCATCATTCAGACTGGTTTTAACGTCGGTACTTTCCTTTCTTTTTCCGATGATCAAAGCACAATTCACCTGGTAATCGCCGGCAGGAAAAGATTTTGTATAACTACCCGGAATTACCACGCTGCGTGATGGTACGCGGCCTTTATATTCGATCGGTTTATCGCCGCTTACATCAATAATTTTTGTAGATTGAGTCAACACAACATTTGCGCCAAGCACAGCTTCTTTTTCAACAATAACACCTTCAACGATTATACAACGGCTACCAATAAAACAATTGTCTTCTATAATTACAGGCGTTGCCTGCAAAGGTTCCAGCACACCACCAATACCCACACCTCCACTGAGATGTACATGTTTACCAATCTGCGCACAACTACCAACAGTTGCCCAGGTGTCAACCATCGTCCCTTCATCCACATAAGCGCCAATGTTTACATAGCTCGGCATGAGAATTACCTGCGGCGCAATATATGCGCCATAACGCGCTACAGCATGTGGCACTGCGCGAACACCGAGGGATTTGTAATCTTTCTTTAAAGTCATTTTATCATAAAACTCAAAAGGCGGAAGTGAATACGTTTGCATCTTTTGAATGGCGAAATATAATAGGATCGCCTGCTTTACCCATTCAACAGCATGCCATTCACCATTTGTTTTTTCTGCGGCACGCAAAAAACCTTTATCAATTTCGAGGATCGTTCCTTTTACGGCCTGGATATATTTTTCTTCTACTAAAAGAGTTCGGTCATTCCAGGCATCACTGATATATTTTTTTAATTCCATCTTTTTTTTACAAACATAAAGCATCCTTAAAAATGAAAACAGCAGTTTTTGAATTTTAATAAAAAAGTTAGTGCATTTTTGTATTTCAGAAATTTGCAGATGAATATTGCTTTTGATGCGAAACGTGCGTTTACCAATGGGACAGGTCTCGGCCATTACAGCCGTACGCTCATACGTTCACTGGCAACATTCTTTCCGGGTGAAAATTATTTTCCCTGCACACCATTGATTACGGAACGTTTTGATATTTCAGCTTTTCAAAACATGCACATTATTTCACCCACCACTTTTACTACGCGTAATTTTAGAAAATTATGGAGAAGCAGTTTAGTAAAAACTGATTTGCTCAAAAATAATATTGATATTTATCATGGCCTGAGCCATGAAATTCCAAAAGGAATTGATACAACAAATATCAAAAGTATCGTCACTATACATGACCTGATTTTTGAACGGTTTCCGAACCAGTATAATATTATTGACAGGAAAATTTACCGCTACAAATTTCAATATGCGTGTAAACATGCCAATAAAATAATTGCGATTAGTGAACAAACAAAAAATGACCTTGTAGAATTTTATGAAGTGCCGGAAACTAAAATCACAGTTTGTTATCAAAGTTGTGATGAACGTTTTTTTAAATCTGTGAGTGACCAGGAAAAGGAACGTGTTAAAAAATTATACGGTTTGCCGGATCGCTTTTTTTTATATACAGGTTCTCTTATTGAAAGAAAAAACCTGCTTGTAATTTGCAAAGCACTCGAAATAGTAAAAAAGAAAATTCAAATTCCATTAGTTGTAATCGGTGATGGTGGAGTATATAAACAGCAAGTCAAAAATTTTCTCAGGGAAAAAAATATGGAAAGCCTGGTTTTATTTTTAAGTGAACTGGAAGCAACGGCACATCTTCCGGGATATACGATGGCTACTGACTTTCCGGCGATTTACCAGCAGGCAGTATGTATGATCTATCCTTCGATATTCGAAGGTTTTGGTATCCCGGTTTTAGAAGCACTTTGTAGTAAAATACCCGTGATCACTTCTAATATTTCGAGCTTGCCTGAAGCTGGTGGCGATGGTGCATTATACATTTCTCCAAATGATTTCACAGCATTGGCTAATTATATGGAGCAAATTATTTCAGATAGCGATTTGCGAAATTCTTTAATTGCAAAAGGCTGGACACATGCGCAGAATTTTACCCGTGAAAAATGTGCAACCGCTGTGATGAATGCGTATAAAAAACTTTGAACTTTTTATGGGATACAAAAACGATATAGAAAAATGCCTGGAAGTTTTGGAAAATGGCGGCATTATTTTATACCCGACTGATACGATCTGGGGCCTGGGTTGCGATGCTACAAATGAAGTGGCCGTTGAAAAGATTATCGCATTAAAAAACCGGCCTGCAGAGAAAAGCTTCGTTGTTTTAGTGGCTGAAGAAAAAGATATTTTAAAATATATTGCCTCGCCTGACCTGGCGGTTTTTGAATATTTGCAAACACAAAACAGGCCGGTCACGGTTATTTATAAACAAGCAATTGGGCTTGCTGAAAATACTGTGGCAAAAGATGGTTCAGTGGCCATTCGTATTTGTAAAGATGAATTTTGCAAAAAATTGATCAAAAGATTCAGGAAACCAATTCTAAGTACATCAGCAAATTTTTCAGGAGAAAATGCACCTGCGTTTTATTCAGAAATTAATGATGTCATTATTAATGGTGTAAATTATGCAGTACAATACCGGCGCAATGATTCAAAAGCAGGACAGGCATCCATGATCATACAATGGGACAATGGCATTGTAAAAGTTATTAGAAGTTGACATTTCACACAAGCGATACAAAATGATGTTTACTGCATAATTGCAAACAATTTTCTGTTGTACATTTTATCAAAACAATTCCATTGTATTGCGCTATTTTTTGTAAGAGATAACTGACTTCCTGGTTTGCATATCTGTCATGTGCATCTTTTACTTCTGTACGTTTACCGAATAGGGCATCTGCTTCATCAAAAAATAAGATCCAGTTTTTTTCTTCTGCTTTTTGAAAAATACGCTCAATGTTTTTTTCAGTTTCTCCGATATATTTACTCACTAATTGGGAAAGGTCAATATGATAAACATCGTTATTATATTTTGCAGAAAGCATGAGCGGAATATGCTGATTAATTTCATCGTTTATAAGATTCAATAATATTTTAACGGTCTTTCGGTTTTCTTGTATGGCCGAATCAACTTTGGTTGTTATTAAATGTAATTTATTAAGAACATTTTCTGGTATCGGAAATGCTTTGAGCGATAAAGGGCTTTGAATAACTTTTGCAAAGGTTGGCTCTAACTGATTTACATGAAATGTTTTTTTCAAATCCTGTGATGTTACTGGCTTTTGTTTTTTCATGCTATAAAGATCGAAATTTTTATTTTATTAAACATTTATTTGAAAAATATATTATTTTAATTTGATTCATAAGTCATGTTACTATGAAAATATTTCCACGCTACTTTTCTCTATGATGATGAATATACACTATAATTCTATTTTCAACTTGCATTTAGTTGGATACATTAATGTAAAAAATTCTGGCACAGACATTGAAAGATTTTGTTTAAAAAACGTATGAAAAATTCATTGATCATTACCGGTATCGTTGCTCTTGGCTCAACAGCCTTATTTTATTTTATGAGAAGAAATAGAAAGCAAATTCAAAGTAATCCGGCACCATTTGTGAAATCTCATCACCTTACAAATGTTTTTGCAAAAGCAAAGGCGCAAGCTCAGTAATATTCTACTTGTTTTAAAATACTTAGTAAAGAATAAACGATTTTCATGTATTAATCCTATCTATTCTGTGATTGAAATTGCCTGATTTTTGGTCGAATACTAAAAAAAACTTTATCTTACATCGAACCAAAATGAATCGCTATGTCAAAACTAAAGCGGGTAGTAAGAGGCAATGCATTAAACAGTTTACAAAAAGTTTTTTCAACTGATTATGCGAAAAATGAATTTAGCGAAATTGAAAAAAATCAAATTCCCACGCGCAGGAAATTTATTGGCGATATGGCGAAAGCTGCAGCGATCATTAGCATTCCTTCAATTTATAATGCTTGTAACCCAAAAAATAAAAGTACACAACCTGTGGTCGCAATCATTGGCGGCGGAATTGCCGGATTACATGCTGCCTTTATTTTAAAAAATGCTGGTTACAATGCAACTATCTACGAAGCAACACAAAGGCCGGGAGGAAGAATTCTTACAGTTAATGAAATGATGGGTCCGGGGTTATGGACAGAAATGGGCGGAGAATTTATTGACACAACACATGAAGACATGCGCAATCTCGCAGCACATTTTAAATTGCCATTGCTTGACCGGGCTTCACCTCAAAACATAAAGTTGAAAGAATATGCGTATTTTTTTCAACAAAAACATTTACAAGAAGCTGATTTACTCAAGGCATTACGACCTTTCAGGGCACAAATACAAAAAGATATAGACAGCCTTTCTGATGATATCACTTTTGAAAAATTTTCTCCTGAAGATAAACGCCTTGATGAATTAAGTATTACAAATTACTTGCAGCAACTGGGCATCAATGGCTGGTTGTATGATTTTATTAATATTGCATTCACCACGGAATATGGATCTGATGCGGCAGAACAATCAGCCATCAACATGCTATCTGTTTTTGATCCCGGGGATGAAAAATCCTATAATTTATTTGGCAGCAGTGATGAACGCTTTTCAGTCATAGGCGGCAACAGTAAATTGTGTGAAGCACTCGCAAAAGATTTGAAGGAACAATTTAAATATGATAACAGGTTATTGTCACTCGATCAAAATAAAGGCGGGCAATACAAATTGGTATTTGGTCAAACAGGCGGTAAGAAAAATGAAGTAAGTGCAGACATTGTTTTGCTTACATTACCTTTTACTTTATTGCGTGAAGTGGACATCAAAATGAAGTTACCAGATTGGAAAATGAATGCCATTAAGAATTTGGGATATGGTATGAATTCAAAATTATTTATTGGTGTCAAAGAAAGATTGTGGAGGCAGCAGGGCTATTCAGGTTATGCATTTACAGATAATTTATTGATGAATGGATATGATCATACAGAGATGCAAACGAATAATGAAGGCCCGGGTGGTTACACAGTGAACCTTGGCGGAAAGCAAAGTCTTCACACAGGTAATAAGGATATGCAGGTATTACAAAAAATTTACCTCGAAGCATTTGACCAGGTTTTCCCCGGTGCTGCAAACCAGTTCAATGATAAATTTCAAAGATGGTTCTGGCCAACTTATGAATTTTCGAAAGCCAGTTATACATCTTTTAAACCCGGTCAGTACACAACCATTTCTGGTGCTACAGTTAAACCGGTGGATCGTTTATTTTTTGCAGGCGAGCATTGCAGTTATGAATTCCAGGGATTCATGAATGGCGGCGCACAAACGGGCAGGGAAGCGGCTTCAGCTATTTTAGAAATATTGAAAAAGAAATAACCCGGTATTCAATCTGAATCTTCTAATTTATCTTTTTTATTTTTTTTCTCATGTTCTTTCAGGTACATGATACTGATGTTTAATTCAAAACCGACAAGCAGGATAAATGAATTTAAATTCACTAAAAGAATCAGCATTAATATCGTTCCTATTGAACCATAGATTTTATTATAATTAGAAAAATTCTGCGCCCAATAGGAGAATAAAATTGTCGTAAGAATCATTAAAAAAGTGGCCAGTAATGAACCCGGTGAAATTAATTTCCACCGCTCCTTGAATGATGGTGCATAGCGGTAAATAAAACCAATACTGTATAAAAAAAGTAAGATAATAATAATCCAGCGCACAGATTGTAGCCAGGCTAAACTTGTGCTGCTTTCTATTTTCATTTTCGCGAGGAGCCAGGTGAATAGCTGCCCCTGGCCTATAGAAATTAATGTGGTGGCAATTATTAAAATAACAAGGATCAAAATAAGTTTGAACGCACGTAATCTTTTTGTAATAAAATTTGATTTATGCTTGTACAATAAGGAGCGGTCGAAAGTGCGGATAATGCCCATGATCGCGTTGGATGCGTAAAAGAGAGTCAGTAAGAATCCAAATGAAAGCAGGCCGGTTTTCGGTTGTGAAAAATAATCATCCAGGAAATGTGATATGGCATTTTGCGTGGATGTATTGGGCGTAAGGTCTTCAATTATTTTTAATAATTCAGCATGAATGTCATTGGAGATAGCGAGATATGGAACAAGGGTAAAAAGAAATAATGTTGCCGCAGGAATAGCCATTATAAAATTAAATGAAATGGCGGAAGCGCGAACAGTGAGGCCTTCTTTTTTTATTTGGTTGGCAAAAAAATGAAACACCGTATAGATTGAAAGGCCTTCAAACCCCCATGGGCTGATCTTCTTGCTGGTTTCCCGAATAAATGTAATTGGCCGGGAATGAACAATAAGGCTTTCGATTTTTGTCAATGCTTATTTGTTTTCTATTTTTTTCTTTTCCGTTAAAGTATCTAATGCCCGTTGGTATTCATTTGCATAAAACAAATGTTCCGCGTAGCTTTTACTGAAATGATGACCTTCTGTAAAATCACTTTTTGCTACAAAATAAAAATAATCTGTTTTTGGGGCATCCAACGTTGCATCAATCGTAACTGCTGATGGGGTACAAATGGGTCCGGGAGGCAGGCCTTTATTTTTATATGTATTAAAAGGAGAAACCACGGAAAGATGTTTTAATAAGATGCGTTTTAAACCAAAGTCTTTCAATGCGAATTTAATGGTCGGGTCTGCGCCTAATGGCATGCCCGCTTGTAACCTGTTTATATACACACTGGCGATTGTATCTTTCTCATCATTATTCCTTGTTTCTTCTTCCACGATGGAAGCTAATGTATATACTTCATCCCGCGAAAACCCAAGCGCAGCGGCCTTTTCAAGACGATGATTTTTTTGCCAGAAGGCATCGCTTTCCTTTTTTAATTTTGCCAGAATATCTTTTACCGGTGTATTCCAGTAAAAAAAATAAGTATCCGGAATAATAATATAAAATAGGGTAGTGGTGTCCACACCAAATTGCTTCAAAGAATCCGGGTTGTTTAAAAATATCATAGCATGGGCCGAATCAATGCTGAAATTTTTTCCAATTAACTTTGCCAGGTTAGCAGGTACACGCAATTTATTGATCACCAATTTTGATTGTTCCTGTTGATTATTTTTAAGCTTTCGCAAAATTGTATACAGGTTTTCTCCCTGATTTATTTTAAACCTGCCTGATTTTACTTGCTGCCAGGTATGCGTATTAGTGGCAAGGAAATTAAATACAGACGGGCTTTTGAGAATATCTTTTTGCATGATTTCATCCATGACCTGCTTTTCTGTATTTTCTTTTTGCGGTACTAAAATGTACACCGATTTTTCAGTAAAAGCTGTTGCAGATGAAAATGCAATCCAGGCTGCGATGCTGGCAAGGATTAAAATAATGGAAATTAAAACAAGCAGGAATTTTTTCATTTTTTCATTTTTTATAAAATCAAATCATAAGCTGAGCACTTCACTTAATACTGAAAATACTATTTTTTTCCGAAAGTTTACAGATAAAAAAACCCTGCCAATGCGGACAGGGTTATAATTTTTATTAACCAATTATTTAGGGCTATCCACAGCTCCGGGAAATGTGGTCGTGTTTTGTTGCTGGTTTGTAGCCGGTGCAGGTGTACTGCCGGTATTAATTCCCTTTATCACATCAGAACCTGGATTTCCTGTTGTTTCAGATAAAAATAAAGGTGATGTAATGGCAAGAACAGCAATGATTATTGCAAAAAGCCAGGTGCCTTTTATCAATATATCATTTGTTTGCTTCACGCCCATAAACTGATTGCCCATGCCACCAAATGCGCCACCTGCAAGGCCTCCGCCTTTTGGATTTTGAATAAGTATGATAGCACACAGTAAAATACTTGAAATTGCGACCAGGATGATAAAAAGAATAACCATAATATTATTGTTTTAAATGTTCGATTTTGGCGGCAAAGTACGTGGATTTTGCTGGATTCAAAAAACTTAATTTTTCGTATAAATGGATGGCTTCATTAATCCTGTCTTGTTTTATTAAAACCTCGGCCATTGCTTCTGTCAATACTTCTTCTTTGTGTTCAAGGGATTTTGCTGCAAAACTTTCAACCAACGCCGAAGATTCTTCTTGTGAACCAAGGTCCATCGGGTGTGGATTAATTCGTTTCATGTCTTTTAGCCAATCCGTAAATTTTTTAACTTTCAGATCCAATTGATCCTGTTTTCCCGGCTGATCTTCCAGCCGGATGCCCTGTGATTCGAAATAATCAATGCGGTGTAAAGCTTCTACAGAAATCGGCAACTCTTCATTTTCACCAACTGGTTGTTGGAAAGACAATGCTTGTGCTTCAAGCATTCTTGACATTTTTTCATTTCCTGCTTTTTCAATTGGTGATTCTTCCTGAACTTTTTCTGGTTGCAAATTTTGGAGATTTAATAAATTCTCCAGCCATACAGGATTGGAAAAATGAATACTCCTTTTTTGTAATTCTTTAGTGAAACTCACCGGCTCTTCCTGTTTCACTTTCTTCAAATAAAGCAGGTGCACTAAATCAAAAGACGGATATTTATTTACCAGGCTTTCCCAGGTTTCTTTATTATCCGGCAGGAGGTTATCACCGCGCAGTGTCCTGCTCAATTGATTTTCTATTTCGGGGTATGTGTTCATAATGACTGCCATTTACCAGTTTGAAAAAAGGCGGTTAAAAATTTCATCACTCATATTTTTAATAATATCGCTCATCAATTGTGGTTCCGCTTGCTGCAAAGTAAGGTTTGCTGAAAAATCAAAATCGCGGCTGATATCAAAATGCTGTGTCGAATTATCTAAAGTATTTAAAAGATCAATATGCACGCCAACGGATAACCTGTTTGTAGAAGCCTGTTGACCGCTGATGCCAGATGTGCTTACATAATAATTACTGATATAACCACTCACCTGGTAATTGGCATCATCACTATTTGTCAATGTGAGCCTCGTTTGCCCGGTGATTTTTTGTTGCAATGCATCGGTGAGTTTGGAACTTAACTGCGGGCTTTTATAAGTAGCCCTGTTATCCAGGTAAGACAATTTGATGGTTTTAATTTCAGCCGGGATAGATACATCTTTAAATGTATACACATGGCAGGAACTAAAACTGGCAACGAACAGTATGCTTAAAAATACTTTACAGCATTTTTGTAAAAAAAATATAGGAAATTTTATATGCTTATTCATTGATATCATATTCTTTTAATTTCCTGTATAAAGTCCGCTCGCTGATTCCGAGGTCAAGTGAGGCATCTTTTCTTTTCCCCTTATGCTTGATCAATGCTTTTTCAATGAGCTCTTTTTCCTTTTCCATGATGTTCAGGGATTCTTCAATCACCTGGTGCTCATCCAGTTTTTTATCCTGCTGAAGGATTACAGGATGATTATTTTCCAGCAAACTTTCTCCGTTATTGTTTACTGAATGCGCATGGTATTCCTGCAATAAGGATTCATTGGTAAAATGTGCAGCATTCCCCGCCAGGGAAGGGTTTTTAAGTATTTCCAGGAACATTCTTTTCAATTCGGTTACATCTTTTTTCATATCAAAAAAGAGCTTGTATAAAATTTCCCTTTCATTATTAAATTCTCCTGTATAGTTGGTTGATGCCAACACGGGCAGGCGGTTTTCATGTTTGGCCGGCAAGAATTTCAACATTTCCGCACGGGTAACAATTGGCGTTTTACTCAAAACAGAAAGTTGCTCTGCGATATTTTTTAACTCCCGGACATTGCCTGGCCAGGAATAATCGGTTAAGGAAATTTTGGCTTCATCATCTAATTGAATGGGCATAGTTTTATAACGTTCTGAAATATCCACTACAAATTTTCTGAATAAAAGCGGGATGTCTTCCTTCCTGTCCCGGAGTGATGGTACCCTGATGGGAACTGTGCTAAGCCTGTAATAGAGGTCTTCCCGGAATTTTCCATTTTGTGTAAAATCAAACAGGTCGCGGTTTGTAGCGGCAATCACACGCACATCTGTTTTTTGAACCTTGGATGAACCGACACGGAAAAATTCTCCTGTTTCCAAAACCCTCAAAAGCCGGGCTTGTGTGCCAATGGGCATTTCACCGATCTCATCCAAAAAAATTGTACCACCATTGACGGTTTCAAAATAACCTTTGCGGCTATCAACAGCGCCTGTGAAGGAACCTTTTTCATGGCCGAATAATTCTGAATCAATGGTTCCTTCAGGAATCGCGCCGCAATTGACTGCAATAAATGGATTGTGTTTTCTTGCAGACAAAGCATGGATGATCAGTGAAAAAGACTCTTTACCCACACCACTTTCACCCACAATCAAAACAGACAGGTCAGTTACTGCAACCTGCATCGCTACATTCAATGCATGGTTCAGCGCAGGGGAGTTGCCAATGATTTCAAACCTGTTTTTGATGCCTTGTATATCCATAAACGGTACTGGTGTTTTTTATAAATTATTTTCTAACCTGCCCAGGAGTGTTGCTTTCGTACAACTCAATACTTTTACAAATGCATAATCTCCTTTTTGCAAAGCATTATTTTCTTTGGGAAAAACAAGGACTTTATTTTGTGAATTTCTTCCCATCCATTCATCTTCATCTTTCTTGCTATCACCTTCAATTAAAACTTCAAAAGATTTTCCAATATCTTCCCGGTTACTCTGAAGGGAAAGTTTGTATTGCAAATCTACAATCTCAGTCAACCTTCTTTTTTTGATGTTTTCAGGCACATCATCAGTAAATCTTTTTGCCGCAAGTGTTCCGGGCCTTTCGCTATAAAAATACATATAGCTCATGTCATATTTACTGTATGACATAATATCCAGGGTTTCCTTGTGATCGTCTTCTGTTTCACTGCAAAATCCTGCGATAATATCCGCACTGATGCCACAACCAGGAATTATTTTTTTGATCTCATCTACTTTGGCTTTATACCATTCTCTTGTATAAGTTCGGTTCATTAATTGCAAAATCCTGTTGCTTCCACTTTGCACGGGCAAATGAATGTACCTGCAAATATTTTCATATTTTGTCATGGCCACTAAAACATCACGTGTGATATCTTTGGGATGTGATGTGCTGAAACGCACGCGTAGTAATGGGCTTATGACCGCAACAAGTTCCAGTAGTTTTGCAAAAGTGATTGTTTCATTATTATCAGTATCAATATAATAATAACTATCCACATTTTGTCCGAGTAAAGTCACTTCACGGAAACCATTATGAAATAATTGCCGGGCTTCTTCGAGGATAGATTGAACCGGCCTGCTGCGTTCCCTGCCACGGGTGAAAGGCACTACACAAAAGCTGCACATATTATTGCATCCGCGCATGATGGAAATAAAAGCTGTAACGCCATTTCCATTCAAGCGAACAGGTGAAATATCCGCATATGTTTCTTCGCGGCTTAATAAAACATTGACAGACTTCTGGCCGGAATCTGCTTCGGCAATAAGTGCCGGAAGGCTCCTGTACGCATCCGGGCCGGCTACAATATCCACGAGTTTTTCTTCTTCGAGTAATTTTGCTTTCAATCTTTCTGCCATGCATCCAAGCACACCGATCAGCATGCCTTTCCTGGTTTCTTTTACTTTTTTAAATTCGGTGAGTCTTTTACGGATCGTTTGTTCTGCTTTTTCACGGATTGAACAGGTGTTTAAAAAAACAAGATCAGCATTTTCAAATTGGGTAGTTGCACTATAACCATTTGTTTGTAAAATAGATGCGACAATCTCGCTGTCGCTGAAATTCATCTGGCAACCATAACTTTCTATATAAAATTTTTTAGAACCTGGTATAGTTTCCACAATTGGTTGCCAGGCTTCTCCCTGCTTGTTTTCATCATGCCTTTTTAAATCTATGTCCAAAACTTCCATTATGAATATTTAGCCCGCAAAAGTAATATAAAATGCCTGCTTTTGTCAGTTTGTCAGAATATTTGCAGTTGTTTTTATATTATCTATTAAACGCACCCCTTCAATAAAGGCTGCCACCAATATGATCACTTCTTTGTTTAAAGGAGCTTCATTTAAAATTTGTAAAGAATCAATAGCACACATTTCTAAATAATCCACCTTTTCAAAGCCATTATGTAAAAGCGTTTTGATAGATGCTTCTTTTAAAGCCGGCCAGTTATTTTGGGTTAATTGTGTTTTTATAAAGCAAAGCGTTTTAAAAATTGTGGCAGCTTTTATTTTCCCCTGATCCGATAAGCGCATATTCCTGCTGCTCAATGCAAGCCCTGATTCAGCTCTTGAAATTGGACAGGTATTTACTTTAATATCAATTTGCAGTAAATTAATTAATTTTTTCAACACCAAACATTGCTGGTAATCTTTTTCACCGAGGTATAAAGTTGTGGGTTGTACAATTTTGCATAATTTTTCCACCACTTCACACACGCCCTGGAAATGGCCGGGCCTGTGCAAACCTTCTAATACTGCATCAAGGCCGTCAAGTTTAAAATCAATGCGGTCATGAAAATGAATCGTATTCATTTCCGGTAGTGAAGGCATAAACAAAATATCTGTATGTTTTTTTTCAAGCAATAAAATATCATTTTCCGAAGTAACCGGGTACTTGATAAAATCGGTTTTATTATTAAATTGAGATGGGTTAATAAAAATGCTGCACACAGAAACATCATTTTCTTTCTTACTTATTTCCAATAAGGAAAGATGTCCTGCATGCAAGGCACCCATGGTTGGAACGAAGCCAATTTTTTTACCTTGACGCTGTAAATTCTGTAAGAATTTCTGAAGGCCGGCAATAGTTTTAAAAATGATCATTTATTTTATTTAACGATTCAATTAGTTTGGTTAAAATCTAATTAAGTTCAATTTATGTAACTTTGCATTCATTCCGCCCGGATGATTTAGGAAAAAGAAATTAAAATATGGCTGCAAAGAAAAGAATTTTATACATAGCTACGGAGATGTCTCCATATCTTGAACTTACGGAATTTTCAGAAATCATAAACAGGCTCGCTATCAAAAGTCATGAAAATGGCCTTGAAGTGAGATGTATTATGCCCCGTTTTGGAAATATCAATGAGCGGCGTCACCGTCTGCATGAAGTGGTACGTCTGTCAGGCATAAATGTTTCCGTGGATGATGATGATATGCCGTTGCAAATAAAAGTGGCCTCATTGCCCAATGCACGTTTACAGGTTTATTTCCTGGATAATGAAGATCTTTTTAAACGCAAATTCGTTTTCCGTGATGAAGCTGAAAAGTGGTATGATGACAATGATTTGCGGGCGATATTCTTTTGTAAAGGCGCTTTGGAAACGGTGAAAAAATTTGGCTGGCCCCCGGATATAATTCATTGCACTGGTTGGATGACAGGCCTTATTCCTCTTTATTTAAAAACTGCTTATAACCGCGAACCTGTTTTTGCGCAGGGAAAAATTGTTTACACGATCAATCAAAATACTTTCAAAGAAAAACTCGGAAAAGATTTTGTGCGCAAAGCAAATATACATGCCAATATTTCTACTGCAAACCTCGAAGCTTTGGGTGATGGAAGTAATGTGGCCATGTTTCGGGCCGGTGCACTTTTTTCAGATGCCATCACTTTTGGCGCCGATAAAATAGACAAGAAATTATTGGAAGAATTTTCAAAAATGAAAGGTAAAAAAATACTCAATTTTAAAGGCCAGGAAAGTGATTTAACAGAGTATTTAGATTTGTATCATGATCTTGCGCCGAAGTAAAATTTCATGAATTTTTTCCGCATACGCAACCTATTTTTTCTTGTTTTTATTTGTTTTTTTTGCCTCCTTTCTGCATGCACCAAGATCGTTACAACGAACCTCGGAAATGGCCTCGCATCAGGGATTGACGGCGTTAATACCAAGGATACCACGCTCGATGTTATGACAAAAAATGCCGGTGATAGTATCATCTCCGTTTCGATAGGTATTGATCATGTAATTGGGTATATGAACGACCCGATTTTCGGCAAAACTACAGCGAATATTAATGCCCAGTTCAAGCCCACTATTTACCCTGTTTTATTTGAACGCCCAAAAGATCAGCTTGTTTATGATTCGATGGTTTTGGTGCTCGGGTATCAAAGTTATACGGGCGATTCTACAAAAAATCTTGCCTTTAGGGTGTATGAAATTAAAAATGATTTTGATTTTAAAGACTCTTCCTACAACACCAATTTTGTTGTACCGCGTGAACAGGAAGTGACTGAAAATAATATGGCCAAATCTGTTGATATCAGGCAGGTGCGTGATAGCATTTATCCTTATAATGAAGCAGCAGTTGACCAGATCCGTATAAAATTAAGCGCTTCTTTTGGACAAAAGTTTTTAAATACATTTGATACGACCAATGCGTATAAAAATGATTCTTTATTTAGTGCCGCATTCAAAGGTTTACAGGTAGCTGCCGAGCAAACTGGCAATGCCCTTATTCGCGTAAATTTATTAGATACCAATAGCAAGCTGGCATTATACTATCACTATACTGATACAAGTGGAAAAATAGATACTTCAGTCAGGTATTTCAGGCCGGGCACTTTTACATCAGCATCTACAAATTATATATCACGGGATCGTAGTTTACCTGCAGATATCGGGCGTTATTACCCGCCAAATGGTGACATACAGGATAGTTTGATTTATATACAATCAGGTCCGGGAACGTATGCCACAATTAAAATTCCAGGTTTAAGTGGATTGCCAAATATTATTGTACATCGCGCGGAACTGATTATGGAACAGGTGGTGGATAATGTAACCAACTCGGATACTTTATATAATACACCCAATTTATTTTTGCTGGCAAAAAGTGATTCTACCTTTTGGTTTAATATTCCCGGTTTTGAAAATCCCGTAAATATTTATAACCCGACATCTGATGCTATATTTTCATCTACAGCAGGTGTATTGCTGAACTATCCTGATTTTGGAGGCATACCAAGAAATTCAATAGATCCGCTTACCGGCAAAACCATGTCCAGCTACAATTTCAGCCTGACACGGTATGTACAGGGTATCGTGACCAATCACAATCCCACATACACACTCATATTGTATTCACCATTCAATGAAGCGATACGTATAGCAGAACAGCAGCCAGTATACAGGACAATTGCTGCAACGCCCCTGAATTATCCAGGCATAGGACGAGTCCGGCTTGGAGGTGGAAATAATACACAGTACAAGATGAAATTTCATATTGTGTATTCCGTACTTTAAATTGTATTGTTGTAGCAATTATCTTTGCAATTCTCTTTAAAAAAATTGTATGCCTTATTTATTTACTTCAGAAAGTGTTTCTGAAGGACATCCTGATAAAGTTGCTGACCAGATCTCTGACGCACTTATAGATAACTTCCTGGCTTTTGACCCGGAAAGTAAAGTTGCCTGTGAAACCTTAGTTACAACCGGTCAGGTAATACTCGCCGGTGAAGTGAAATCCAAAGCGTATCTCGATGTGCAGGAAATAGCACGCAGCGTGATCCGGAAAATTGGCTATACACGAAGTGAATATATGTTTGAGGCAAATAGCTGTGGTATTTTATCTGCGATTCATGAACAATCTCCGGACATCAACCAGGGCGTGGATAAAAAGAAAAAAGAAGAACAGGGCGCTGGCGACCAGGGAATGATGTTTGGATATGCCACAAATGAAACAGATGATTATATGCCCCTGGCATTGGATCTTTCGCACACAATTTTAAAAGAACTCGCAGCATTGCGCCGCGAAAACAAACAAATCAAATATTTAAGGCCTGATGCTAAAAGCCAGGTGACACTTGAGTACGATGACAATAATAAGCCCGTACGTATAGATGCAATTGTTATTTCCACGCAGCATGATGATTTTGATACTGAAGAAAAAATGCTGGCAAAAATCAAAAAGGATATGATCAATATTTTAATTCCCAGGGTGAAATTAAAATATAAAAAATACGGAGATCTTTTCAATAAAAATATTAAATACCATATTAATCCAACAGGAAAATTTGTGATTGGCGGCCCACATGGAGATACAGGTGTAACTGGCAGGAAAATCATTGTGGATACTTATGGCGGCAAAGGCGCACATGGAGGTGGCGCATTTAGTGGTAAAGACCCGAGTAAAGTGGATCGCAGTGCTGCTTATGCGACAAGGCATATTGCCAAGAACTTAGTAGCTGCAGGTGTTTGTGATGAAATCCTGGTACAGGTTTCTTATGCCATTGGCGTAGCAAAACCTACTTCTATTTATGTAAATACATACAACACTTCAAAAGTAAAATTTTCTGACGCAGAGATCTCAAAAAAAGTGGAAGAATTATTTGATATGCGCCCATACTTTATTGAACAAAGATTGGCATTACGCAATCCGATTTATAGTGAAACAGCAGCCTATGGCCACATGGGCCGCAAACCGGAAATAGTAACAAAAGAATTTCACTCTCCGGAAGGAAAAGTCGTTCGAAAAAAAGTAGAGTTATTTACGTGGGAAAAATTGGATTATGTTCCAAAAGTGAAAAAAGCATTTTGTATAAAGTAAAATATTGCTTTTAAAATTTTCCGAGTGATTTTTTTAATTTTTTATAGATCGCTTAAATATTTATATTTTAGGTATGTATGATAAGCATCGTTTTTTGCAATGAGGAAGCCTTCCACTCCATCTAAAAAACCTAACCTGAAAATATAATTTCTTAAGAAAGAATACAACGGTGATAAATATTGTTTTATGTAATTATTTTTTTTACCGGAAGCTGCATAATTATCGGCTTTCATTTTAGCGTAAAAGTTATTTTTTTTTTCAAATTCCTGCCGGTTACTTACAGTGTAATGTAAAATGTAGCCTGGAATTTTTAATATTTTACATTTATCGGGCAGTATTAGTTTTTCATGCACTGCCGCATTATTCCACCGCACTTTATTGCGGTTAAATAATCTAATATGGCTGTCAAAACCCCATTCCCCAAAGCGGATCCATTTATTGCAAAAAAAATTTTTTCGCCGAATATCATAAACATCTTCCTGATTCATTAATTTAATATCCAAAAGTGATTTTTTTAATTTTACATCAATTGCTTCATCGGCATCAAGGCTGAGTATCCAATCATTTTTTGCTACATCTATACCTTTATTTTTATTTGCACCATATCCATCCCAGCCTGTTTCAATTATATGCGTGTTGAATTTATTGCATATTGCAATTGTATTATCCGTGCTGCCACTATCCACGATTACAACATCCGTAAAAAGCGGCTGCAGGCTTTGAAGGGTTTGCTCAATTATGTGTGCCTCATTTTTTGTAATAATGACAACCGAAATATTCATTGTACAAAGAAACAATAAACAAAAGGATTTTTTACCCTAACTTTAAAAAGGTTGATATTAATAAAAAGTATAAATAAGTAAGTACTATTTACAATTTTTATAAGTAAAAATGTCACTAATTTTTAAAATCATATTTAGCCTTTCAATTATTTTTTGATAGTATATATTTAAACTTTTGCAATAATGAAAAGTGTGCTGATAGAAATGGAGAAATTAAAGAACCCGTACAGTGGGCTTGGTCAGTTTTGCTTTCACATTGGCAAACAATTTCAACATCTCAAACTAAAAAATTTAGAACTTGACTTTTATTTGCCATCAGATCAAAAAAATATCTTTGGTGATTCTTTCAATTATATTTCTCATACGCCATTGCACAAGTTGTTCCCTGTGAGCAGTAATAAATTTAATGTATGGCATTGCCTTCACCAGGATTCGCACTATTTTCCCACGAATAAAAACACCCGGCTTATTTTAACTATACATGATCTCAATTTTCTTGAAAAATATCAAGGTTTAAAACAAAAAAACAAGCTTAAAGACTTGCAAAAAAAAGTTAACCGTGCACAAGTGATTACTGTTATTTCAAAATTTACCGAAAGAATAGTTATGGAAAATTTAGAATTAAACAATACACCAGTGCATGTAATTTATAACGGCAATTCCCTGAAAATACCTGTTAACGAGAACTATTTAGGAGTTGAGAATTATGAAAATTATTTTTTTAGTATAGGAGTTATTTCCGCCAAAAAAAATTTCAAAGTGTTACTTCCATTGCTTCAGCATTTTGAAAATATGAAATTGATCATAGCCGGAAATAACACTTCCGAGTATGCAAAGGAGCTAATTTCATTAGCTGAAAAAAGCAAGGTTGCTGACCGGCTGATCTTACCGGGGAATGTTTCAGAAAGTATAAAATATCAATTATATAAAAGTTGTAGAGCCTTTCTGTTTCCATCACTTTCGGAAGGATTTGGTTTACCAATTGTAGAAGCAATGAGCCTTGGAAAGCCTGTTTTTTTATCTAGCTTAACCAGCTTGCCAGAAATTGGCGGCATAGAAGCTTTTTATTGGAAAAATTTTGAACCTCAGCATATTGTTGAAGTGGTTGAAAACGGATTAATTGATTATTTTGCGGATATAGAAAAAAGGAATCGTATTATTCAATGGTCAAAACAATTCACCTGGCAAAGTGCTGCTAAAGCATATTTTGAATTGTATGAGAAAATTTAAACAGGTTTATAAAATTTTAATATAAGACAAACATTATAATCCGTGAATATTTATTTTGGCAATGGAGTAAAGTTCAGGTAAAGTTATATCCACAAGTTTCAGCAAATCCACATTTCAATAAAAGAAAATAATGGGATATTAAATCCACACCCCAAAATAAATATAATAGGGTAAATTAATTTTTGTATATTATCAATCACGCCCCAATTCGGAATTTGCAAAAGACAAAAGCCCTGCAAAATTTGCAGGGCTTTCGTTTGATGTATTCTATAGACCCGGAAATGATTATTGTTTAATCATTTTAAATGAACCGATCACTTTGCCGGATTCAATACTTCTTACAAAGTATATCCCTTTTTGCATGCGTGATACATCAATATTGATTAAAGTTGCGCCCTGGTTGATTTTGTAATCACCCTGTTTTATCACTTTGCCCTGGGCATCTGTGATAGTGAGAAAAATATCTGTTTGCCTGTCGGAAACCACGCTGAATATAGCTTGCGGGCCTGTTACAGGATTTGGCGCGAGTGAGATAGCGATACCTTTTACAGTACTTACTACATGAATCACTCCTGAATAACTTACACTGCCATCTATATCAGTAATTTTGATACGGTAGTAATTATCATTCAGTGCAGCTTTCGGATCCACATACTGGAATGGTTGTTTACAACGCCCAGCATCGGCTACAATTTTATAAATTGATGTGAAGTTATTTGTATTTCCAACAGAGTTTTCCATTTCCATAGTTACACTTGATGATGTGCAGTTTACAGCCCAATCAAGTACCACATCTGTGTTTTGAATATGTGAAGTGAAAGATTGGATAAAAGTTAATGGTAAAACTGTTTCATCACTGGTAATTCCAAATAAAGAAAACTGGTTAAATCCACTTCCTTTTACAATGAATGGGCTTGTACCGTCTTCGCCATTTCCACTGCTGTAATTTGGATTGTTACCGGCGCAATGAACAATCTTCGCTTTGTTCGGTAAGTATTGTGAACCACGCTTTGTGATGTCAGTATATCCCAAAGATAAAGTGACATCCGAGCCACCATTGGTTAACTCTCCGATATCCCATTGATAATTAAGTGAAGTCAGTGGATTCGGGCCAAGACACGGCGGCCGGCTGGATAAAGCTTTGAAAGTAAAATCATCCGGCGTGCCTGCATTTTTAATTGTTACAGGGTTATATTCGGTTAATGACGGGCCAATTGGCACTGCTATTTCAGTGTTACCGATTCCTTTTATTTTAACATCACCGGAAATAGTGGCTATATATTTTGTATTATCCTGGCCGGTTATTTTTGGATTTGCAGATATAATAATCCTGCCGTTTGTGGAGATCCACCATTTACCATAACTCCCAAAACGCACATTATTTGTATAACATGTATCATTGGTGATCTTTACATCCGTTGGATTAAATTGACTTCCAACATTTATAACAACTGTATCCAAAACAGGGTTAGGTAAAGTTGAACGGTTAATTTCATCACCCATGATTATTTCACCATTATAAGCATATTCTACTGAACTTTTGCTGGCATAACTAAACTCCGGCACACCTGATCCATTTGGATAGGAGATAACGGTGCCATAACCGGTTAATAAAAGCTTACCCGCAATAATTATATTTTGACCGTCAATATATCCTTGCCCTGTTGATTGTAAAGTGCCATTTACAGTAAGACTCCGGCACCAGGATGGTGTATAATAGACAAGTCTTCCTCCTATGGATGTACTAAAACGAACAGTGGCTTTTTTATCAATCAGTATAACACCTGTTCCATCAGAGAAAGATGAATCCACGCGAATTTCTGATCCGGAGTAAATTCCAGAAGTAAAATGTATATAACTGGCTCGAACACTGCCTGCCGTACCTACAGCGCCACTATCGAGTGCTACTTCCATACGCCAAAGCCATGCTGCTGTAGTGGAACCTAAACTCCAGGTACCAAATAAAGCACGGGCACCACCTTCGAATTTAATATTACCAGTCCCGTTGGTTCTCAAAATATCATTTGTAAAATTAGAGCTCGGGCCGGTGAGTGTTCCAAAAATACTCAGGTTTGCACCATTTACATTTAGTGCAGTGGATGCAAGGCCCTGTAATGTTAGATTATGCACTGCTTCAGCGTCATTTACAGTAATTGTATTTCCATCGAGGATGGTTACATCATCATTCGCATCCGGAATATTATCGTCATCAGTACCCGAAACGACGTTCCAAACACCGGCATTATTCCAGTTGCCGGAACTGAAAGTTGTAAAAACTGCTTGTGCAAAAATGCACTTGCCTGCAAAAAGCAGGATAGCAAATAAATAAATTTTTTTCATGATTGTGTTTTTTTAAATGGAATAAATGTTTTTCAAATATAAAGATTCTATTTTAAAATCCGATAAAAAAGTTTTGGAATTGTGTAATTAGTAAATGGCATTATTGGGTTATTTAAAGGCATATTCAATAAAAATAACTACCAAAATCAATAACGCATGAAAATAGAAACACGTAAAATATTTTGAAATACAAAAAATGAAGCCGGGAGAAAATTATTTGAGTTCCCGATAAAGAGGCAGGTGAATTTTAGAAGAAATACGGGGTAGGGGAATGACTAACAATAAAAATCATTTGGCTTGCATTTGTAGTTGCAACTTTTTTCCAAGCCAGCCCTGCTGCAAAGGTAGCAGCCATTCTTCGCAGAATTCTTTTTTATCCGATACCATATTATTAAAATAAATAGAATTTTTTGAAATTACATTTTCTTCTAAAGCGTTCCTAATTGCAGAAATGGTCATTACCTGGATTTTATTTTCGATAAGGAGTGCAGGCATCAACCTGTCGAGTAACTGCATATCAAACTTTTTTTCTATTTGTTTGATCAATCGTATAGAACTATCCGTGCTGCAACCACTTACACCAAATTTTGTTTCATCTGCCATGAATACAATAAAGTGGTTAAAAAATAAATGGCCAAAACCACTTACTTCATTGCCATGGGTATTCCAGCCAGCAATAAATTTTTCCAGGATTTCATTGACCTCCTTTTCTTCTGTAACAGAAAATGCGCGGTTACTTTGATAAATCCATACACGTGATTCCTTCGGAAAATTTCCAGGAATATATTTTTGATAATCGAGGTCCATATTAATTTTTAAGCTCTTTTTATTCCATATCTCTTTCTATCAATTCTGCAATATCGAGTACCTGCACTTCATTTTCCTTTTCGCGGTTTTTCACGCCGTCTGTCAACATGGTATTACAAAAAGGGCAGGCTGCAGCAACAATATTCGGCTGGAGACTCAGCGCTTCATCAATACGTTCAATATTAATTCTTTTATTGCCTGGTTCATCTTCTTTAAAGAATTGTGCACCACCGGCACCACAACATAAACCATTGCTGCCACAGCGTTTCATTTCTACGAGTTCTGCATCCAATGCTTCCAGAACTTTTCTTGGCGCTTCATAAATGTTATTGGCGCGGCCGAGGTAACAACTATCGTGGTACGTAATTTTTTTACCTTTAAATTCACCATCTTCTTTCATCTTTATTTTACCCTCATCAATTAATTGCTGTAAAAAAACGGAGTGATGTATGATCTCATAATTCCCTCCCAATGCAGGATATTCATTTTTAAAAATGTTGAAACAATGCGGGCAGGCAGTGACCATTTTTTTAATACCATACCCATTTAATACCTGGATATTATTATAGGCCATCATTTGAAATAAAAACTCATTGCCTGATCTTCTTGCCGGATCGCCATTGCATGCTTCTTCATTTCCTAAGATAGCGAATTTGATCCCGACTTTTGTAAGAATTGCTGCAAATGCTTTCGTGATCTTTTGTGCGCGTTGATCAAAACTTCCGGAGCAACCAACCCAAAATAAAATATCGGGTGATTCGCCAGCGGCTGCCATTTCTGCCATCGTGGAAATATGCATTCGTTTTTTTTCAAAAGTACAGAAATAAATTCTTGCCGTGAAAAATGCCTTATAGTTGGATTCCTTAAGTTTATTTTTTCACAGGATTTTTTATTATCATTCATACTTATTTTATTCTAACTGAAAAATATTTATTGAAAGCAGTTCCTTATTTTGCAAGCCAAATTTTTACATGCATATACTTTTTATTTTATTCATTGGCTGGCTGGTGAGTTTTTTGGGCCAATTGCCTTTGGGTACAATGAGTATTACATCTACACAAATCGCCGTACAGGAAAATTTTGTAAATGCCTGGAAATACTCGATCGGTGTGGCCATTGTTGAAATTGTTTATTTACGCCTCACACTTTCCGGGGTTAACTGGATACTTTCTCATGAGATTTTTTTTCTAATCTTAGGCTGGCTCACTGTCGGATTGTTCCTGGCTTTGGGAATCTATAGTTTTATCGCGGCACGCAAACAAGCGCCGGATAAAAAAGCTTTTTTGCTGGAAAATAAACTGGATCGTTTTTTACTGGGACTTAGCATGAGTGCATTAAACCCTGCTCAAATACCATTCTGGTTTATCTGGAGCAGTTACCTGATGCAATTAAATGTGCTCGCAAAAACAACCCTGGAATTCAATCTTTTCACAATCGGTTGTGGCATCGGTACGGTCTCCGGGCTCGCCTTGTATATGTATGGCGGAAACTGGCTGATTACGAAAATGAATGTTAGCATTAAAACGCTCAACACCATAATGGGCGTTATCTTTATTGTTGCTGCACTGGCACAATTATACAGGATGTTGTTTGTAAAATCTGCGATTTAAAATTATTCTGGCGTATTCATTTCTACAGCCCATTTATCCCGTTCATCCGGTGGAAGTTTCCAGGGAGAAAAATTATTTTCAATACTGCTAAACATGCTGTTCCATTCAGCCGGTGCATTGCTTTCTTCCATAATTAAATACCTGCGTAATTGAAATATTATATCTAATGGACTGATGCTAACCGGACATGCTTCTACACAGGCATTGCAGGCTGTACATGCTCTTAATTCTTCTGCAGTGATATAGTCATGAAGCAATGATTTTCCATCATCCACGAAACTTTTATTAGCGCGAATATTATTTCCAACAACTTCAGCCCTGTCCCTTGTTTTCATCATAATCGTACGCGGACTTAATAATTTCCCCGTAATATTTGCCGGGCAGGCGGCACTGCATCTTCCACATTCTGTACAGGTATATGCATCCAGTAAATTTTTCCAGCTTAAATCCATTGTATCTTTTGCGCCAAACTTTTTATGTGCTTCTCCAGGCGCTTCTGCAGGAATTAATTCAGGTTGCATGGCGTATAAAACTTCCTGCTGAATATCCGGCATGTTTGTCATTTTTCCCTGCGGCAGTAAGCGCGCATACCAGGCATTTGGAAATGCCAGTAAAATATGCAGGTGCTTTGAATAAGGTAGATAATTTAAAAATGCAAAGATGCCAAATATGTGCAGCCACCAGCAAAACCTTTCGGTGAAAATTAATGATGAATCACTCATACCATTTAAGAGTGGATGCAATAAAGATGAAAAAATAAAATTTCCGGTGACCGCTTCACCATAATGGCCAATACCTCTTGATTGCAGGATGGTATCACTTGCATTCATAGTGAGGAATAAACTCATTAAAATAATCTCCGTAATTAAAATATAGTTCGCATCACTGTGCGGCCAGCCATCCAGGTCTTTACTCCAAAGTCGTTTTACTTTTACAACATTCCTTCTTAATAAAAAAATCACGCAAAAGACAAATACGCCCACGGCTAAAAACTCGAAACCATTTATCAGGCCGATATACAAAGAACCCAATGGTTTGAAAAATAAACGATGCGAGCCAAAAACCCCGTCCAGCACTATTTCCAGCACTTCAATATTGATGATGACAAAGCCCGCATATACAACGAAATGCATCACAGCAACCAATGGGTTTTTAAACATTTTTTTTTGCCCAAATGCGAGCAACAATACATTTCTCCACCTTTTTCCTTTTTCGTCATTGATCGTTTCATCCAGGCCGGACAAAATGTTTTGCCGGATCTTTTTTGCATTCATGCTAAAAAAAAGTATCGAAACCAACACCAGTAAAATGAATAAAGCCTGTGGTAAATATTGCATGAAAGGTTTATTTCAGTTTCAATGAATGATAAAATTGAATGCTAAGGTAAAACTTTGTTGTATTGTTTAAACATGTATAGGCAGATTGTTTTATTTTTGAACGCATAAATCAGCGCTTCATGGAAGAAAAAAAATTGGTGCTTACAAAAGAGGTGGCCGCGCAAAAGATCTCAAGGCTCGCGCTGGAAGTGGCGGAACACCTGGCCGGTGAAAAAAACCCGCTCATCATAATTGGTATCCGTGAAATTGGTTTTGACCTCGCGAAAAAAATCGCGGTGTTGATTGCCGGCTATTTTAAAACGAGTATTGAAGTGGTTTCCGCAACAATAAATAAAACAAAACCGGGAGATATCATATTTGATAAAGAAATTGATTTAAATAATAAAAATATTTTACTCATTGATGATGTTTGTAACAGTGGTAAAACATTGCTCTATGCAGTGAAACCACTTTTGGATTTTTATCCTAAACGCATCCTGGTATTGGTTTTAGTTGAACGCATGCATAAACTTTTCCCCATACAACCCGATTTTGTTGGCCTTTCACTCGCAACCACAGACGATGATTTTATTAAAGTAAAACTGGATAATGGGGAATTTTCAGCCGTGGTTGAAAGTGTCTGATCTATTAAAAATACAAGGATCATTTATAATTTTTTTTAAAAAACACATAGAGCATGGATCTTAAAACAACGCAAAAAATTAATGAGTGGCTGGATGGAAATTATGATGAGCAAACAAAAGTTGCCATCCGCAAAATGCAAAAAGAAAACCCGGCAGAACTGGAAGACGCATTTTATAAAGAACTGGAATTTGGTACTGGTGGCGTGCGGGGAATTATGGGTGTGGGCACAAACCGCATGAATCAATATACTGTGGGAAAAGCAACACAGGGTTTTGCAAATTATTTGAAAAAAAAATTAGGTGATGATGCGCTGATATCTGTGGTGATCGCTTATGACAGCCGCAATCAAAGTCCATTTTTTGCCGATATTACGGCCCATGTTTTTGCGGCAAATAATATTTATGTGTATATATTTGAATCATTAAGGCCAACTCCGGAACTCAGTTATGCGATCAGGTATTTAAGAGCGAAAGGCGGCGTGAATTGCACAGCTTCTCATAATCCCAAAGAATACAATGGGTATAAAGCATACTGGTCTGATGGTGCACAATTAGTGCCGCCACATGATGCCGGTGTGATGGAAGAAGTTGGAAAGATCAACAGCGTGGATGAAGTGAAATGGACAGGCAATGATGAACTCATCAGCAAGATCGGAAAAGAAGTAGATACAGCTTATATTCAAATGGCTAAAGGTTTAAGCGTTCATCCTGCACAGATTGCATTGCAACACGATTTAAAAATTGTTTATACACCAATACATGGCACAGGTATTCAACTCGTGCCGCAGGTTTTAAAAGCGTATGGTTTCACTAATTTTTCTGTTGTAAAAGCACAGGAAAAACCAGATGGCAATTTCCCCACAGTTATTTATCCAAATCCGGAGGAAAGTGAAGCTATGAAACTCGGACTACAACAGGCAGAAATGCTGGATGCGGATATTCTTTGTGGCACAGACCCGGATGCCGATAGGGTAGGGATTGGTGTGAAAAATGACCAGGGAAAATGGATTCTGATGAATGGCAATCAAACCGCAGTACTTGCATTTAGTTATATGATCGAAGCACGGAAAAAAAGCGGCCAGTCTGAGCCAAATGACATGGTTATTAAAACCATCGTTACTTCAGATATGATAGATAAGGTTGCAGAGAAAAATAATATAACCTGCTATAATGTGCTCACCGGTTTTAAATGGATCGCTGCACTGATCAAAGAAAAGGAAGGCAAAGAAAATTATATCATTGGGGGTGAAGAAAGTTTTGGCTTAATGGTTGGAGATAAAATCAGGGATAAAGATGCCGTATCTGCTGTGGCCATTTTATGTGAAATGGCTGCCGTGGAAAAATCGCATAACAGTTCGCTTTTTGAAAAATTAATTGACTTGTATCTTGAATACGGCTTTTACCTGGAAGACCTGATTGGCATTACAAAAAAAGGTATGCATGGCCAGGAAGAAATTCAGGAAATGATGCATGCTTACCGCGAAAATCCACCTGCTGAAATCAATGGTTCCAAAGTGGTGGAAATACTGGATTATCAAACTCAACAAGGAAAAAATTTGCAAAATGGTAAAACTTGGAAATTAGATTTGCCAAAAAGTAATGTGCTGCAATTTTTTCTGGAAGATGGGAGTAAAATATCTGCCCGGCCAAGTGGTACAGAGCCAAAAATTAAATTTTATTTCAGTGTACATACTGTCTTGCAAAACAAAGAAAAATTTGAAGCAACGCAAGAGTATTTGAAAAAAAGAATAGAAGGAATTATTGATTCAATGAAATTGAAAGATTAGTTGTCAAATTTTTTCAATCCAAAATCGAACTAATTTCCACAGGAAAATATTTTGATAAATTATACCGACACATACCAGCATAAAGGCTTGCGTAAAAGGCTTGCAGCACAATTGCGGCAAAAGGGAATTAAAGATGAAAATATTCTAAACGCCATTGAGAATATTCCGCGCCATTTTTTCCTGGATTCCGCTTTTGATAAAATTGCCTATGAAGACCGCGCATTTCCCATTGGGGAAGGGCAAACCATTTCCCAGCCTTATACAGTTGCATATCAAACAGAATTATTGCAGGTAATGAAAAGCATGAAAGTGTTGGAGATCGGAACGGGAAGTATTTACCAGGCAAGCGTTTTAAGTGAAATGGGCGCGCGTGTTTATACTATCGAGCGACAAAAAAAATTGTTTGAAAAAAATAAGACATTCATCTTTAAATCAAAATATCCAAACATCAAATTTTTCTATGGCGATGGTTTTGAAGGGCTGCCTTCATTTGCGCCATTTGACAGGATCATCATCACTGCTGCTGCACCGCATATTCCCCCAAAATTATTGCAGCAGTTAAAAGTTGGTGGTATCATGATCATTCCTTTAGATGAAGGAAATAAGCAGCGCATGTTGCGTATTACGAAGATTTCTGACACAGAAAACCAGGAAGAATATTTTGATTATTTTTCATTTGTGCCCATGCTTTCAGGGAAAAAATAAAACCTGCCGGATTATTTCCAACAGGTTTTATTTCATCATCAACAACAACGTTTATTTACCGCCGCCCATGCCGCCGGACATATCTGTATCACCGCCCTGGTCTTTGGTATTTCTGCGCTTAAATAAATTTGCATCTATTTTTCCAAACCGGTAACTCAGATTTACACGAAGTACCTGTGGATCGCGGTAACGGGTAGAAATCTGCGTGAAATAGGGAGATTCGGAATACGTTTTATTTACTGCAGTTCTAAAAATATCATTCATACTCAATGATAATGAAAGGGTATTTGTTCCTTTAATTGCCCAGTCTTTTTTCAAGCCCAGGTCAAAACTGTAATTCGGGAAAATATATCCCTGTGTAGTTCCCAGTCCGCTGCTGCCAAAGAAACCGCCACGGCCTCTTCCGCCATTATCCGGGGGAAGAATTGTTTTTGCCTGGTAGTTTCCGGAAAACTGGATGGTGAATTTTTTTGGAAGACGTATATTATTATTCCATTTTCCAAACCAACTTATTCTCTGGTTGCTCACATTTAATTGAGATGCTCCACCATTGATTATGGAATTATATAAATTCACATTGACCGTAAGATCCCAAATTTTAAACAGGTTGATACGGTTTGTTAGTTCTAATCCATAAGACCAGCTATTACTTGCATTGGCATACGTATTAAAAACAACCGTGTCTTCAGGATTCAAAGGGCTTGGGCCAACATATTGAAAGCTGGTGATCAGGTCAGTTGTATGACGGCCATAAACTGTCGCCAGGAAATTCGAGTTATTTTTATAACTGATATTATAAGACAATTCTCCCAGGTCTGTAAATTCAGGTTTCAAACCTGCATTACCCACACTTAAATTTTGCGGATCTGAATAATCAATGAACGGAAGTAACTGGAAGAAATTTGGCCTGTTGATTTTCCTTGAATAATTCAACTGTATATCTTGTTTATCAGCTAATTGGTAAGTGATGAATGAACTTGGGAAAAGGCTGATTGGAAAGTCCACTTTAAAAGATGAATCTTTTCCCAGTAATGTGCCATTATAATTTGAACTCTCTGCCCGCAAGCCAAGCTGGAATCTGAATTTCTTTACTTTGAAAGAATACGTAGAATAAGCAGCAAAAACCTGGTCTTTGAATTTATAATTACTATTAAGCGCAGGTACCGGTAAATATATTCCTGCAGAATCATTGTAAAATGATTGAATGCTCATATTGTCGTTACTCCTGATAGCAGCCCGTACGCCAGCTTCCAGTTTCGTGTTTTCTGAAATTGGATTTTCATAATCCGATTGAATTACAAGATAATCCGTTGTGCCATCACCTTCACTAATTTGCTTCACCGGTAAACCTTTTGGATTAGTGTTGGGGAAAAATGTATTCGTAAGATAATTCCCGGTATTTGTGTTTGAGCTGGCATTATAATTCACATCAGCAGTAATATCATGGCCGGATTTTGTAAAGTTGTGTTTATAACTTAAGCCATACCTGTTGCTGTTAAATGTGAATTGGGAATTGGATAGTCGTGAACTATAAGAAGCAAAATTATTATTGACAATAGAATCAATCACCTGGTCATCCAGCGAACTGAATTTTCCCTGTGCTTTGCTATAAGAAAATGTAAGTGTATTGCGGATATCAATTAAATAATCCAGGCTGGCACGTACATACGCATAATGACCAGTGGACGTGCCATCATCAGTAGAATAAATATTCATCGGTGTATCAGATATATTATCCCTGTTGGTGATGGAATTGGAATTCGATTTACGCTGAAAATATCCTCCACTCAAGCTTAAATTTAATTTATTGTGGCGGTAGCTCAAATCACCACCAAGACTTGCTCTTCCTTTGGAATCAACTCCTGCTCTTATACCACCGTTATAACCTGTCTTTATATTTTTCTTTAATACAATATTTAAAATGCCTGCACCACCACCGGATGCATCAAACTTCGCTGAAGGATTCGTAATAAGTTCCACTTTATCAATAAGGTCTGCTGGAATCTGATCGTAAGTAAGCGTCGTCGGCCTGCCGTCTATAAATAATTGTGGTGTGGCATTTCGCATGGTCACTTTGCCATCTATATCCACGTTAAGTGTTGGAATTTGCCGCATCACTTCTGTGGCAGTCTGTCCCTGGCTCATGATGTTTTTATCAACATTAAAAATTTTACGGTCAACACCCATTTCAAAAAACGGTTTTGCTGCAGATTGAATGGTTACGCCTGCCAGCGTGTTTTCGGTGGGTTCCATTTTTACATTACCCAGATCCTTGTCAATCATGCTCATTATCTGCATCATTTGACCTGCCTGGTTGTCTGCGCTTTTATTACCTTTCATGGAAATACCAAAAGAGACTTTGGCAGAATTATCTGAATAACCAATGGCAGAAACATTCATATTAAATTCACCAAAAACGGGGATATTTTCAAGGCTGAAATCTCCGTTTGATTTGGTTAAAACAGTAGCTATAATTCCTGTTTCCATTTTTTTGGTTGCAGAGTCAAATTTTTCACCGGTCAGTTGCACAGAAGCGAGTTCGATGCCTTTATTAGTCTTGCTGTCCACTACTTTTCCATAAAAATGCCCTGCATTCATACCTTTTCGGCCGGACTGGCCACCACCTTGCGGGTATTGAGCCATTGTATGAAGTGCGCCGAATAAAGCAATAAAAGTTAATAATCTTTTCATTTAATTAAATTATGCTGCAAATTTCTACCAAAACATTCGTAGTTGATATTGATAAAAGGATAAACGGCAAAAGAATAGCTTGATTTGCCGTGTTTTATGTTTTTGTTAGGAAATGGAAATGCCCTGGTATTGTATAAATTTTTCTTTCTAAGAAAAAGGGATTTCAAATATTATTTTTTGCAAAATCCTATCGAATTATTTTTGAAACAAGCGGTGAAGAATTTTGTCAAAATAAAATGGCTATTCATAATTATATGAAGTAGAAATAGACGAAAATAAAAAACCGCCGGGATTTTTTATTTGTCCGGCGGTTTTATTTGGGGAGATTGAAGGGGATCGAACCCTCGACTTTCAGGACCACAACCTGACGCTCTAACCGACTGAGCTACAACCTCCGTATATGGTTATATAAAACCGCGACAAAAATAATTTAAAACGGTTAATGTTTCAAAACAAAGTTTTAATAAACCCTGAAATACTTGTTAATAAGGAAGTACGGGATTTGAAACTATTTTATTTGACTTATTTTTGAAAATATGTTTAAAAAAATTTGCAAATTTATGATTAGTAAAAAAGGGCTTCCTTTCCTTCTTGTACTGGTTTTCAGTATTATTTTCTTTGCTTTCAAATACAATGCAGCGGAATCTAGCCCGGATGCCCGCCAGCAACAACTCTTAATGGCCATCGGCAATATCCTGGTACAAAAGCATTATGATCCCCAGTTAATCAATGATGATTTTTCAAAAAAAGTTTTTAAGGAATACATAGAAAATACAGATCCTGAAAAAACAATTTTACTTAAAGAAGATATCAATGCACTTAAAGTGTATGAAACAAAAATTGATGATGAAATCCATGGCGCACCACTGGAATTTTTTCCCGCTGTTTCTAATATTTATTTTAAACGCGTGGATGAGATCATTGCTATTTACAGGGATATTTTATCTAAACCATTTGATTTTTCTGCCAATGAGCAGGTGCAAATGAACCCGGACAAATTGGATTATCCGGCAAATAATACGGAGCGCATAGCGAGGTGGCAAAGCAAGTTGAAATATGCTACACTCACGCGTTTTGCAGACCTGCAGGAGCAGCGCGCTAAAGCAAATGCAAAAGATTCCATGGCTACAAAAACAGATGCGCAACTTGAAAAAATGTCAAGGGACAGGGTGCTTTCTGCACTCGACAGGTTTTATAGCCGCATTAAAATAAAGCTCACACCAGATGAACAATTCAATGCTTTTGTAAATACCATTACACAGATCATGGATCCGCATACAGAATATTTTCCACCTGTGGAAAAGCGGGCATTTGATGAAGAAATGACAGGCCGTTTTTACGGAATTGGTGCTCAACTGAAGCAACAGGATGGTCAAACTACAGTTGTTAGCCTTGTAACAGGAAGCCCTGCCTGGAAAAGTAAGGAAGTGGATGTAAATGATGTGATCACAAAAGTTGGGCAGGGTACAAATGAACCCATTGACGTGACTGGTTTTGAACTGGAGGATGTAGTGAAATTAATCCGGGGAAATAAAGGCGCGGAAGTAAGAATCACTTTCAAAAAAGCAGATGGCACGACAAAAGTTGTCTCACTGATCCGAGATGAAATTGTACAGGATGAGATCTTTGCAAGAAGTACAGTGATCACAGACGGCGATAAAAAGATCGGTTATATTTTCCTGCCGGAATTTTATGCCGATTACCAGCGCCCCGATGGAAATAAATGTTCGGAAGATGTTGCTGCCGAAGTAGTAAAATTGAAAGCCGAACATGTTGATGGAATTATACTCGACTTAAGAAATAATGGTGGCGGATCTTTATATGAAGTGGTAAGAATGGTTGGTTTATTTATTCCTTCAGGCCCTGTGGTACAGGTGCGTGACCGCGATGGAAAACCACAAAGCCTGAATGATGATGATCCATCCGTTTTATATGATGGCCCTTTAGCAGTGATGGTTAATGAACTGAGCGCATCTGCTTCAGAAATTTTTGCCGCGGCTATACAGGATTATAAAAGAGGACTCATCATTGGCAGTACTTCCACATTTGGTAAAGGAACAGTTCAAAAAACTTTACCACTTGGCAAGCCAACTGATTTCATGACAGGTGCCACAGAATATGGCGCTTTGAAATTGACTTTTGAAAAATTCTACCGGGTTGATGGAGGATCTACTCAGCTCAAAGGCGTGGCTTCAGATGTAGTCATTCCCGATACGTATGAATATTTAAAACTGCGTGAGAAAGATAATCCTGATGCATTGAAATGGGATGAAGTGCCACCGGCTACTTATGGAGTATTGATGAATCCGGATACATTTTCAAAAATCGCGAAAGAAGCAAATGGCATGGTTGCCGGCGATAGTGCGTATAACGTCATAAAAAAGAATACACTCTTATTGTCCAAAATGTCTGATGCAAAAACAAACCTGGGTTTAAAAGAATATAAAGAAACACAGGCCACAATAAAGGATCTTGTGAAAGCGGATGATAGTATGGGCAGGCTGGCAGCCCCAATGGATATGAAATTCATGGCTGTTGATAAAAATAAATATTACGATAACCCCGATACGAATAAAGCCCTGCGTTACCAGGAATGGCTCAAATTCCTGCAGTCTGACAGGTATATCAGTACTTCTGTAAAAGTGTTGAAAATAGCTGCGGCAAATAAAAACACGCGGGTGGATGTTTTACAAAACTAAATTTACTTAACTTATAAAAAATGCACGCGCAGAATTGGCGTGTATTTTTTTGCCTGTATTAAAATGATTCCCTACTTTTAATAAAATCAAACTATGCGATCAACGCTTCTTGCCATCATATTGGGCATTTCATTTATCATTGCCATTGCCATTGCTGCCAATGCCTATAAATTTCGTTCCACAACGATGGATACGATTGTTGTAACAGGTCTGGCAGAACAGGATTTTTCCAGTGACCTGATCGTGTGGAATGCGACATTTTCCCGGAAATCTTATGATTTAAAAACTGCATACACTACCTTGAAAGAAGACGAAACCGCTATTCGGAATTATTTACATACGAAAGGTTTAAATGACAGCAGCATCATTTTTTCATCTGTTGATATCGCTAAAGATTTTGATTATAAACAAGACATCAATGGCAGATCTTTGGGCGCTGTCTTTGCAGGTTATACATTAAGTCAGAATGTAAAAGTGGAATCGAATGATGTTGACAAAATAGAAAAAATTTCGCGCGAAGTAACAGAGCTTATACAAAATGGTATTGAACTTAATTCCGCGCCACCATCCTATTACAACACACATCTCACACAAGTAAAAATGGATCTGCTCGCCAAAGCCAGTGCCGACGCGAAAGCACGCGCAGAAACCATTGCCAAAAATGCCGGCAGTAAATTGGGCGATATGAAAAAAGCAACCATGGGTGTTTTCCAGATCACTGGTAAAAACAGCAATGAAGATTATAGTTTTGGAGGAACATTCAATACCAGCAGTAAACAAAAAACTGGTTCTCTTACGATACGTATGGAATTTTTAGTGAATTAAAATTCTTTATTTTTTTCAAAACAATATGATTTTTTCTTTCTCCCGTGCAGCCAGTTGTATAGATAAATATGGTTTGTGGAATGGTCTTATAATTTATTTTAAATTAAAGTTTAACCGGCTTAATGATATTCATGTTCCCGGAATTTTATTTCCCATTACACTTAGAAAAAACACCTCTGATAAAGCAGTATTTGACCAAATTTTTTTACATGATGAGTATGCGTTAGAATTTTCATATACTCCAAAAACAATTATAGATGCCGGCGCAAATATTGGCTTGTTTACGATTTTAATGAAAAACAAATTTCCGGGCGCAACTATGATAGCTATAGAACCTGATGCGGAAAATATGGATTTACTTAAAAAAAATTGTAAAGATTATTCCGATGTAAATCCAGTGCTGGCGGGCATTTTGAGTGAAGACTGCAATTTGAAATTGATTGATGAAGAGGAGCGTGGTAAGTCCGGCATTATGGTAACACGTGGCAATGAAGCTGATTCGATAAAAGGAATTTCAATAGATTCGATAATGACAACATTCAACATTGAAAAAATTGATATTCTGAAAATAGATATTGAATGCAGTGAAAAAGAATTGTTTCTAAAAAATTATGAAAACTGGTTGCCTAAAACAAAAATGATCGTCATTGAATTGCATGACTGGTTAAGTCCGGGTTGCGCAGAAATATTTTTTAATGCAGTTCAAAAAACCATTAAAAATTATCGTTATTCAATTTGTGGCGAAAACACGATTATTGAGAATCTTGACCTGCAATAATCATTCAGTATAATTTTATTTCTTAAATATTTTTTTGGAAAGCCAGTTGCTCAGCAATGCGCTTCCTGCACCAACAGCGGCACCTGCAATTACATCTGTGGGATAATGTTCGCCCAAATATAAACGCGAATATCCAACACTTGAAGCCCATAAATAAGCGGGTACAATCACATACCATTTTTTACATTCCAGTGTAAGTGTCGTGGCAGTTGCAAATGCCATTGACACGTGGCCCGAAGGAAATGATTTTCCAATGTCGGATCTGTCATACGGATAAATAAAACTATATTTTTCATAAGGCCTTTCCCTGTTAATGGAATATTTTAAACCTTCTGTAATTACCAGGTTGATTGCCAAAGCGCCCGCGGCCTGCCAGCCTTCCTGCTGTAGTTTTTTATTTTTATCAATATAACCAACTATCAGCAAACCCACTGGTAATGCGCCACTCACGGGATATACGGAAGAAGTGGTGGCAGTCCAAAACCCTGCTTTTGGATTTTGCGGGTTGATATTTTTTAATAAATTAATGTCCCAGTTTTGTGAATATGTTGGAGTTATAAAAAAAGAAGACAGAGCGATAATAAATACTGAAATAATTTTTTGCATGTAGTTTTTTTAATGATGGGTTTAAAAAAGTTTGAGGCTTTCTTCAATGGCTTGAATACGCGCTTCTGCATCATCGCGCTTTTTTTGTTCCAGCGCAATCACTTCTTCTTTGGCGTTTTGAATGAACTTCTCGTTGGATAATTTTTTTAAAACAGCAGCTAAAAAGTTTTTTTGATGTACCAGGTCTTTTTCCAGGTCTTCTTTTTGTGATTCGTTTTGTATGGCGTGTTCTGTTTCGATAAAGAACCGATCGTTTTCTATGGCCATGACCAGTGCATCTTTTACCGGTATGTGCACAAATGAAATTTCTGAAGCAAATAATTGTTTTTGTAAAAGATGAATGATTGGCGCATATTGTTTTTCATTTTCTGAGAGTATAGAAACACCTACATATTCCTTTGGTTTCAGGTTTTGTTTATTACGTAAATCACGCAATGCGGAAACAACTTTTTTTACCAGGATACCATTTTGTAATACACCATTATCTGCGTTTTCAACTTTTGTAAATTGTTTAATGCATAAATCATCATTAATATTCCTCTCTTTTAATAAATGATAAATTTCTTCCGTAATAAATGGCATAAAGGGATGCAGCATTTGTAATAATTCATCTAAAAATGCAATTGATTTTTCTACGATGTTCTTTTCAATAACCTTTCCCTGCGCGGGTTTTACCCATTCGATATACCAACTGCAGAAGTCATCCCAAATAAGTGAATAGATGGTTTTCAAAGCCTCACTGATCTGGAATTGTTCCATCTGTTCAGCAACAATTTTTTTACATTCCTGCAAGCGGTTTTCAAACCATTTGATTGCAAAACTTTCTGAAGCATTATTTTCATCGGGAGCATTTTGTGCTTCCCATATCTTCAATAATTTTACAACATTCCAAATTTTATTATTGAAATTTCTTCCCTGCTCCAAACTACTTTCATCAAATAATAAATCATTCCCTGCGGGTGAAGAAACGATGATTCCAAAGCGCACTGCATCTGCACCATAACTATCAATTAACCCAAGAAGATCAGGAGAATTGCCCAGGCTCTTACTCATTTTTTTACCGGCTTTATCACGCACAATGCCCGTGAAATAAACATCTTTAAAAGGTTTTGTATTCTCAAATTCATAGCCCGCCATGATCATACGTGCCACCCAGAAAAAAATAATTTCAGGTGCTGTAACCAATGTATTTGTAGGATAATAATATTTAAAATCCTTATTGCCCGGATCAGAAATTCCTTTAAAAACTTCCATAGGCCAGAGCCAGGAAGAGAACCAGGTATCAAGCACATCTTCATCCTGGAATAATTTTTTATTTATTAATTCGGGATGTTGCTGGTAAAGCGATCTTTCATTTTCAGCCACAAAAATATTTCCTTCTTCATCATACCAGGCTGGAATGCGATGGCCCCACCACAATTGCCTGCTGATGCACCAGTCCTTAATATTTTCCATCCAGTGCCTGTAGAGGTTTTTATATTTTGATGGATAAAAATTAATTTCACTATTCATCACCGGTTTTAAAGCCGGGCCAGCCAGGTCTTTCATGCTCACCCACCATTGCATACTCAGGCGTGGTTCTACTATGACATCCGTTCTTTCAGAAAAACCAATTTGCGTATTATAGTTTTCTGTTTTAATTAAATAATTTTCTTTCTCTAATAATGCAACAATTTTCTTTCGTGCTTCAAAACGTTCTTCGCAAATGAAAATTTCTGCAGCTTTACTGAGTGTACCGTCTTCATTTAATATTTCAACTATTTCTAAAGAATGTTTTAAACCAATTTGATAATCGTTGATATCATGCGCCGGCGTGATTTTTAAAGCGCCCGTACCAAAATCCATTTCTACATATTCATCTGTTATAATTGGTATTCGGCGATTGATTAATGGAACAAAAACAAACTTGCCATGCAAATGTGTAAAACGTTTATCTTTTGGATTTACGCAAATGGCTGTATCACCGGGAATTGTTTCGGGACGAACAGTTGCGATTTGAATAAATTCATTATCTGTACCTTCTACTTTATACTGAACATAATACAAGGTTGACTGCACTTCTTTATAAATAACTTCTTCATCACTTAATGCGGTTTTTGCTTTTACATCCCAGTGGATCATTCGTTTTCCGCGATAGATCAACCCTTTTTTATACAATTCAACAAAGGTTTTAATAACTGCCTCAGAATAATTTTTATCAAGTGTAAATGTGGTTCTATCCCAATCCGCGCTGCAACCCAATTTTTTTAATTGTTCTAAAATAATACCACCATATTTTTCTTTCCATTCCCAGGCATATTCTAAAAATGATTCCCTGCTGATAGAAGATTTTTTGATACCTTTTTCCCGAAGCATGCCGACAACTTTTGCTTCAGTTGCAATTGAAGCATGATCCATTCCCGGAACCCAGCATGCATTTTTCCCATTCATTCTTGCATCGCGAATAAGAATATCCTGGATAGTTCCATTGAGGCAATGACCCATGTGCAGGAAGCCTGTAACATTGGGTGGCGGCATCGTAATTGTGTAAGCTTCCCGGTCATCAGGTGTACTTTTAAAATATCCTTGTTCCATCCAATGTTTATACCATTTGGATTCTATAGTTCCGGGCTCATAATTTTTGGTCATCTCCATAGTATCAAAAAATGGGAGCAAAGGTAAGCAGTAATTTTGCAGGAAGCAACGATGAGTGCATGGTTTTCTATGAATGCAGAAAATTTTGATTGACTAAATAAAAAGTGAATAAAATATTTTTAAAAATATTCAACGATTATATTTTTATACCAACCGTTAATAAAACATTTCCTTTATTATTTTTTAAATCTGCGTAAGTATTTGGCGCATCAGAGAGGCGATACGGAAAATTTACGTCTTTATTAAAAGATGCTGCGTAAGTTAAGTCTATAAAAAATCCATGATAGCGGTAGCCAATGCCTCCGGAAGCCTGGGTACGACTGGCTTTTAGCGTTTTGTCAGAATAAGGGCTGCCATAATATGCGCCACCCAAACGAATCATCCATGGGTCAAATTTCAATTCGCCGCCTACGCGGAAATTAATAGCACCCTGGTAATAATCTTTCATCACTGAATTTACCTGGTCATAATAGGTTTTTTGACTGGCATCTCCATTCGATGAAGTATAAAACCTGGAACTTTTATAATTTACATATTCCACATCGGCAGTAATAAAACCGCGCTGCAATTTGGTATCACTGTTATCACTGATCACAAATGCGCCACTGGCAATGGCACGCCAGGGTGTTTGTAAAACATAATTCACCTCGCCCGGGTTTCCATTATTCAAA